>CAYPIM010000052.1:0-31317 GCA_964410795.1 uncultured Lewinella sp. | reverse complement strand
TTGCCCCGGTGTCTAGTACCCTGGACACGATGATCTGCCTTGGCGGTGAAGTGAATTACTTCGGCGAGATTTTTAATGCTGCCCGGACGACCGGCGATGTGATCGTTCCCACACCTTCTTCCCTTGGTTGCGACAGCACGGTTACGGTGAACCTGAGCTTCTTTGCCCCGGTGTCTAGTACCCTGGACACGATGATCTGCCTTGGCGGTGAAGTGAACTACTTCGGCGAGATTTTTAATGCAGCCCGACCAACCGGCGACGTCATCGTCCCTACTCCCTCCTCCCTTGGTTGCGACAGCACGGTTACGGTGAACCTTAGTTTTTACCCACAACCAACGGGTGTGCTGGATACGTCTATTTGTGTTGGAGGAACTTTACGCTACGCCGGACAAGACTTCTCAACGGCGCAGGAAAACGAAATAATCCGCTTGCCTGGCGCAGCACTTTTTGGATGTGACAGCCTTGTTGCACTTACCCTGAACGTTATCGATCCTGGAGCAGTCGTTATTTCCAGTGACGGTGTGATTTGTGCTGGAGGTGATTTGGAGTTCGTCATTGAAAACACCAGTGACCTGCCGGTGAACATCATTCTTAGTACAAGCCCAGGTAATTCTGAAACACTAGCCCCAAACAGCTTAACTCCATTCCAGATTACGGTCGTAGCCGGAACCCTTGTCGATGTTGTTTCTGCGGAGAATGGTACCCAGTGCTCTCCGATGGTTAGTGGTGGATTTATCGTTTCCGAATCGGACATCAGTGTTAACATTGACGTGATGAGCGGGGACGGGGTCTTTGGAGTTAATTGTGCTGGCGACGATGACGGGACTTTGCTTGCAGTTGCGTCTGGAGGACAAGCTCCGTACAGCTTCCAGTGGAGTACAGGCGCCGATGGCTCCATGGTAAACGGACTAACGGCTGGCCGCTACAGTGTTGTTGTTACTGAAGAAAGTGGCTGTACCGCAGAAGCTTTGATGGTGCTCAACGAGCCAAACGTGATGGTGGCTGCCATTGCCGAAGTGCCGGCAAATTGTCGGGACACCCTGCCGCGCTTGTTGGTTAGAGATATTCAGGGTGGGGTAGGGCCTTACCTGTATCAAATCCAAAATGATGATCCTTTTGTTCCGTTTGGAAACCTGCCAGATACGGTGACTGCTGCCGTTGGGCCTAACAACTTTGTGTTAGAAGATGCTAACGGTTGTCGCCTGGAACAGGCTTTTGATCTGGCTGGCCCGCCTTCCGAGACTTTAGTTATTTCGCCTACCAGGGTCGTAATTACGCAAGGGGATAGTATTGAGCTTCGCTTGCTGACCAACCTCAATGTTGAAGGTTTCCGGGTTACCCCAGGGCCGGAAGAGGAAGTGCAAGGCCAGGGGCTTTTTGTTACGCCAATAGAAACAACCACTTATTTCTTCAGCATCATTGACTCTAGTGGGTGCGCTGCTACGGCTGAGGCACAGGTATTCGTAGACGATTTTGTGCCGATTTATGCACCTAACGCGTTTTCCCCTAATAACGACGGTACCAATGACGTGTTCCGAATCTATGCCAAATCAGTGGTGCTTTCCTTCAGTAATTTTATCATTTTTGATCGTTGGGGAGAAATAGTCTTCGAGCTAGATGAGGCTGTAGATGGCCGTGCAAATAACTGGGGTTGGAACGGACAAAACGCTGCTGGCGAACGTTATCAACCGGCCGTTTATGTATACAGCGTTGATGTGAACCTGCAAGACGGCAGGGTAATTACCGTGAAGGGCGACTTTGTATTGATGAGGTAACCTACCCGGTCGAAGCACACTCCGTGTGCGAGTTTACGACGCAGCCTCCGGCTGCGAGCCCGAAGTAAAGTCTCGCGCTCGGAGAGCACTTCGTAAACTCGCGCTCGGAGTGTGCTTCGACCTGGTAAAGGGCTAACGCAACACCATCACACTGCCCGAAACAATAAGCTCCTCTCCTTCGCACCGGTGGACAATGCGCCAAACAGCGGGGCCGGGAAGCACACGGTCTCCTTTGAAGGTGCCGTCCCATTTTTCGAAGACATCAGTTGTCTGGAACATCTGTGCACCGTAACGGTCATAGATTTCGAAGCTGATGAGTTCGGGAATAGCAAAAGGGTTGGAGATGCCAAAGGTTTCGTTGGCAGTGGGACCTACGCCGTTGGGCGTAAAAGCTTTTGGGAGGTAAATCTTAGCGCAGTCGAGCGTGCTGGGATCTATGACCTGGAAGGCAATGCTATCTACGGCAATGCAGTTGCTCTCTGCGTCGGTAATACGAACCGTATAAACCTGTCGGCCTGCACTCACTGGCGTGATGAAGGGGTCTTCTTCGGAGGGAGCGTCTACATCCCCGGCGGGCGTCCACTCATAGGTGATGCCACAATTACTGTTTAGGTCGATTTCTGCGGATTCGCCGAGAAAGAGCCGGGTGTTTTCGTTCAGAATGCGGTCTGGCCCGAGGTAGAGATTGCGAATGTCAGAAATCCTCAGAGCGATTCGGTAAACCCGTAGCTCATCGATCAGGCCATCAAAAGGAATTTCTCCATTGATGCGGCATTCGGTAGAGCCGATGAGTAGCTCGCCGTCGTTGGTGATGTCTACCCTGCTTGAGGTTGCCGCTTCACCAACTTCCTCCGCATTAATGTATAGCCGAACGCGGTTGCCCTCTCTAAGCACCACAACGTGCTGCCAACAGTCGCCATTACGGATGGGATAGTCTATCCGGGCCTGCTGGTTGTTCTGGCGAAGGAGTACGGAAATGGTTCGGTTGCCGGGCAGGTAGCGTACGGCGAAGAACTGTTGGTTGTTGCAATTGGTGTCTCGCTTAGACACGAGATACTGCGTACCGTTAAAGCCCACGGGCTTGAAGTAGAAACTGAGCGTGAAATCTTCGGAATCAAACTCACGGTTAACGTTGTTGGTGTTCCCGCCAGGGATTCGGACAAAATCATTTCCACCGTTAAGGGCCATTGCTTGGCCAAGTACTCCGCAACCAAATTCGGGTACTCCGCTGGCAATGCCACCGTTGGCACTGTCTCCCGTTGCGTCGGCAAAGTTGCCATCAAAAGGATAATAAGCAATGAGATTGGGGTCGATAACGGTGCCTTGTCCGAATATTGCACCTGCGTTCGCGCCAAAAAAGAGTGTCAGTAGAAGTAAAATTACTCGCATAGTCCGGGATTAGAAGGCGCAAAGGTAGGGATTCGTACGCCCGGAATTAGGAACGTTTATTGAAGAAGAATCATTGCGAAGAAAGTGGGCAGCACTACCAACTACATTCTACCTACTATAAAAACCGTTCCTTCCACTCAGGCCGGGGCAGCATGCAACTCTCTTGTTTCCCAAACCAACGATAGCGGTTTTGGGAAATGATGCGGTAAACACCGTCGCGAAGCCACAGCGGAAAAATCCGTAGGGCATTACTAAAGGCCCCTTGTAAGCCGCCCAGATAGGCATCTGCCCGTAAGGCACCCTCGCTTCGTAGGTAGGCTTTATTGTCTTGCACAAAAACCAGGCTGGTCATGTCTTCCGGGTCAATACCCAGTTGGGGAAGCAGCTCCTGAGCCAGGTCTGACTGTAAGCTGGCAAAGCGTAATTTTCCTTCCGTATCTCTACGGATATAGATCTGCACCGCCTGGTTGCAGAGATTGCATACGCCGTCAAAGAAGAGGATGGGATGATCGTTTGGCATTTAGCGTTTATCGTTTAGCGGGCGATAGCGCTGAGTACTAAAAGCTAAATGCTTAAAGCTGAACGCTACCTTTAGAACGCTTCTGGTCGCTGTCCCGTTTTAAATTTTTCGCCAAAACCTGAATTATTTGGGTTGTAAGTACCAATAACATCAGGGGAGAAGCCTGATTCCGGGATGTTTTTTGCCCGTCCGAGCGCCCACGCAATGCCGTTGAGCGCTAGTTTGCGCATGCTGGGGTTTTTCCAGTCGTAGGGATGGCCGAGGGTTGTGAAGAAAACAGGTGCTCCTTTGTAGTCGTTCGTCCAGGCAACGGGGTTGGTGATGGAGAACTTGTTAAGCCGATCACTTTCCTGGTGCTTGCTGCGCAGTGAAGTACCCATGAGTAGTGCTTTTGTGTTTGGGTTGATGCGCCATTCGCCACCGTCTACGTGGTAGAGCCAGGAGTAAGCATCGAAGGGTTTTACACCGTTCAGAATAGGGTGCTGAACATCTTTCGCAAGTTCAACACTTGTCAATGGGTCATGCCCGTCTTCAAAGTGTCCGTGGTGGCTAATCCACTGCTGGCCGAAAACAGCGGTGGGCCAGTCGTTATTCAGATGTTGGCGTAAGCTGTCATCTTTGTACATGAAAGCATGGGTGCTGGTACGGAAGCCAGCCATAGGCTTGCCGCTTTCGGCGAAATCCAGGATGTATTTTGCTTGTTCATCGGGTAAATTCCGCCAGCGAAGAAAACAAACCATCATATCGGCCGAATCCAGTGCTGCCAGGCCAGGAATATTGTCGGTCACGTTGGGGTTTACAATTCCAGCCGAGTCGAGGGCGAAGAGCACTTTGGTGCGCACGCCCAGTTCACGTTCGGCCAGGCGGGCAAGCATCGGCATGGATTCTTCAGAGCGGTATTCTTCATCTCCGGTCACGAAAACGATATAGGGGCGATCGTCTTTTTTTGGCGCGGACGCAGGTGCAGGGGTGGGTTGACAGGAGCAGAATAAGACGGCCAGTAGGGCGAATAGCATTGAGCTTTTCATGAAACTAATGGTTGGAGGAGGAAGGTAAGGTAGTGAAATGCAACGGACTGGCTCCACCAAGGAGCTATCGCGAAGCCGACTTAAGCTCTTCCGCTCTGTAGTATCCCTTCTTTCCCGAAGCCTCTACTTCCGCCCGGACCTGTGCCACAAACTCAGCGGTTATGGTAGAGGCCCGGTTGCCAAAGGCATTACGTACGTAGGTCATCACGGCTGCCATCTCCTCATCGTTCAGGATATTCTCGTAGGGCGTCATTGGTACCTGGCCGGGGTATTCCCAGTCGTTTACTTCGATGGGGCCGATCAGGCCCTTGAGCAGAATTTTAGCCAGCACCTTTGGGTCGCCGAGTACCCAATCTGCATCCATCAGGGGAGGGAAACCGGAAGGGCGCAGGCCCTTACCATTTTTCTGGTGGCAGGTAACGCAGGAACCGTCTTCGTGATAGATGTCCCAGCCAGCGGAGAACTGTTCGAGTTCTTTACCACGCAGGTGCGTGACAACTATTTCGCTGGCCTTGCTCACCTTAAGGCCTTCACCGGTGAGGTGTTTAAGGGCTACGTCATTGATGTTCTTCATCCAGATGGGGTCGATATCGTGCTGGTTGACGGTGTGGAGTACCATTCTGCCTATATCTTCCGGTAGCCAGGTACCGGCTACTAATGCTGCGAGTCGGACACGACCGTTCTCATCTCCGGCGGCAGTATTAATCAGGTTGCCTCGGTTGACAATATGGCCGCCGTCGTAACGAAGAACCTGGACTGCTGCGGCACGTATTTTATAGTTTTTGGCGCTCAGCGCCATTTCCAATAATTCCTGATCCGGACGGTTTTGACCCCAGGTAGCCCAGAGGCCTTCGAGTAGCCAGCGTTCGTAGTTCGGATCGGCCTCGTCCAGGGTTTCGACCCAGGCTTTAACGGCGGGGACGACTTCGCTGGCCGGATGGCTTCGCAATTCTCTTTGGCTCCGGTAACGACTACGGTATTCGGGCAGCTTTAAATTGTCTAGTAGCGTTGCAATTGGAGCGCCGTCGATGTCGGCGGGTGTTACCAAGGGGCGCTCGGGGTAGGTTACCCGGTAGATGCGTCCGTGTACATGGTCGCGCAGCGGGTCGCGCGCGTTGTGCTGCATGTGGCCTACGAGCACGTTGTGCCAATCTGCAATGTATAAGGATCCGTCGGGGGCAAACTCCAGATCTACAGGGCGGAAATTTTGATCGGTACTCCTGATCAGGTCGTGCCGAAGGCTTGTTTTATAGCCCACGCCGTCGTCTTCTACGTTGAATTGTTTTGTGCCGAGGAAGCCAATGGTATTATTGAAGAGCATATCTCCTTGAGCTTCGTCAGGGAAGTGGCGGCTAGAAACGAACTCTAGCCCCGAGGTTGGTCGTACCCGGTGTTCTTCAGGAATCAACTGTGGCCCCATTGGGGCCTGGGTAGCGTATTGGTCCCGTATGGTACTTGGCATCAACCAGTGTACTTCAGGCCCCGAGGTGTGTAGGAAAAACGATTGGCCCCAGCTGTCGTGCATTACGCCCCAGGGGTTTGGTATGGCGAGCTGAGCCATTCGTTCCAGATGGCGGCGGCGGGTATTGAGCCGGTAAAAGCCGCCGGAGGTTGCCCGGACCGGACCGTAAGGCGTCTCTACATTGGTATGTAGAAACAGCCCTTCGCACATAATGATTGCTCCGGAGGGGTCGGTCGTAAAGGCACTTGTGGTGTGGTGGGTATCGTGATCATCGAAACCGGAGAGGATGATTTCGGATTCGTCGTATTTGTCGTCACCGTCGGTGTCCTTGAGGAGTTTGAGGTTGGTTCCCTGAGATACATAGACGCCCTCGGGCGCGAACTCGAAGCCCACGGGGACGTGTAGGTCGTCTGCGAAGATGGTGGATTTATCGGCCTTACCATCCTTGTCGGTATCTTCCAGAATAATCAGCTTGTCGTCAGGCCGCCGGTCTCCGGGTTTATAGTGTGGGTAAGTGGGCATAGTGGCCACCCAGAGGCGACCTTTATTATCGAAACTGATCTGGCAGGGATTGGCCAGTTCGGGGAATTCCCGTTCAGAAGCGAAGAGTTCTAGTTTGTAGCCGTCAGCCACAGTGAAAGTTTTCATCAGCTCATCGTCGTAGAGGTATTCCACAGGGTCATCGCCGTTCAGGGTGTAGTTGGTTTCCACTGGGGGCAGCGTATAGGTAGTGGCATCGGCAGCGGCTATATCATAATCTTCACCTCGCAGGGCCATCCAGATAGCGGTATCGCGAATCATTCCCATCTGGCGAATTTTCTTGATTTCGTAGGGGTAGTTGTCGGGCCCAAAAGGATTGTGCCGACGGCCATAGACGTGAATGCCGTTCGGCATTTTGAAGTCGTTGCGCCAGAGCCATTGCTTGTCTTTAACCAAACTTTGCACCTGCGTACGCGCCGCTTCCTTTGTCGCTTCTGCTCCGAAAAGGCGGTCCAGAACGTAAGGTGCAAGCTTGCTATAGGTGGCGCTGGTCAGTTGTACGCCATCGGTAGTCATGTCCGTATTGCCCGTGAACCATTCGTTGGTTGGGGTAAAAATATCGAGGAAGGCAACGCCCGTTTCCGCAGCGACTTCCTGTATGGCTTCGGTGTAGAGTTTGAGGTTTGCGTTCTCCAGTTGTCCGTCCGGAAGGTCCATTACCGAGGATTTGTTCTGGTAGGCTGCGGGAGAAATAAGGGCGATGCGCGCGGGTGCAGTGGAGTATTCTGAGAGCAAGGTATAGTCAACCCAGGACCGAAGGTCGGCTTTGAATTCTTCGAGGCGCTCGGGGCCACCAAAGGACTCCGAGTAACCGAAAAAACCAAGAATGACGTCAGCTTCTAACTCTTCCAACCATTGCTCTGGCGTTGGGAATTCGCCCTGGGTGTCGTCTTTTCGATCCAGGCCTGAGTTAACGTAGTGCTTCTCCGCACCGGGGTAAACCCAGGAGGTCATTCGGGATGAATGAGGTCTAAACCCCGGGGTGTCTCCCGGATCACAGAGATTGCGAAACATCAGGTCGTGCTCGGGGTAGCGGAGGTAGAGGGCTGTTTCCAAGTGGCCATATTCTTCCATTTGAGAGCATAGATTCCCACCCACAAGGACGATGTGGTCGCCTTTTTCAAGGGTAAGGACTGGATCGGGAAGAGGCTTGCCGCACTGGAAGAACAGCAGGGCAAGGATGAAAAGAATAAGTGGCTTCATGTTTCGACTTTACTTGGGTAAGGTACGAAAGGACTAGGTTTTTTAAAGCCGAGATGATTGGTTACCCGGCCTTTAGGCCGTGAAGGTTACCCGACCTTCAGGTCGGAGACACCCCGTTCGAACCCAGCAAGCTCCGGAACCCCGAAAGTAAACGGATGATCTCGCCAATTTTGAACTAAACCAGCTTTCTCTGGATTACGAAGAATGTACCAAAACTCCTTGATCAAGTGTCTCCTGTTCCGCATATAGCGATCATAATAGCCTGGTTGCCACAGCTTACCTTTCCTCCCGGTTTCCTTGTTTATATCGTAGGCACTTCCGCCCTTTATCTTGCCCAGAACCGTTGCTAAGTTAACATAGTCGGGTAGGGGTGAAGCCCAGTCCCAACCCTGAGGGCATTGCACAGAGAAATCGAGCTGCAAATGGGCGTGATTAGACATGATGCTGTAGGCCAAAAGGTTGTAATACTGCCCGTCGAAGGCCTTGATTCGCTCCTCTAGTTTCGCCGCAGCGAGCGGGTTTTGCAGGACGTACTCCTGTGAATACTGCCGGTGAAGTAGCTCCTCGATGTAGGCGTAGTAACGCGCCTGGATATCATGCTTTCTGCGTTGTTTATTGGGGAGGTTGTCCTGGTCTATTGTATCAAGTACTATTCGTTTCCTTTTCTTGACGCGTAGGAGTAAGGCTTTCGGAATGGCGTCATGTGCCGCAATTGTAACGCTGAAAGTTGCTCCGAGGTGTTGATAGTGGGGTTGTCCGAGTCTTTCATACTCGGTTTTTTGCTGATCTATGACAGCCATATAGGATAGGTTTTCCGCACAGGGATGTGGGGAGTTGAATGAAATGCCCGGGCGGTTATGCGGGCTACCTATCCGATGGGATGGAGGGTGGGGGCTTTTGCTTGTTGTTAGGGGTTAGTCCATCGGTGTTTTATTATGTAAATGTAAGTAAATTTTATTTACAAAACAAAATGTATTTAAACTAAGTGCTTAGTGTTTATTTCGACCTGAAGGCCGGGGAACCAGCACGGCCTAAAGGCCGGGCAACCAAACTCATTGCCTCATCAAGTTCTTATGCTTGCTCCCCTTACGCAGCTCAGCTCCCGATACAAGCGATTTTTGTCCAAATGTAGCTGGCAATGAAACTCGCTTACCGTCTTCCCACTTAATAACGTTGAAATGGAGGTGCGGCTTACTCGTCCAGCCGGTTGCTCCGGAGATGCCGATGGCCTGACCAGCATGAACCTCATCGCCGACTTTGACTAAACTCCCGTTTCGCTGTAGGTGAACGTACTGAGTGTAAACGTTTTTCTTAGGGTGGTAGAGGTTGATGAAATTAGCATAATCCTTCCACTTGCTATCGTTACCTCCTTTACTGTAACCTTCAATTACGCCAACCACATAGCCGTCAGCGGCGGCACAAACGGTGTCACCTACCGCCAAGGTAAAGTCTAGGGCGTACCTTGACGAGACTTTATTGTGCGAAAAACTCCCGTTGTAACCTTGCATGATGCTATAGGACTTACCGTAGGAGTAGGGGAAGAAGAATGAGTCGGTACGAATGCTATCTTGGCTGTTTAGGTAGAACCATTTAAGGTTAAATTTTCCGAAGCCTTTATTGGTTGAGACTAGGGAAAAAGAGTCTTTTTCCATCGGCGGCAATACGAGAGGGAAGATTTTAGACAATTGACCATTAATGCCGGGGGTGACCTCTTTTGCAAATACATCTATGTAAATTGGACAGTGAGCAGGATTGGGGAGCAGTATATGCATAGTATCACCAGTTTCACAATAGGCAATCTTTGGCTTCCATTCAAAAAGGTCGAAGCGTTCTTTAGGCAGGCTGCTGCAGGAAGATAAAAAGAGGATAAAAAATAAGAGAGCCGTGCGCATACTGCCTAGTGAGGATTTTATTTGTTGAGGACAGAGTTACGGTGTTCTTTAGCTTTCAGCTTTCGACCTGAAGGTCAAGTAACCCTCACGGCCTTAAGGCTGGGCAACCAATTCAGCGGCCAGTTGCTCAATCATCTCCATACAACCTTCCAACTGCTCGACGGCGCAAAATTCGTTAGCCCGGTGCGCCTGAGCGATGTCTCCAGGTCCACAGATGACGGACGGGAAACCAGCGTTGGAAAATTGCCCTGCCTCCGCAGCGTAGGCAACAGTAGAAACATCTGTTCTACCAGAAATTTTCTTGATCAGTTCTACGATCGGCGTGTCTTCCGCCGTGTCGAGCGGTGGTACGGGCGGGTGCACGGCTGAATGAGTGATGTTGAAGCCAGGGAAGGTCTTACGGCGCAGCTCGATCCGCTCGGCACAGTAGGCCTGAAAGTCATCGATGATGCCCTGGGCATCGTCCATGGGGATGTTACGGAAGTCCCAATCAAAGGCACATTTATTAGCAATTATGTTGAAGGCAGATCCACCTTCAATGGTTCCAACGTGAATGCTGGTGTGGTTGGGGTGGAAGCGATCGTCCGTCCGCCCTGCGGCGATAAGGGCGTCCATTTTGTCTTCGAGCCAGACGACAAGGCGAGCAGCTTCATGGATTGCATCGACCTCCTGCTTCACCCGGCTACTATGTCCCTGGCTGCCGTGAACGGTTGTTGTGTAAACCATGATGCCCTTCTGGCCCACCATCGGTTGTAACATAGTAGGCTCTCCGATGATGGCGCCGCCGGGTTTCTCGTCATAGTAGTCACGAATGGCTTCGGCCGTCAGGTCACCGGCCATACAGCCAATCTCTTCGTCGAAACTGAAAGCAAAGTAGACGGGCTTTTTCAATCCTGCCTCCAAAAGCATTGGTACAGAAGCAAGGCAACAAGCCAGAAACCCTTTCATGTCACAACTGCCCCGACCGTACAGCTTGTCACCTTTCAATGTGAGCTTGAAAGGGTCGGTCTCCCACGGCTGGCCAACGACTGGAACCACGTCCATATGTCCACTCAGAATAATCCCTCCGTCAACCGCCGGACCAATGCGGCAGTGGATGGCTTCCTTCGTTCCTGTTTCATCGGGGACGGTTTGGTAGGCTACGCCATAACCGTCCAAATAGCGCTTGATCCAGTTGGTGATGGAGAGGTTTCCTTCTCCGCCGAGAACGGGAAAGGAAACTAGTTCGGTCAGGATTTGGGTAGCGGTTAGAGGTTTGGTAGCGGTCATAGGACAAAGGTAATACGAATGAAGGAAGGCGTGCGGATCCACTCCTAAATCAAAACCGGAGCCATCAGTGCATTACCTAAACCCAATCCCCAGGTACTGCTGCTAGCATTCCTTTACGCAACCCAATCAACTCCCTGTCCCGGGCAGAAGACCCCGAAAAACGACCCTTCCAAAAAGCGCGGTAAGTAACCCAGTACTTCAGCGCAAATAAGCCGGAAACTGGCAATGAAAGTGCGTACAACCACCCCCAACTTTCCGGGAAAACCCAGTTGAAGACCAATACCTGTATTAGGTAAATGATCGGGAGGACAATCCAACTGCCCAAGGTCTGGACGGTGGCTTTGTAGCCCCGGTCAATACCAAGGGCTTTCCAAACAGCATTGATGGCAAGTAGCCAGATGCCGTGGTTGAGTAAGCCGTAGATATAAAACGGGAGGCCGAGTAAGGTACCTGCATGCAGCTTTCGCTCGGGGTGGTTGCTAAATTCAATGTCGAGTTGTCCGGTTTCACGTAGGCCTTGGTCGTAAGCAGTAGCGGTAGTGCGGAGGGCCTCTCTTTCTTCTTCGGAGAGCTCGCGCAGCCAGGCAAGGATGCTTTGTGTCCGGTAATGGTGCTTGCTGACGGATAGTGGCTTCTCATTCTGGACCGCCCGCTCTACGGGGCGGAGCAAATGTTCTTCGGCCTTATTTTGGGTTTGGATGAGCAGGCCTTGCATTTGTTCGGTAAGCTCATTGGTTAGGGCCCGAATAGCCCGTATCGGACTGTCTTCATACTGCTGGCGGTAAGGCATAAGGTTAATCGGTTCACCATACCGGATAAAGGCACGGCTGAAGCAGGTAGTGGGCGATTCGTAGTTGACGCCTACGGGGAGGAAGGAAAGGTTGAGCTTCCAGTCGTTACGGTTCTCTGCTTCAAGCGCCATGCTGGCAGCTCCGCCCTTCAGGCGGCGCAGTTTACGTTCCAGTTCGCTGGCTCCTTCAGGTGCGATGTAAACTACATTACCTTCCTCAAGGCCGCTAAACGTACGGTTGAAAATCTCATCGGTGTCCACGCCTTTGGTCGCGCCGGCTTTTTTATCCTGCGGGCGAGCTACCGGAATGCAGAAAGGATCAATCAAAAAGGCCATTACGGGATTGATCCACATCGCAGCGTTGGCCAGGAAATAGGTCTGATAATCAAGATGAATACCTGCGATAAGTGGATCGATGAGCGTATTCGGATGGTTTCCACAGAGCAGGGTCGGGCCCGGGCGGTTGGCATTGGCACGGTTTTCTACCTCCATGCCGGGGTAGAAAATTCGGAGCATCCAGCGGCTCATGAAATGGAATATCCAGAATACTAGCTTTGCCATAGGGCGCAAGATAGTAAGGTAGATTGATAGATGTGATAGTTTGGTAGATTCGCTTTGCTGCTTCTTCGAAGTGATAGTACTATCATAAAGAAATGCTCACTTTGTTCGTCCAACTTCGACTGTATGTAGAGAGGCTTAATACAAGTCGGAGCTGGCACGAGCAAAGCGAGCATTTCCTAGCGGCAGCCGATCAAGCTACCTATTATATCTATCAATCTAGTTAACGGCTTGGGCAGCATCAATAATTCCCCAACCAAAGTTGCCGGAACGACCAGGGTAGATGGACGCAGCTTGCTTCATCCGGTTCAGTACCTGACTCCGACTCTGCCCGGGGTTGGTAGCCCAAACCAAAGCAGCGATGCCTGCGGTAGTAGCTGTTGCGGCGCTTGATCCACCAACGTAACCGGGGCTGTCGTTGTAACGACTCAGCGTTAGGCTGGTGCGGTCCGTATTGCTGCGACGCTGCATTACGGCAACAAAGTCTACTCTGCTTCCGTCATGACAGGTATTACAGCGCTGCATCGGACTGCCGTCGCGGATGCCGGTTACGGCGGTGGTTTCACTCATGTTTGCGGGGAAAATGACGCCCCACCAGCTGGTCCAGCTTAAAGAAGTACCAGCGGCACAAAGAATCAGTTTACCGCGGTTATTGGCGTAACGGATACCATCCTTTACGGTGCCGCTGCTAAAGACATCACCGATGCTCATGCTGATGACTTTCGTTCCGGAGTGGTTGCCTGCGCTAACGAGTGCGTTCTTCACACCACGCTTCTCGCGGCTACCGTTTACAATTACGTCGCTGGTAGCGCGGTAGGAACGCAGGTTAGCTTTGTAGGCTACGCCAACGGTAGAGCCGTTGTTGGTGCGGGGCGCTGCGGCCAGGCCAGACATTTGGGTGCCATGACCACAACGATCGTTGGGTCCGTCGGTTCTGCTGCTCCACCAGTTGGGGGCGTAAGTTCCGTACTTGCCGATGCTGCGGCCGGTGCTCCAGTCGCTACTGAATTGACTGCCAAGTTTGTTTTGTTCGGGGTATACGCCAGTATCGATGATTGCGATACCGATGCCCGCACCCTGGCTGGTGTTCCAGGCAGTAGGGATGTTCATGAAGCTGTAGTTCCAGGGAAGTTTAGCGCCGGGGCTGATGGTCGTATAGTCGCTGGAGTTAAGGCTACTGCTCGGCGCTTCGGAGCAACCAGAGCCAGAGCGCAGTTCCAGCTCGCCACCTTTGTAGTTGCTGGGCTCGAAGTAGCGTACATCCGGACGGTTGCGGAATTCAGCGAGTACCTCGGGGTGAAGCACTTTAACTTCCAGAATGGGGAGGACACCGTCTTCCGGAGCAACGAAGAGGTCCTCTTCAGTGATGGATTCACCGGTGAGGCGAGCGGTGGCTTCTAGCAGATCGCTGACCAGTTCATCGCGTGTGATTTTCCATTCGCCGGCGTTGACGTTGATTTCGTGAATTGTTTCCGGTAGGTTCTCGTAGCCAGCGGGCTGGTAGCCAAGGGCGGCTTCGTTCTGGCTCAGCTCCAGGGCGCTCCAGATTACGTGGTCAGTGGTTTCGTTCCAGTCAAATACGTCGTTGGTAGCAAACAGATGGGCCTCTACCATGTCGTTAAGTTCCGCTCTGGTAAGGGGGTCTTGTGCTTGAGGTGTTATGTTTTCGGTGAGAGCAGCTTCGTCGTTACAGGCGAAGAGAGAGAGCGCGAGGGCGCAACAAAACAAAATTCTTTTCATCGTGTGTGTGAGTTAAATGTTCTGATGTTAGATGTATGCTCGGCAGCAGGTGCAATGCAATACGCTCGAAGAGAGCAAGGTTGGTTTAAGATTGGTTTTGGCTGCCGAAATCAGAACTTATTCATGAATGTGGTGGTAATTGCATTGATTTGTGCTGCGAATATAGGCATTTTCGGAATTTTAGCGAAATTTCGCTCAACTTAAGTTTTTGGCCGCGATGTTTCTCAGGTAGCAAACTTTTTGACTCCAGGCTCCAGAAGCTCGACTCCAAAACTCTTTCCCTGCACCTGCGGCCGCGCCCTATAGCTTATGTTGAAACATGCTTGAATTTTGCAAAAAAAATAAATTGCTGTTTTAAAAGTATGAAATAGTAACAATTGTTACTATGTGGAGTGGCTTTATTGACTACACTTTTGTTCTTATAAGTTTTGACGATTTTTTTAGTCTATTAACTAAGCTATGTCTTCTCCGAACAACACAACAACAAAAGCAACAATTCAAAGCAACGCTCCTCAATATTTTAATCGGAATGGGAAACCATTTGAAAAGAGTACGAGGGAGGTAGGATTTCGGATTTCAGATTTTTCTCCGCCAGTACCAACTCTTGGTGAGGAGAATCAAGCCGAAGTAGGCTGGTTCATTTCCTTTTACCATAATGGAGCATCCGTACGATATGTCCGAGATATTCGGATATACAGCGTACGGGTGAAACCTCTTGATCCGATGATTGGACCTGTTGCTAAACAGTACGCTGGAGAAGTTGAACTTCAGGAACTTCCTGTATTGGTTGAACCACTTTTTGCGAGTCATCATAATTCGGTCGGAGACTTCGCTAGCTTTGAAGAAACAAGAGCACAACCGCCAGTTCTCAGGTTGAATGCAAACGGTGCTCAAGATGCCTTGTTAACAGATTTGAGAGGCTACGACGAAGCAGTCAAAATCGCCTTTCTCGACGTAGAAACGCTCCGGCAGATTAACCTTGCTATAGACTTTGCCTCCGAAGACCAACCATTTGAAATATTCTTCAGTGGAGCTGCAGTTAATTATGGTGAAATGGCAAGCCCTCACAACCAACATCTCAGGTTCAAAGAGACGGAAGAAAATAGTCCGGACCCTAGTATCTCCTTTGTGCTAAAGGCTGAAGCATTGTTTCAGACTGCGGAGTCGTCCGAAATTTATGCATCTGCTAACTTGGCGGAAAAGATGTTTGCAGGTGACGATCAAATAATGCTTCCCGGCCTATTCTTATTAGATACCTGTAAGACTTATTGGAGAAAACCAACGAGCTTATCTTCTGCTCTTGCTTTGATTTAGAGGGGAGCCTCGATTCCCTGCTATAAGTTAGGGTAGAAAAATCAGACGGCCTAAGGCACTGTCGTTTGTGTGGAATTTGTCAGCGAAATTTTAAGTCTATCCCCACTATTTGTCAATAAAACGAAGTACTTTGCCGGTTCAAAGGCATTTGTTATTGCTGTTTGCACCATCCATCTCCCTCCTTACATACTTGTAAATTATCAGATACTTTTTTTTGGTCTTGCTGCTGCTGACGGGAAACCTGAATGAGGGAATAGCACAAGAGGCTTTTTCTGGCGGTCAGGTGCTCAATACGAGCCTTCCGGCGAGTAGTGAGGCTAAGCTAGTCGCTCGTGACGAGGAAGGTTTTTACTGGTTGGGGGGAAGTTCTGGCCTATACCGATTTGATGGGCAACAGTCAAAGCATTACACAATTAGGGGGCTGAATGACACTATCACGCATGATCAGTACGTAGTTTCCAGTGGGTTTATTGACGAGGAGGATGTACTTTGGTTTTCTACCTACATGGCTTTACACTCTTTTGATCCCGTAAAGGAAGAATTCGCAAGTTATCAGGTTGCATACGGGAGCGAAATGCTTAGGGATAATTACTCTCCTTTTTTTCTAGATACAATTAAGAATGAACTCTTACTGCGAGCAGGGCCATGCTTATGGTCTTTTTCGATTCATGAAAAGACCTTTAGATTATTAAGAGATTCAACGCAGGCAAATAGTATTGCATCCGTTAGGATCGACAAAGGAACCGGGTTTTGGGGAGCCCCCTGGTGGAATAATAAGGCTAGCCTGGAGTATCATGAGTATAGCCTAGGAGGTATTGCAGAAAGCCAGACTCTTTTGGCCCATGAAATGGTTAAAGAAGTAGTTGTTTACCGCCCTGATTCAATCTTTGTGTGTACGCCTGAAGGAGTCCGATTGATCATCGACCCCTTAGCTGAAGATTTGCGCCGTACTGAACCTGTTATTGATACTGAATGCCGTCATATAGCAGTCTCTTCTGATCGCAATACGCTCTTTGCAAGTATTTCCGGAAAAGGAATCTTGTCTGTTGATACTAAGCATTTGCGAGTTAAATCAATAATTGATTCATTGCTAGGGCTCAGTGACAATAATGCTCGTACTCTCCGGACAAGTGAAGATGGCCTTCTCTTTGTAAGTCATCGAATGCACGGCTTGGATGTTGTACTGCCCCCAGTCCAAAACATCTTCTTCCGCCCGGGGCCAACGGGGAAAAATGTGGAAGATATAATTGAGCTAACTTCCGGAGACTTATTACTCAATGACCATAAGGGGGGCTTCTGGAAAGGAGAAGCTAGAAATGATAATATGTTCACCTGGGAAAAGGTGCAGCATGAAGGAGAACAGGAGAGGGCGACAACCTTAGCCCGCCTCTGTCGCTCAACATCAGGCGAATTGTATGCTTTAGGACTCGAATCTTTGTTGAGGCTTAACGATACCGGGGAATTAGAGAAGGTCGACTCTTTGAAGTTTAGTCTTTACCGGGGCATTATTTCGCCCAGGAGGGATGAACTCATTTTCCTGCGGATGAACAAAGTCATGATGGTAGAAGGCGACCGTTCGCCCCAACCGTTGCCCGGCATAAGCTTTAGCAAGGACGACTACTTTACCACCATCATGAAGGTGTCCGCAGATCGATTTTTGCTTTGCTACCGGGAAGTTGAATTGTGGGATGTTGTTAGAAACGGAGATAATTGGAAAGTCCAGGCTAAAAATCCTTTACCAGGAGAAATGCTTGCTATCGCGCCGGTAGGGGACAAGATTTACATAGGAACCTCTGCGGGTTTATTGGAATTAGAAAAGGGCAAGCTTTCGGAGTCTTTTAATCCTATTTCGACGAATGGCAGCCTCTGGATCAACGCACTACATGCTGATGAGAATGGCAGGGTTTGGTTAGGGACTAGGCGGGGGATTTTTTGTTATAAACCGGTGGAAGATGAGTACCTGTTCTTTGGAAAAAATGATGGGGTGACGGATGACTGGTTCGTACACGCTAATGTGATTGTGAAGGACGATAGGTTCACTATGGCAACCAGGACGGGCTTGGTTACGGTCAATCCTCAACTTGCAGATGAAAAAGTATCTGCTAACAATATCTATCTTTCTGACATCTGGATTAACGGTATTCGACAGACAGAACATTCCCTATATGCTCCAAAGTCGCTGGAACTTGATTACCTCCATAATTCGATCTCTTTTCTTCCTGGAATGATTGAGTTATCCTCTTCTAATCTTAGCGGATTTCATTACCAGATGATAGGCCTGGAAGATTCAGTCATTTATAGTAAGACTGGCGAGACGATTCGTTACCCATCTTTACCTTATGGAGACTATACCTTTCGCTTTTATGGTATTGACAAGAACGGGCGTACGACCGAGCCTATGCTCCTGCCGGTGAGAATTTTCCCTCCTTTTTACCAAACCTGGTGGTTCTGGGCACTTTGCATAACCGTACTTACTGGTTTCTTTTTCTACTCCAGACGCCGTGCAGTACGCCGGGAGACGGCTCGCCAAGAAGTAATTCGAGCAGAAGAAGCTCGTATTGCTGAGGAAAAACTAGCTCGTCATAAGGCCGTAGTAGCAGAGCAGCGTCGGATAATGATGGAACTTCATGACGACCTTGGGGGGACCCTGGGCTCATTGTTCTATACGCTCGATGGTTATTTACTTGATCAGGAAAGTGGCTTAACGGTAGAACCCGACTTTGAAATGCTCAAAAATGCAAGTGGGGATGCTATGAAACAGCTCCGGGAAGTTATGAAGAGTAATGTAGCAAGGGAAATGTCTTTGCCAGTATTTGTCCGCACGCTCACCGAACAAGCTCGGGCGATGGCCATTAGCAGCCGCTTAGAATGGGAATTAGAAAAAGATAGCCAATTCCCCCAATTGCAACTCAGTAGCCAACAAGTACATAACGCCTTGTTGGTGTCTAAAGAGGGGCTTCAAAACATCCGGAAGCATGCAAAGGCAACCTCCTTTTCGTTAAAATTGCACCTTCAGGGAACCCCTGATAACCTATTAAGCATTACACTAACTGACAATGGCATTGGTGTCGGGCAGCTAAGCACGGAGCATCGTGAAGATGGTACGGGCAATGGTTTGCGGAACATGCAACGGCGGGCGAAAGACCTTGGTGGAAACCTGACAATCAGTAATCTACCTGAGGGTGGAGCACAAATGAAATTAAGCTTTCCGCTAAAGGATAGGCCGTCATTTCCGAATGACCATCAGGCCCGACAGCCGTGAGATATTTGAACTACATAATAACGATCTAAAAAAAGAGACATGCCTCGCTTGGTAATCGTAGAGGATCAAACCCGAATTCGTGAAGAAGTAGTGCGCGCTGTAGATCGCTTGCCCGGATGGGAGGTGGTTGGTGCTCACCCCTCGGGAGAGTCCATAATGAAATGTATCGCCGCTGAACGCCCCGACGTTGTGATCCTCGATATAGGCCTGCCGGGGATGAGCGGCCTAGACTGTCTTGTACGATTGAAGCACGACCATCCCAAAATCATCATTTCTATGTTCACGATTTATGATGATGACGAAAATCTATTCTTAGCTCTGAGGCTGGGCGCAAGCGGCTATGTCGTAAAAGACGAAGGGCTTTCCGGAATCATCAAGGCTTTAAGAGAATTAGAGCAGGGCCGGGCTTATATGAGCCCTACCATTGCAACTAAGGTCTTGCGCTCTTTTTGGCGCGAAAATGCTGACTTGGGAGACTTTAGCCAGCTGACCGATCGGCAATTACAGATTGTTCGGTTGGTAAGTAAGGGGCGTACTTCTCCAGAAATTGGAAAAGAAATCGGTATTACCGAAGGAGGTGTCCGTCAGCACTTGCACCGGATATATTCATTGATGCACGTTAATAGTAGGCACCGTTTAGCGGCTATGTACCAGGAACTGATTCGAAAGTTAGGACCGCCTAAGTGAGGAAGGAATTGAGTAGTAACAAATGTTACTAGGTAAAGGGGGCTTGATAAGCGAGATTTGCAGGCGTAGCGTGAACAGGTTCATTCTCTGGTGTACCTGAAGTGCTTTTACCTTTTACCATTTGCCTGAAGCCAAAATAATAGCTCGTCCAGACCGTAAGGCCTGCTTTAAAAGCAGTGCTTCCGGAAACGCCTAACGCATTTGACCGGGTATGATCCGCCCAAGAATTCCGTGAATTTTCAGGTCCCTCTCCACCGTAAAAGCGGAATTGGAGAGGGATTTATTTTTGAGTTCAGCGAGACCTGGCTTCACAAGGAACAGTTTACAGTCTTAGCGTGTAAGCTCCTGATACCTTTCATTGCACCTGCGCACCGGCGGCTCAATATGACGTTGAGCAACCTCCGGAAGTCGTCTGGAAAAAGCTTCTTCAACGGGCTATGTTCTTAAAAGACTAACGAACTAATGAACTAACCTTCTACCTTTACCCGCTCTACGTAAAACATTACCCCGCCTCCGTTCGTCTTCTTCCCTGACTATGCAATTTTTATACCCCAATTTTCTCTGGGCACTGGCCGCACTCGCTATCCCGATAATTATTCACTTGTTTTACTTCCGCCGCTTCAAGAAGGTAGCCTTCTCGAACGTAAAGTTCCTTAAGGAAGTGAAGGAAGAAACGAGTATGCGCAGCCGCCTGCGAAACCTCCTGGTTCTTGCGGCACGCTGTCTGGCCTTGGCGGCCCTTGTCTTTGCTTTCGCCCAGCCGTTTTTGCCCTCCGCTAAAGAGGTGCTTACTGGAAGAAAAGCAGTAAGCCTTTACGTAGACAATAGCTTCAGTATGGGGGCAGAATCCGACAGTGCTCCTTTATTACAGATCGCTAAAGACCGCGCGCGTGATATCGTGAACGCTTACGGAGTAGAAGACCGTTTTCAAGTGGTCGATAATGACTTCCGGGGCCGTAACCAACGGCTTGTTGGACAGGAAGAAGCCCTGGAACTGATCGAAGACATCCGGGTTGCGCCAGCCAGCCGTCGCCTTTCGGTGGTGAACGGCCGTCAGCGCTCCGCCCTTCGGACGGAGAATATCGACAACAAAATCACCTACCTCATTTCTGACTTCCAGCGTAACATAACGGACCTTACCGCCGATAAAATTGACACCGCTGTGCAGCTGAACCTCGTTCCACTTACCAGTGTGCGTGAGCGTAACGTCGGGATTGATTCCGTTTGGTTCGAGGCGCCAGTACCACAGTTGAACCAGAACAACTTGCTGCTCGTCCGTGTACGTAATTACGGAAACGAAGACCTGGATAACGTTCGCCTCAGTCTCAATTATCTTGGTCAGAATAAGCCGGAGGGCACGCTGGAAATTCCTGCGCTCAACTACGTCATTGATTCCGTTTACCTCAATATTGCGGAGCCTGGTATTGGTAAGGCAGAATTGAGAATAACCGACTTTCCCGTTCAGTTTGATGACGTGTACCACCTCACTTTCCGAACTGCCGACAAGGTAAAGGTGCTCAACATCGATGATGACGGGCAACCGCAACGCAACCTTCGCGCTGCCCTGGGCGGGCTGTCTGTCTTCGCTGCCAACTATGTGGGCAGTCGTAACATCGACTATGGCTCCCTGGCAGAAAACGACCTTATCGTTCTGACCGATCAAAACTCGGTTGGCTCCGGCCTGGCCGAACAACTACGGCAGTACGTAGAGAACGGAGGTAATATCCTCGTCTTCCCACCGCGTAATGCGGACGTAACCAGCTACAACACTTTCCTGACCCGCGTCGGTGCAGACCGTCTGGAAGCCTACGCTGAGCAAAACCGTGAAGTGAGCGGGCTGAACCGCCGGGAGTTCATCTTCCGTGACGTCTTCCGCAACCGCTCCGCTGCTCTGCGCCTGCCAGCAACAACGGGCAACTTTCCCATCGGTCGCCTCGGTAGCCGTCAACAAGAGTCTTTGCTTACCTACAGAGACGGATCCGTAGCACTGGCTAAGTACGCCCGTGGAGAAGGCAACGTTTATCTTTCCAGTGCACCGCTCGATAACGAAATCAATAACCTTGCGCTTAACGCCGAAATCTTCATCCCGATGCTTTACAAAATGGGCATCAGCAGTGGCCGCAGACGCCAGGCTGCCTATACCATCGGGCAGGACGAGGTAATTCAAACGAGCCGACGAAGCGCAGGTGCAGATATTGTTTTCAAATTGCGCGGTAAAAACGGAGAGTTCATCCCCGAGCAACGAGTAGTGGACAACCGCGTACTCCTCACGATTAATAACCAGGTACCCGAAGCTGGTGTCTACGATTTGATTCTGGGCGACGAAGTAGTTGATGCCTTCGCCTTCAACTTCGACCGTAAAGAATCTAACCTAACCTACCTCAATGGTAATGAACTAATCGAACTTGCCGACATCCCGAACATAGCCCTGCTCGATGCTGATAACCAGGCCAGCCTCATTGGAGATATCCGAGAACGCAATGAAGGGACACCACTTTGGCGATACTTCATCTGGGCAGCGCTTGCTTTCCTTTTGGTGGAGGTACTGTTGCTGCGGTTTTGGCGGGCTTGATCTTGTGTTAGAGGTCTCAGATGTTGAGCTTTGCGGAGATTAGAGTTGTTAATCTCCGCAACTTATGCGGAGATTAGAGTGTTTATTCTCCGCAAATGCTAATCATGTATATTCATCAGCGTCCAAACTGGCCTCATTTTTTTTGGGATGCACATTACGTGTCTCCGCTTCTTGCTAGTGTGCGCAACCAGCAAGGGCGTTTGCTTGGCCGGATAGCAGATTGGGGATTTGAGCTCAAGGAAGAAGCCAGTCTGGAGAGTATTGTTAATGACGTACTGACATCGAGTGAGATTGAAGGGGAGAAGCTACCCGTTGATCAGGTACGTTCTTCAGTCGCCCGTAAACTCGGCCTCAAATACGCTGGCTTAGTTCCCGTTAGCCGGGATGTAGACGGTGTAGTTGATATGCTTTTAGATGCTACTCAGCACTACAAGCAACCACTGACTCACGAGCGGTTGTACGGCTGGCAAGCGGCCTTGTTCCCTACGGGAAGAAGCGGGCTTGTCAAAATTCAGGTGGGGCAGTACAGAAAGCACGGTCCTGAGAGCCCGATGCAGGTGGTTTCAGGAGGTTTTGGCAGGCAGCGCGTTCATTTTGAAGCACCTGCAAGTGAGCGGGTGCCTAAGTTTATGTCTGCTTTCCTCACGTACATCAACGAAGAAAAACCTGAGCAAGACCCTGTAATCCGAGCTGCAATTGCTCACCTATGGTTCCTTACCGTACACCCTTTTGACGACGGAAATGGACGGGTAGCGAGAGCAGTCGCGGATATGATGTTGGCGCGTGCTGATGAAAGTAAGTACCGATTTTATAGCATTTCTTCAGCTATTCTGGATGCTAGAAAGTCTTACTACACAGTATTAGAACGAACTCAAAAAGATGACCTGGAAATAACGGAATGGCTCGTTTGGTTCCTAACAACGATGACTGCTGCATTAGATCAATCTGAGCAGTTGATTGAGCGGACGTTTCAGAAGGCTCGTTTCTGGCAACATCACGCAACAACATCGTTAAATGGACGGCAAAAAGAAATGCTCAACCGATTATTAGATGGCTTCACCGGTAAACTAACGTCTTCGAAATGGGCTAAGATCACGAAGGTGAGCCAGGACACTGCTGGCCGGGACATCAAAGACTTGATCCGTAAACAGGTGCTGAAAGTCGCGAAGAGTGGAGGCCGTAGTACCCATTATTTGCTCGAAAAGATTTGATGTAAACTGACCAACAAATACCCTCGCAGGAAAAATTGATAGGCATTCGGGATAAATTTGTGAGGATTGCTGCGTGGGGTCCCCCCATCTTTGCCATGTCAATAAGACACAACCACAGAAAATATATTCAACCATGTTTAAGTCCATTCTAACCTTCGCCCTGTCGCTGTTTACATTTAGCGCTTTGCTTACAGCAACAAGCTTTGATAATCCGCAAGCTGATTTTACCGCTGAAACTGATGCCTTATTGAAGCGCTACGTAAAGCAAGGACGTGTAAATTATACTAGCCTGAAAGCATCTAACGATCTACAACCGCTAATTGCTAAGATCAACAGTACTGATCTTAACACGCTGAGCGGGAATGCTAAAAAGTCTTATTTGATTAATGCTTATAATTTATTAGTAATCAATCAGGTGCTCGAGAATTACCCGCTAGAGTCTGTACTAGATGTGAAAGGGTTCTTTGACGCAAAAAAGCAGAACGTTGGCGGCCGTAAGCTTACCCTTAATCAGCTGGAAAAAGATATACTCTTAAAGGAATTCAAAGATGCTCGCCTACACTTTGTGCTGGTTTGCGGAGCTCTTGGTTGCCCTCCAATCACCAATTTTGCCTATTCCCCCGGTAAATTGGAAGCTCAGCTTGATAAGCAAACGAAAATGGCACTTAACAACCCAACTTTTTTGCGAGTAAGCGGTGAAAAGGCCGAACTCTCTAAAATCTTTGAATGGTACACTAAGGACTTCGGTGGAAGCAAATCCGCCGTACTGAGCTTCATTAATAAGTACCGCGATGAAGCCGTAGCAGCCAATGCAAAAGTGAGCTACTACGAATACGACTGGACGATTAACAACACTTCCGGCAGAGCCGCTACCGATCAAATGGAGAAAATGAACGCTATTGATGCCATGGAAAAAGAAGCACTGGCCACTGGACCAGGGGCCCGTGGAGAAAAGGATATGGAAGAGAAAATGGCCCTTGACGAGCCAGACCGCCAGACGGAGACTCCCAGCACTAACGGTGGTGGCAACAACGCCGCCCGCTACGTTGTCTCCTCTACAATCCAAAAGGGGAGTGCGGAGATTAAGATTTTTAATAACCTTTACAGCCAGGAGGCCGCCGGAGAGCGGTCTTCCTTTTTTACGACCAGTATAAGCGCACTCTATGGTGTAACCAACCGCTTCAACGCAGGTGTTGATATTCGGTACCGTAGGGTTCGGTACGATGAGGTGGGCACTGCTTCTAACTTCGCCGTTTTAAGCGAAGGGGGAACGTTTAGCCGAACGGCTATTTCGGGATTCGGCCCGAAGGTCCGTATTGCCCCGTTCAACAACCTTCCTAACTTTTCTATCCAATCTGCGCTCTGGATTCCCCTGGCTGATAACCTGGAAGGTGGTGATGGCGCACGCTTTACTGATTGGAACAACGCCACCTGGTTTACGCAGGTCTTTAATGATTTTCCCATCGGAAACAACTTCTCCTTCTTTGCCGAGCTGGACATAGTCTTAGAAGACATTGGCGGAGAGGAGGACGATTTCAATCGCTTCTCTACCCCAGTGACGGGTATTTTTAGCTACTTCCCGACGCCGAAAGCGACGCTGTACGGCCTGGCGAGCTACTCGCCTTTCTGGCAAGAAGATTATGACTACTTCTACCAGCTCGGTGCTGGTGCGAAGTACCAGTTTACGCCCAAATTTGAGGTGGAACTGTTGGCTACCGCTTTTGACAATGGATTCTTGAATTCAGTCGATGGAAATGCCGGTACAGTTAATTTGGGAATTCGGATTAACCTTTAGCGTGCTGGCTGCGACTTGCGGAGCTTGGCTTGTCAGTTGTGTGGAGCAAATCTGTAGACTTTATTAGATAAGCGCATTTGTCCTAAAAGATGTTTAAACACAACTCGGATATATCAACATGTCGACTTGTTGACAAATCGACCTTTAAGAAGATAGGCTTGACCATGTCAGAATCTAGACTTGTCACGAAGCCGTACCTTGTGCTCCCAATCCAAGCAAATGTCCCTTCTGCGCTGCGTGTTGCTAAGCCTGTTTCTACTGAGTGCCCTCTTCTCGGCGAGCCTATTGGCACAAATTCCTCAGCATTTCGAAGGCTTGGCGCGGACGCAGGTGCAGTATTTAAATGCACAGAGCAAGGTGTTGCAGGTAGGTTCTTCGCCCGAAAACCTCACCTTGCACCTGCCGCCGGGCCAAAATTTAACCCGTTCCCTGGGCGACTTGCGCCAGCAATTGATCAATCTACCTGCCATTACGAGCGCAGACTTTACGATTGATTCTTTAGCCGGAGAGCCATCGGCTGTAAACTGGAAAATCGAAGAAGCCCGTACACTATTTCCCTTGCTTGACCTGGGCGGTGTGCAAGACAATTTCTACTATCTGCTCGGGTTCACTGATTTTAATTTTCGCGGCCGTGGGCAAAGCCTGACGGCCTTTTACCAGAATATTGATGGCGAGCATAATTATTACCTCGGCCTCACAAACCCGAACTGGAAAGGTTCGCGCTGGGGCTACCAAATTGAGAGCCAGCGCTATGCCGCTATTGAGCCACTTTATTTCCCTGCGCCCGTCAGTTATGTATATGCGAACCTGAGCTTTGGTGCCGGGCTTAGTTACACTACGCCCAATCGCCATATCTTTCGCTTCGGCCTCAGCAATTTCTACGAGCACTACCAGAAAACGGAGCCGGACCGCAACACCCCCGGCCCGGAAGAACTGGACCTGAATAAAGGGCTATTAAAGCTCAGCCATGCGCACAGAAACCTGAATTATCACTGGGAACGACTGGAAGGTACAGCCCACGAAACAGTATTCCAGGCTGTGCGAACTTTCAATAGTAGCGCGGATAATTTTGTAATCGGCTGGCATGACTTTCGCTACTATAAAATGAAGGGAAGGTTTGCCAACCTTGCCCTCCGCCTCCGGGTAGGACTTTCTACGAACGTGAACAGCCCTTTCGCTCCCTTCGTCCTCGATAGCCAGGTAAATATTCGTGGCTCCGGCAACCGGATCGATCGTGGCACCGCCCAGCTCATTCTTAACCTGGAGTACCGCCTAACGGCCTGGAAAGACGCCCGGAACCGCTTCGCCGTCCAGGCCGTTGGCTTCTCCGACCTTGGTAGTTGGCGCAACCCCGGCGGCGAATTTTCAGATATATGGGACGAGGAGAATTTCCGCCAGTTCATTGGCGGTGGCCTACGCCTCATCAGCTTGAAGGCCTACAATGCTGTGCTTCGTCTGGATTATGGAATGGACATCCGCAATACGCGGGAACGAGGCTTTGTAGCTGGCTTTGGACAGTATTTTTAGAGGGCGTGAGGGGGTGCACCTCTACTTCAGATGTGTTTTAGGAGAGAGTTTTTTCTATTTGGCTTAGGCAGCCCCCTATTTAAGGACTGGGTTTTGTCAGCTTTGCTTGAAGAAATAATCTTCATCACTCTTATGCCCTTATGGTGCCTCAGATTCTCGCCGTACACCACTGGGAGAAATGCTGACAACATGCTGAAACATATTTTCCTTGCCCTACTGCTAGTTTTAAGCGCCTCTATTGCTGCGGAGGGTTGGCGGCCGATACTTATCCAAAATGGTAGCTCTTTTGAAAGTTGCTATGAAATTGTTCATTCTTACAATGGAATGGAGAATGTGCTCTATTCTGAGAGTTTGGACACCGTTGCGTGTTCGGTGATCTCCGTAATCGAAACGGAGTCTAACGCAAATTTTGATGTCGTTGGGCACGATTATTACCCACTTTTGAACAGTGTTACGCCCAATTATAATTTTGAGGTGACCTTTAAAAATGCACTAAGAGAGGAAAATGCCAACCGAAATGCGTTTCTACTCATTGCAAAAGACCACTTACCCAACGGGAAACTAGGATATCGTGTAGAACTTAAGCTTCCCGACGCCAGCCCCTACGATACAATAACCACCATCGAAGAACTTTTAATCGCCCAAGAGGTGCTGGATCGGATAGAGACGATAGCGAAGCAGTCTGACCATAGCTCCTACGGGAACGCCACGGCCGAAATAGCAGGGCTCCGGTATTTTCGTGAAATCATCTGGCAAATCAATAGCGGAACGTTCAACCTTGAGCTAGACTTGCACCGGGCGGGATTTACGGCAGAACCCATTATGGCGGCAGGTTTATTTAGCCGCAGATTCACCTCCCCGCCGACTAGCCCGATTGGCCTGGGCCGCGTGACAGCTTACGACTTTGTAAACCTTGAAGAGACCGAAAACAACACTCTTTTCCGAGACTTAATTGGCGACGGTTTGAAAGACCCTGCTTTCAACATAGAAGGCCTTGAACCAATCACGAGTACGATCATCATAACGGATGAGCTTTCCGGGGATGGTGATATAACCGCCGCTGCCACCGCGCTCGCGAACAGTGACGACAAGGTGGTCATCTGGTTTTATCACACCCAGGATACGTTGTACACTAAGAAGGAATTCAACTTCACGGCAGAAGAGGCTAGTCTGATTATCGGTCACTTCTACTTGGAACATTTACAACAGTGGCAACCTGAACTGGGGTTGGAAGAAGAGGAAGAACCGCCCGCACTTCAAAAGCCTGAGGAGGATGCAGAAGCTAAATCTTCTGAAGAAGAATGTGATCTAGGCTATGAACAAAGCTGTGGTCTGTCTTGGGAGTGGGGGAAAAACTGTGTGCTTCATGAAGTAAACCAAGCTTTTGCTGCCGAAACCCCTCAAGAAATTGAATCAGCAGCGCTAAGTAGAATCAGAGACCTGAGAAGGCTGCAAATGGGAATCGTAGTAGGGTTATTTGATGGGCTGCTTGGCACTATACAGTTCGTGTACGATACAGCACAAAAGTCAGTCTCCTGGATCAGCTCCATTGCGAGTTATCTCTATGAAACGATGAAGGCATACATATTGGGAGGTGCCCTGGGCGTGACGCTGAAAATAACTGCCGACTTAAAAGAGGTGGTGGATAAGATTGTTGCATCCTATAAAGCATTTAAACAACTAATCGAACAGCTTGACTGGGCTGTTGTAAGTGCTATTCTGAAAAAGATGGGAGAAGGAATAGCTAATTGGTTTGGAGGTTTCAGGGATGGTTGCCCGAAGCAAGGGTATGATATTGGAGTAATTGTCTTTGAAATTGTCCTTGGATTCTTCTCTGGAGGGAGTTCCGCTGCGGGAAAGATAACGGCGAAACTGGCAGGGAAAGCTTTCCCTAAGCTGATTAGGTACCTGAAAAATATGCATAACCCCAGTGATAACTGGATGAGTGAACTAGTTGCGGGGTCTTTGAACAAAGTAAAGGCAGGCGTTAAATACGCACGCGAATACCGGCAGGCACTAAAATGCAGAATTCTAGGAAAAGGATGTTTCGTTGAGGATACGCCGGTCCTGATGGCAAGTAGCACAAACCAATTCAGCCTGAAGAATGCAGGAAAAGCGGTGATCGTAGCGGCAGCCGTACCAATTGTCCCGGTGCCGATACAAGAAGTACAATTGCTGGATTACGCCATAGCGCACGAAACGGTAAACTCCGGTCAGGAATTGCTGGCCAGTACGGACAACGATGTCTACTCAGGCCTAACCAGAAAAGACCTGTACACTTCAGACCAACAACGTGAAAGAGATCGCTTCGAGATCAACGATACCGACTGGTACGAAGTCGTCTTCGAGAAAGTAAACGGTAATTCCACCGCTAGGCTGGCCCTACACGATAAGTGGATCACCCCAAAGGGCTACTCAGTTGACGAAGTAGTCAGCATGAACCTTCCCGAGCAAGGTATCTCCGGTCCCTTCCGCATCACCTCCATAAAACACATCCTTCCCCAAAAACGCCCCACGGACGATGACAAAACCGATAATTTCGGCTTCCAGCCCGTAACCGGTATATTTACCCATCAGTCCGATGACGTTTGGACGCTGCATTTTGACAACGAGGATACCCTGGGCGTGACCTACAACCACCCCGTCTACTCCGTCACCGCTGATGATTGGCGGCTGGCCGGAGAGCTCGCCGTTGGTGAAAAGGTGATGACGCTGGAAAGTGTTGCTGTTTTGACCGGTAAAGAAAAATTACCTGGGCAACAGAAGGTTTGGAATCTGGAGGTGCGGGAGTGGCATAACTTTTTGGTGGGGGAGAGTGGGGTTTTGGTGCATAATGCTTATCTCCTTAAGAAATGTCTGGATGACCTTATAGAGCAATTAGCAGATAAAGCGAAGTATGTTCTGGGAGGGACAGGGAAGTATAAGACAGTTAGAGGGCATCATCCAATGTCGAAAAAAGCATTTGAGGGTAATGGTAATTATAATAAGAACGACGCTTTTAGTGTTTCAAACGATGCTTTAAGAGATGGTTGGAAACTAGGGAACTCAGGGGTTCCTCCATCAAATATTCATGGTCAGATAACAGGTAGGCAAAATTCGTTATACTCTGCTTGGAAAGCAGCAAATCCTAACAAGAAAATGTCCCTTGACGACATGTCTAAAATCGAAATTCAGGCGATGAAAGATGTGGGAATCCCTAGAGATGTTGCTACAGGATGGGTGGTGAAAGCACTACAGGACTTAAAATCTCAAGGGACTGAGAAGTTAAATAATATACCTTGGAATGGTGTAAACCCATAAATAATGAAAAATAAAGAAATTCTTGAAAGGTTTGGACAACTCATGATTGAACAGGCATTTGATAATCATGCAAGTTTGGTGAAACATGATCTAGAAACCTTAAAACAGACAGATAGATTTAAGAACTTGTTCTCAAACATGACGCTCGTTCAGAAATCAGAATTAGAAGCGTTATCTTCTGAGATCTTATCAGGTTTACTGTTTGACTTCCTTCAAGTCTTTGAAGAGCATGAAGAATTCAAGATTGTTTACGAGAAAGAGAGTGGACAGGTGGATCTTACGACGATTAGTGAAATGCTAAAAGCGGAGCCAGTAATTAAAGGCGGTTGGATTGACCGGTTTAGTAAATACAGCGAATAATCAATTATGCTTTGAACGGCGAGTGCCTGCAAAGGATAAGAGGTAAGCTTCTTTCACAAGGAGCTTTGAAGGCGGATTTGATAGTGCCCGGGAAGAAAATGAAGTCTGGCGTTGGTTTTACCAAAATACAGCCTCCTCTTAGCTGGAATACGTGGTACGAGAAGGTTAAGCACATAGAGGGCTAAATTACCGCGCAGCTACACTCTTCAAAAAACCATCCATAATAGCATTAAATTCCTCCGGCCGTTCCATCATCGGTGCATGCGCACATTTATCAATAAAGTGAAGTTCAGAATCTGCGATGAGTTCATTGAACTGCTCGCCCACGAAGGGCGGTGTGATGGTGTCCTGATTGCCCCATATGAGCAGGGTTGGCGCCTTGATGCCATCGAGCTTATGCCCGAGGTTGTGGCGTACGGCAGACTTGGCCGTCATGATGATCCGCAGGCCTTTGTTCCGGTCATTGACGGTGGCGAATACTTCATCCACCAGCTCCTTGCTGGACGTAGCGGGATCGTAAAAAGTTGACTCGGTTTTCTTCTTGATGAACTCGTAGTTCTTCCGGGGCGGGAGGGTATTGCCCATCGCGCTCTCGAACAAGCCGCTGCTGCCGGAGAGGGTAATGGTTTTAATGCGCTCTGGGTGCGCTAAAGCGTAAAGAATGGCTACATGACCACCCAGGCTGTTGCCAACAATGTGGGCGGGGGCAAGACCCTTATGTTTCACGAAGTCCTCCATGTGGTCCACCAGCCCGGCCAGAGAAACCTTGCGCAGCGGCAGCGTCATGATCGGGAGGGTAGGGAGGAGAACGTTGTACCGATCCTTGAAGAAATTGATCTGGTCTTCAAAGTTACTCAGGCCGCCAAACAGGCCGTGCAACAGGAGGAGGGGTTCGCCCGGCCCGCCTGTTTCCAGGTACTCGAACTTGCCTTCTTGCTTCATCTGTAATGCCATGGGCGGGGGGAACTTTTTACTGTGGCCGTAAAATAACGGAAAAAATCGGTGGGAATGGTGGTAGGGGTAGAATGAAGAGGGGAGTGGGCAGAATGAAGAGGGTCTTAGGCAGTCCTTCTCTCAACAAAAAACAACCATTTTAAATGCTCCGTTTAACGGTAGGTTTTTT
>CAYPIM010000051.1:26461-31737 GCA_964410795.1 uncultured Lewinella sp. | reverse complement strand
GTCCGTACTGGGTAGATGGTGATAAGTACCGTAAAGCTGGAGATAAACTTTATGGCGCTAGGAAATAGTGGGTAGAAGGTAGTGGGTAGTGGGTAGTGCTGTTTCCGCTCACGGCGCTACGCTTGTTCGCCTTTGGTGAGCAAGCGTAGCGCCGCGAACGGTATTTGCGGCAGCACTACCCACTACATTCTACCCACTACCTACTCTCTTTAGTCGCATCCTGACCCAAAGCCTAAAAAATATCCACGAAGAAACCAGGAACCCCGTAGCTTCGTGGCATGAACCGTCTATTTCTCAAATTAGGTGCTATCACGCTGGCGATGCTGTTGGTGGTTGGCACTGCTTACGTGGCAATTTCTAACTATATCCGTGCTGATTATCTGGCGGAGATGAACCAGCAGTTGTACGGAGACATTGCCGAACATACAGTACAGGAGGTGAAACCACTGGTAGATGGGCAAGTAGACACTACCTCGATCCAGGCCATTATGCACTCCATGATGATCATCAACCCTAGTGTTGAGGTGTACCTCTTAGAACCAGATGGTGATATTATTACTTACGTTGCCCCTTATAAAAAGGTGGTCCTTGACAAGGTTGACCTAGATCCTATTAAAGAATTTATTGCTACCGAGAAGGCTGATCGGCCACTGATTAAGGGAGACGATCCCCGGCACCCCGATAAGTCTAATATTTTCTCCGCTGCCGAGATTCGTGATTCTACCGGAGTACTTGAAGGCTACGCCTACATCATCCTTAGCGGTGATGAACAAGCGGCTGTTGCCGGCCCTCTGGCAACCAATTATACTTATAAGCTTGGAACAAATCTATTTTTTCTGAGCCTACTGACGGCTTTTGTCATGAGCCTGCTAGCAATGCGGTACCTGACCAGGAACTTGCGTAGGGTAGAAACCGCCGTTCATCGGTTCCAGGAAGGAGACTATGAGGCGAGGGTTGATGCGGATAAAGGGGGAGAGTTTGCTGTTGTAGCCCATACCTTCAACTCGATGGCGGACCGAATAAGTACCCAGATTGATGAGATGAAATCTCTGGATACGCTCCGTCGAGAATTGATAGCCAATATCAGCCATGATTTGCGGACGCCACTCGCCATCATTCAGGGTTTCGTTGAAACCTTGCTGATGAAAACGGATACTATGCCTCCGGAAGACCGGAAGCGCCACCTGAATACTATTCTGAACAGCTCCGAACGCCTTGGTCGCCTCATCGAACAGCTTTTTGAATATTCAAAGCTGGAAGCCCGGCAAATTGAACCGCAGAAGGAAGTCTTTAGCGTTGGTGAATTGGCACAGGATGTTGCGAACAAATTCAGTGTATTGGCTGAGTCTAAAAACATAGACATTCAAGTTGGTCGTCCAGATGATCTTCCGAGAATCTTTGCTGATCTGGGATTGGTGGAACGGGTGCTTCAGAATTTGATGGACAATGCACTGAAATTTACTCCGGATGGGGGCACCGTTCAGATTAACTTACTGGCGGACCGTCACAACGTACGTGTTAGTGTAGAAGACTCTGGCCCCGGGATACCGGAGTCGGAGTTGCCCTTCATCTTTGACCGTTACCGAAAAGGTGCGCGTACCAGCAGTGGCAGTAATTTTGGGGCTGGTCTTGGGCTAGCCATCGTGAAAAAAATTCTGGAACTCCATGACCAGACTATCGAAATTCAGAGCCAGGTTAAAAAAGGGACAAGCTTTATCTTTGAGCTTCCCCGGCCCTTAACTGCTGCGGGATGATCAACTATGGACGAGCAGCATCGATTTTTCCCAAGTGGAGTTTGGGAGGGGATATACAAATACCCCTCGGAGCACGATGGCTCCCGGCATGAAATGCATTTTACCTTAAACTTTAAAGATGGAGTCGTCACCGGAACTGGTACGGATGATGTTGGTGGTTTTAGCTGGAGGGGAACCTACGATGTAGCATCTTTTGCTGTCGTCATGACGAAGAGCTACAGCACCCACAATGTTTACTACTCCGGAATGGCGGATGAAATTGGTATTTATGGCGGCTGGAACCTGTTGAATTCCCAACAAACGAGCCGTCTAAAAAACGCCTTCGGTGAAAACTGGAAAAATGCTTTGGGAGACTTTGCTGCAGGGGCAAAAGGAGGCTTCCACCTTTGGCCACGCAAGGGCGGGGAAGAGGCAGAGGAGGCGGAAGTAGAAGTGAAAGTGAAAGAGGTAAAAATGAAGCCAGTAGCCTTTTCTCCGAATAACTCGTATTTTCGTGGCCATGCCTTCTAACCTACTTGACGATCACCAAGTCCCAACCGACTATGCGGTCTACCAACGCTTCAACCGTTTGGAGGATATGCAGGCCGTAGTAGAAGCGCTTCAAGAGAACCAAATTCTGGTTCGAACCTCCGGAGAAGATGCCGGAGAATGGCGCGAGGCTACCATCATTGGCTCTCCGCTACAACCGAAATTCTGGATAGAAATTCCGGCAGTTCAGTTCGAGAAAGCGAACTATATTCTTCAGGAAATCGCCAACGAGAATCTCTCCGACGAAGACCTGGATGAGCATCCATTCGCTCATTACTCACGAGCGGAGTTAGAAGAAGTCTTACTTGAAGAGACAGAATGGGACGCAGAGGCAGTGGTCGTTGCCCGCCGTTTACTCTTACGACAAGGATACGACGTAGACTTGAAGGATATTAGACAAAAATCGCGTGAAAGACTGGCTAGAGAATATTCTCCTCGCTCAGGAACCCGCTGGGTTATTGCGTTGTTTACGCTTTACGGAGGCTTCGCTACAATGGCCCTCTGGATTGTAAGTATTTTGATTTCTCTAGGTGTATTGCTGTATTATCTGATAGGCTCCCGCCGGGACCCAAAAGGGGTTAAGCACTGGGCTTATGACGAACCCACCAGGCAGCTTGGCCGGCTATCCGTAGGCGTAATGGCCGCAGGTCTTATTTTCGGAATGGTAAACTTGTTCTATTTGCAGTGGGTGAAATTCCCTCCAATTGATGTTTGGTATTGGCTTTGGTTTTAGCTGTATCTCGGTTGTCGGTTGTCGGTTGTTAGGCTAGTATACCCTTTACAATCTCTCCGTGCACATCCGTCAGTCGATAGCGTCTGCCCTGGTGCTTGAACGTAAGCCGTTCATGATCAACGCCGGCAAGGTGGAGCAGAGTTGCCTGGAAATCGTGAACATGGACGGGATCTTTAATGATATTGTACCCGAAATCGTCAGTCTCTCCGTAGGTAATGCCGGGTTTTATGCCAGCTCCGGCCATCCAGATGGTAAAGCAGCGAGGATGATGGTCGCGCCCGTAATTTGTAGCCGTCAAGGTTCCCTGGCTGAAGTTGGTCCGGCCAAACTCTCCACCCCAGATTACTAGGGTATCTTCAAGTAAGCCACGACGTTTTAAATCGGTAACGAGGGCCGCAGAGGCCTTGTCGGTATCCCGGCATTGGCTGGATATTTCTCGGGGAAGGTCAACGTGCTGGTCCCAGCCAAGGTGATAGAGTTGGATGAATTTTACATCGCGCTCGGCCAGGCGTCGAGCGAGTAAACAGTTCGCTGCGTAGGTGCCGGGCTTGCGGGCTTCCTCGCCGTATAGTTCGAACACATCATCGGATTCGGAGCTAAGGTCCATCACTTCTGGTACTGAGGTTTGCATCCGGTAGGCCATCTCGTACTGGCTGATGCGGCTGTCTATTTCAGGATCACCGAAGTCTTCCAATCGGAGTTGGTTTAGCTTAGCAAGCCCATCCAAAAACTTACGCCGGGAGTTGGCGTCAATTCCTCTTGGGTCGCGTAGGTAAAGTACGGGGTCTTTCCCACTTCTAAACTGAACCCCTTGGTGTAAAGAAGGAAGAAACCCATTGCCCCATAAACGCGAATAGATTGGTTGGGGGCGCTGAGCGCCCCGGCTTAGAAGAACAGTGAAAGCGGGCATATTTTCATTGTCACTCCCAAGGCCATAGCTCATCCAGGAGCCAATGCTTGGCCGTCCGGCCTGTTGACTCCCGGTTTGAAAGAAGGTAATTGCCGGGTCATGATTGATCGCTTCGGTGTGCATGGTTTTGATGAAGCAAAGGTCGTCGGCGATGGCGCCAACGTGCGGCATCAATTCACTCACCCAGGCCCTGCTTTGGCCCCACTGCTTAAAGTCGTACATGGAGCCAGCCATTGGCTTAGATCCCTGGCCTGCCGTCATGCCCGTCAGCCGCTGATCTCCGCGCACGCTTTCTGGCAGTTCCTCACCGTGGCGTTTACGGAGTAGCGGTTTGTAGTCATAGAGCTCGTATTGGCTTGGGCCTCCGGACTGAAAGAGGTAGATGACCCGTTTGGCCTTTTGCGGAATGTGTAGATTCTTCAGTGCCAACGGCAGTTCGGGAACGGTAGCCCCCTCCTTTTCACAGCCTAATAAAGAGCCAAGCGTAAGCGCGCCCAGTCCAAGGCTGGCCTTGCCAAAAAAATGACGCCGATTCATTAGTAAGCGAGCCTTATTTAAGGGATCCATGAGTAAGAAGGTAAGGGGAGATTAAATAAGCAGTTAAAAGGCTATTTTCTTTGCGCCTCGTCTAGGTTGAAAATAGCGCTCACTACCATGGTAGAAGCAGCTAATTGTTGACGGTCAATTTCTTCGGGAACACTTACTGTCCCAATACCGAGGAGTTCATCCGTAGCGGATGGGTCTTGACCGAAGTAAGCACTGTTTTCCTCCATCATTTTTGAGAGGATGGTGGTTTCTTTCTGCTCCGGTTTGCGGGAAACGATACGCTCAAAGGCCGCAAAAATCAGGTCATTACCCGATTTCCCTTCTGACAGCATTTCCTGGGCCAGATGACGAGAGGCCTCCGCATACAGCGGTGAATTCAACACTACTAATGACTGCAGAGGCGTACTCGTTTTCTGCCGTTTTACGGTGCAGACGGTGCGCTCTGCGGCGTCCATGGTGAGCATATCTGGGGGAGGAATCGTGCGCTTAAAGTAGGTATAGAGGCTGCGACGGAAAAGATCAGCTCCTCTACTGCGCCGGTAGACCGGCTCCCCGATATCGGAAGCCATCTCATTCCAAAGGCCAGGGGGCTGGTAAGGCTTCACCCATTTACCGCCTATTCTATCGTTCATTAAGCCACTGGCAGCCAGTACCTGGTCGCGCATCATTTCTGCGGTCAGTTTACCCGATGGTCCACGGCTGAGCCAACGGTTCTCGGTATCGAGCGCTACATTTTCTGTACTGTGTTTTCCGCTTTGCTTATAGGTGTTTGAGGTGACCATCATTCGCAACAACTGCTTCGTGT
>CAYPIM010000051.1:0-26361 GCA_964410795.1 uncultured Lewinella sp. | reverse complement strand
CCGCTTTGCTTATAGGTGTTTGAGGTGACCATCATTCGCAACAACTGCTTCGTGTCCCATCCTTTATCACTGTATTGCAGGGCGAGAAAATCCAATAACTCTGGATGAGAAGGCAAGTCACCCTGGTTGCCAAAATCTGCGGTAGACTTTACGATTCCCTGTCCGAAGCATTGCTGCCAGAGCCGATTTACGGCTACACGAGCAGTCAATGGGTGCTTACCAGAGAATAGCCAAGACGCAAGACCAAGACGGTCTTTTGGCGCATCGGAAGCGAGTGGCGGAAGGGCGCTTGGGGCGGCCCTGGTCACTTCTTCGCCGTGCTGGTCGTACTCCCCGCGCAGGCGCAGGAAAGTCGGGGCGATGGTGTCGTTTTCAGCCATGACCATCACGGACGGAATGGTTTTATCGAGCGCGCGCAAACTGTCGAGCATAATTAGGTTGCGCCGGTAGGCCTCCGAGTAATGAAGTAGCTTGTGCTTATGCCAATCTTTTTGGGCAAATCGGTTAGGGTTTGGAGGCTCGGCAGCAGGTGCAATGGAAGTTAGAAGGGCTATTTCTACCGCACTAAGCTCCCGGTTGTACATCCTGAATTCATCAATCGCTCCGCCAGCGAGCCCGCCCAAGCTTCCTTTGATTCGTCCGCGCTGGTTCCAATTGCCAATGCAAAGATGATTACCGTTGAGCAGGGTGTTTCCATTTAGGTTGTCAACGATCGTTCTTTGCACCTGCGGCCGCGCCCCTACGAACAATTTCACCCCCGCTGCACGCCCGGATCCATCGTAAGTTACCGCTACGTGTTGCCACGAACCCGCCGGAACAGAAGCCTGAGTACGCACCTCAAGTGCTTCCAGATTCTTAGGGTAATCAGACGGAGACCACCAAAAGCCAGCCATGCGAAAAGCAAGTTTATTGTCTTCAGTAAGCACCAGATCATAACCGTTGTGCCGCAATTCGTCCATACGTTTACCGAACAAAGCCCGTGTTTCCCCTCGGCCGTTGTGCTTTACCCACAAAGAAGCCGAAAAGGCCTGATGGTGCTCAAAGTCGCCCGTAAGCCCCAGCGAAAGGTAGTTTTCTCCGTCAAAAGCGAGAGCTGTCCCGTCTTTCCCTTTTACTACTTCAACATTTTCAAAACTTGGAGGCAAGTTGAAATTCATCCAGCCATCTTCTGAGTTAGGTAGCCCGCTTGCAGTACGGCTTCCGTTATTTTTGTTAAACGGGAAATAAGCTATTAAGCCTTTTTTTAAAAGCGCTTCCGCTGTTTCTTCGGAGGAAGGTGTGACGGGCAAAGAAGTTGACTGTTCCAGTTCTTGCTGGGTTGCTTCTAGCCGACTGATCCAGGATTTCACGTCATCAATCTGGCGTTCAAGCACGGGATCTTCAATCTTCATGTTGGGAGCTGGAGCAAGATCGTACATGCCTGCATTACCTCTTTCTGGTATGTTGTTGAAAAAGGCAGTGAGCTGGTAGTAGTCTGTATGCAGGATCGGATCATACTTATGGGTGTGGCATTTAGCACATTCAACGGTGAGGCCAAGAAAGGCAGTTCCGAAAACGTGGGCACGATCGGAGGCGTATTCTGCCAGATACTCCTCTTCCAGGATGCCGCCTTCCTGGGTGATGGAGTGATTGCGGTTAAATCCAGTGGCGAGACGCTGTTCGTAAGTTGGATTAGGGAGAAGGTCTCCGGCTAATTGCCAGACCACAAAGTCTTTGTAATTCAGGTTTTTGTTGAAGGCTTTCACTACCCAGTCTCTCCACGGCCACATAGAGCGGGGCCGATCGTCCTGGTAGCCGTGGCTATCGGCATAGCGGCTAAGGTCTAGCCAATCGGTAGCCATTCTTTCTCCGTAGTGTGGGCTGGCCAATAAGCGATCTACTACTCTTTCATAAGCATCAGGCGCATCATCTTCTACAAACGCACTGATCTCTTCTTGTGTAGGCGGCAAGCCGGTAAGGTCAAAGGTTACCCGGCGGAGAAGGGTAGGGCGGTCGGCTACCGCGCTATGCTTCATGCCCTTTTCCTTAAGTTTAGCAAGGACGAAGTTGTCAATTGGATTTTTCACCCAGTCCGCTTCTTTGACTTTCGGAATTTGAACTGGTGCGGGAGGCGAAAAAGCCCAGTGCGGCTTATACTCAGCTCCCTGTTCTATCCAGCGACGGATGAGTTCCTTTTCGTGCGGTTTCAGCGTTAGATGACTTTCCGGCGGGGGCATGATAACATCCGGATTAGTAGCGACCATTCTGCGGTAGACCTCGCTGTTCTCGGGGTCACCAGGGACGAGCGCGAACTTGCCTGGTTTATCTTTTAGCTCTGCGAATGCAAATTCAGGCGAATGCAGCGCAAGACCTGCTTTCTGCTTAGTAGGGTCAGGGCCGTGACAAGCAAAGCAACGATCGCTTAGCAAAGGCTTTACGTCAAAGACAAAGTCAGGCTTTTCCGGAATCAGAACGGTGGTAGGCTCATCGGTGCCACAGCTTGTGGCGATGATAAGCGAACAGAGTAATGTTAGTATGCGTAATCCCTTCATTGTGGGATCAAGGTACAAATGGTGGGGCCCAGGCATAAATAGCCGCAGCCATTTTATTATAACTTATGGTTTAATAGATGGGTTAAACCATGTCTACCTTACAAACGGGTCAGAGAACCGCTCGTCAGTAAGTAAGTTTTCATCCACAAGCATTCCAAGAAAGGCTTCCAGGGCATCTTTTTCTGATACTGAGAAGTTCATTTCTCGAGGAAGACCATTTTCATCTTTTAGCAGTGGGTGGAGGTTCGGGTGCGCCTGAACGCCTTCGCTGTAATGGTCAATTACTTCCCGCAGGGTGGCAAAGCGACCATCGTGCATATAGGGAGCTGTCAGGCTTACATTGCGAAGGAACGGAATTTTGAAAACGCCATCTGAAAACTGATCTCCGAAGAGTTCACCGATCCCTTTGTCTTCATAGACAAGGTCTAAGCCATTGTTTGCCCGGATTTCCTGGGTAGTTTTGAGTTCCTTGCCATGGCAACCGGCACAATTGGCGTTGAACAATCGTTGCCCTCGTACTTCTTCTTCGGTGGCAACGCCCAAAATTTGGTTTTGCTCAAAGAAGCGAGTCTGTCGAAAACGGAGTTGGTCAAAACGGGTCCGCTGAGCATTCATTGTTGCGCAGAACATCTCAAGAGCAGAGGTGATTCGGAGAGCGTTGAGCTCTTCTGTACCGAATGCCTTGTAAGTGAGGATGCGATAAAATTCGTCCTGATTCAATTCCGCAGCAGCTTCTTCAACAGAACGTCCCATTTCAACGGTGTTTTCAATGGTTTCCCGACTCTGAGCACTGATGTTCGGCGCGCGCTCGTCCCAGAAAAAGCCCAAGCTTCCTCCCTGCGGATTAAAGAATGGACTTCCGCCTCCATTTCCGCCACTGGTAGAATAACCGCTGGCTTCGGGCGTAAATGCTGCTACTGAGCCAAGCGCAATGGAGTTTCTTCGGGTTAACTGGCCGTTGATCCCCTTACTGTGGGCAACATCGTCACTGAAGGCAATTGCTTGCTTGTGGCAACTTGAACAGTTGGTTTCCCCAGTTGCAGAGAGCCGGTTTTCGTAGAAAAGCACCCGGCCTAAGGCCGCAGTGCGGGCATCTGTCTCCGTAAACAAGATCTGGCTTCTTCCCCGTGCATCGTAAGCGTTGAAGGAAGGTATGGAAATGTCTGCATCCATATCAAGTTCCTGGCTTAAGATTTCCATTTCTGCTTCATTGAATGCTAAGACATTCCGGGAAGAGAATTTAGTTTCGTTTTCTGCTTCGTAAAGCTGAGGGGCAAAACGAGATTCATCGCTGCATGAGACGAAAATGCAGGATATGAAAATAGCAAATACGGGCAGTAATGACTTAAGCATAGCTTGACGTTTCGATTATTGAAAATCAACTGTTTTAAGGGCGGTTTCACCCGTTAGACCCTAAGTTTGGTGCTAAACGTTGGTGGCTTTGCTGACTTTTTAATGACAATGCCTATTTTGCTGACCGAGATCAGGCTGAATCAAATAACGCTTTAGCTGATAATCTTCGAAGGTTTCATTAGATTTACCGAGCAAAAAACAAGAAGATGAAGAACGAAGATATTTACGAAAAGGCTAAGAAAAAGGTAAAAGCTAAGAAGGGTTTTTTCTACCATTTACTGGCTTATGTAATGGTTATTGGGATGTTGTATTTTATTATTGTTGGCGGAAACGACGGTGATATTCTTCCCGTTGTAATCGTTGCCCTGAGTTGGGGGATAGGGTTGTCAGCGCACTATTTCAAAGTGTTTAGTACGGAACATTTAGGTATTCTCGGTATCGACCCTGACTGGGAAGAGGAAGAGTTAGAGAGAGAATTAGAAAAGCTTACCCGCAAAAAAGAACTCAAAGAAAAGATTAGGAAAGAGAAAAATGCACTCGAGGAATCTGAGCGCCTGGAGCTAAAAGAAATTGTAAAAAGACCACTGGATAACGATGGTTATGTGTAACTCCGAGGTCCTTTATTTAATCCATTGAAACTTCGATCTATGCGCAACCTTTTTTCTTTTCTTTCCCTGCTCCTTATCCTTTTACTTTGCACCTGCGATAGCGCCCCTGAAAACGAGGAGCCGCGTTCCCGTCCGAATATTCTCTTCATTATGTCCGATGATCACGCGCAGCGCGCGATCTCTGCTTATACGGATGAATTGATCAGTACGCCAGGGCTGGACCGCATTGCTGATGAAGGTATGCTGTTTCGCAACAGCTTCGTCACCAACTCGATCTGCGCGCCGAGCCGAGCAGCCATCATGACGGGCAAGTACAGCCACCTAAACGGGAAAATTGACAACCTGAGCCCGTTTAACCCAAACCAGTGGACCTTCCCCGAAGAACTTCATAAGGCTGGCTATCGTACGTCATTGATCGGAAAACACCACCTTAAGGCTGTTCCACGTGGCTTTGATGAGTTCCGAGGGCTGATAGGCCAGGGCAGTTATTATTCGCCAACTTGGGTGCACAACGGTGACACGCTGGATGCGGAACCAGGCTACACTTCTACTTTGATCACTGACTATGCAATTGAAGAACTGAAACGTAGTGCTGCGGGAGAACAACCCTTTTGTATGCTTTATTGGCATAAAGCACCGCATCGAAACTGGATGCCCGATACCAGCGACCTGCCTGGTTTGCTAGACCGTCGCTTTCCCGTACCCGCTAACCTACGCGACGACTATAAAGGCCGACCCGCAGCCCAACACGCCGACATGCGCATTGCTGATATGTTTACCAGTCATGACCTGAAAGTGACCGGAGATTACCAAAATCCTGACCCAGGAACCGGCGGCGCTACTTTCATCAAAAATCCGAATTTCGACCAGGTAAAAAACACCGCCCGACAGCTCGGTCGCCTAACGGCCGCTCAGCAAAAAGCCTGGGCACCGTTTTTGGAAAGGGTAGGTAAAGAATGGCTGGAAGTGAAGGGCACCCCTGACGAACTGGAGTGGCGCTACCAACGCTATATGCAGGACTACATCGCCAGCGTAGAATCCGTCGACCGCAACGTTGACCGGGTACTTGACTACCTCGATGAAGCTGGTTTGGCAGAGAATACGATCGTGATCTATACCTCTGATCAGGGCTTCTACCTGGGCGAGCACGGCTGGTACGATAAGCGCTTCATGTACGAAGAGAGCCATCGTACTCCACTGATGATTCGGTACCCGGCAGTCGTTGAAGCAGGCTCGGAGAACGAAGACCTGGTGCTCAACATCGACCTCGGCTCCACCTTACTGGACTTCGCTGGAGTCACCCCGCCCGAGGAGGTACAAGGCGTCTCGCTCCGCCCCTTACTCGAAGGAGACACCCCAGACGACTGGCGCGAAGACATCTACTATCGTTATTACCAACAGATGGACAGCTATCACCGCGTTGCCCGCCACGAAGGCGTACGGGGAGAGCAGTATAAACTCATCCACTTCACCGAGCCCGGTTTCGAGGGCTATGAACTTTATGATCTCGACGAAGACCCCCACGAAATGGATAATCGGATTGATGATCCGGACCTGGAAGGAGTGAAGACGGTGCTTAAGGAACGGATTAAGGAACAGCGGGAGGCGTTGGGGGTCGTGGAGTGAGACGAAAACAACTACCCGCCCATAACCTGGCAAGTAATCCGGCCTTTACAAACCAGCTTCCCGGCTTCATTAGAAATATCAACGGACCAAACTTGTACTCGCCTTCCTAGCCTGACGGGCGTAACCCGGGCAGAAACCTTACCTCCTTCCGGAACTCCACGCAGGTGGCTGGCGTTGATCTCTGTTCCAACAATATAATCTTTGCCAGGCGTTGGCACGCAGAGCATCCCGGCTACGCTGCCCATCGTCTCGATAATGACACAAGAAACGCCGCCGTGGAGCATCCGCATGGGCTGAACCGTTCGGTGATCAACGAACATTTCGGCAACCATGTAGTCGTCTCCAACTTCGGTGAAGACGATGCCAAGATGGTCTACGGCGGTGTTTTGGCCGGAGGCGTTAAGGCCTTCAACGGTGGGAGGTACTTTCCAAATCATATTTGTTGGTTGCCCGGCCTTCAGGCCGTGAGGGTTTACCGACGTTTACGTCGGCCTGAATAATTAATAAGCCGTGAAGATTTTCTCTCCTTCAAGACCTTAAGACCAGGAAACCGGCTATTTCTTACCCGGAATTGGAGGGCCAGCCGCCGGAAGAATAGCTTTGTATTCCGCATCTCCTTTACGTTCGTTAAACTCTTTCCGCATGGCCTTGATCGTCTCCGGGCTTTGGTAGAGGTCGTACATCGTTAGGGCGAGGGCCTTGCCTGCATAGCTCATGCCTTTATGACCGATGCTCATGCCGCCACAGGCGACGACGGCCCAACTGTGCCAAGGCGTACCGACGGGAGCCGTGGTGACACCGAGACGAATTTCGGGAACAAGCCAGCTCACGTCGCCTACGTCGGTGCTACCACCTCCCGGATGCTCACGGGTGGCGAGGAGGGGCTTGATGGTGCCATCAATACCAACCTTTTTCTTACCGGTTGCTTCCTGAATCCCGTAGGCAAACTCCGTCTCTTCGGGGGTATAAGTAAGGTCGCCCAGTAGTTCGAGGTTCTTTTGTAATACCTCACCTCCGGTACGGTTCACGAGTACTTCGTGCAGCCCGGAAACAAGGGTGATTTCGTACTCCACATTGGCCATTATTGCGGCACCTTTGGCAATTTCCTCAACGCGTTTCCAAACGGGCATCATGCCCTCGCGGTTGGAGTCGCGGACCCGAACCCAGTACTTAGCGTAATCTGGCACAACATTCACGACGTCTCCAGCCTGCTGCATGTGGGTATGAATACGGACGGTAGGCCGGACGTGCTCCCGGTAGGCGTTTATGCCGGCACTCATCAGTTCCATCGCATCGGTCGCGGAGCGGCCATTCCAAGGGTCGGAGCTGGCGTGGGCCGCTTGGCCGCGGAACTCGACGATGAAGTCAACCAGGGCCAGGCTCGACTGTACGTTGGCCTTGGTCTGGGCACTTGGGTGCCAGTCTACACAGGCATCGAGGTCGTCAAACTGGCCGTCGCGGGCCAGGTATAGCTTACCGAAGTACTTTTCTTCGGCCGGGGTACCGTAGAAGCGGACGGTACCTTTTATTTCCCCCCGGTCCATAGCATCTTTTATGGAGATGGCAGCAGCAAGGCTGCCTACGCCGAAGAGGTTATGGCCGCAGCCGTGGCCTGCGGCTCCGGCTTTCAATGGTGCTTTGGTAGGCTGAGCTTTCTGACTGATACCAGGCAGTGCATCAAATTCGCCAAGGATGCCAATGATAGGCTTGCCGCTGCCGTATTCAGCGATGAAGGCGGTGGGCATTTCGCTTACACCTCGTTTTACGCGGAAGCCTTCTTTCTCGGCGTAGTCAGCGAGTAGTCGGGCGCTTTCGCCCTCTTCGAAGGCCACTTCAGCGAGTGCCCATATTTTGTCGGATAGCTCAATCAGCTCGTCGTTGCGTTGGTCTACGGAGGCAATGATCCGGGATTTTTCGTCCGGCATCTTTTGGGCGCTGACGCAGGTGCAAAGGAAGGTTAAAAGGAGCAAGGAAAGAAGACTACGCATTGGGCGGATGGTTTGGTTCGTTTTACGGGAGGTTAAGGTAGGGCTTTTGCCGACAAGCTGGTAATATCGCTAATTGGCATATTTACATGTTTTTGCATTTTGTTTGTATAATCCTCCGGATATTGAGACTTGGAGTGAGCTTCCGAAGGCAGCTCGCTTCAGGTAAAAGCCCCAACATCCGTGAAATACATCTTCAGTACCGTTCTCCTTTCATTTCTGTTCTTGAGCACTCAAAGTTGTAAGGGACCGGTTAAAAGCAATTCCTCCGATATAAGCGTTGTACAGGAAACCGAGTCTCCTCGTCAGACGATCCGTAAGGCCATGCGTGCCTCCGTCTGGCGATTCGTCTACTGTCTTGAAGAAGGAGTAGAGGATGAAGGATTGGTCCGCTTACTCAACGAAATGGCCGCAAAGCAGCCTTTCGAAAAACGTATTGAAGTCGTTAGCTGTGAAGACATAAGCACCGACAGCCTGGGCGCTGGCCCGCTAACGCTTTTTGGGAATCGCCTACCGGAAGGAGCCGAAAGCCTGCCGGTAGGTAAGGATGGTGCTGCCTGGAGACTAGCTCCGAACAAAACCTTCACCGACCAGGATGTCTTACTCTTGCCTTACTTCCAAAACCCCTGGTCAGGAGTACCCACGGTCGCAGGCTTTTTTCTTTCGGACGATCTGGGGGAGTTAGTAGATCGCCTGAAAATCGAATACGGTGCGCAGCCAGACCGTATGTTTTGGCCTAACTGGGCTTATGAACTTCACCGCGCTAATGGCGATCTCCTTTACGGCTCCTTTGCGGATACAAGCTGGAGTTTTGATGTGGAAGCGGAACTCTCTCTGAAGGCCCCCGATACTCCGGTTTTGGACGACGGCGGCATCAAGATTTTCGCCTATGATGGCTCTGTTGGTCCGGAGGAGGTGGCTAGAGTCCGCTCAAGTCTGGAATTGATTCGGCTGCTCAGCAACGTAGTGCTCGATGAAGACAGCGACTTCTTTCCGGAAGTGCGGCTATATCCAAACCTAGAACGAATTGGACTAAGAACAGGAGAGATGCATCCGATTCAATACAATTCAGAAGCGCAGGTTTTACACTTTGTGCCATCTTTTATCAGTTCGGAAGATATTCGAATGTCTTTGGTTGCGTGGCGCCCATTTATTGGCGAGTACGGAAAGGCGAAGAATTGGGAACAGATCATTGCGGTGATCCAACAGCAAGCAGGTCCGCGGTTGAATGGATACGTTAAGCGGATGACCGAAGCGCGACGTTTGCAGCAGGCTGGGCTTAAAGAGATGAAAAGGCAGGAAGACCCGAGTCGCTTTCTTGAAGAGGCACGGTTGCGACTGGCGGTGGAGACCATCGGCCGGGAAAACGAGGCATTAAGGCCGGAGGATTTTCGTGCACTAGCCGGAGGAGCGGACCTTTCTGCTTTGCCTTCCTTACCCAATACTGCACCTGCGACCGCGCCACCTTCACGAACTGCTTCTCCAAGCCAAATACTTGCTGGTATGACCTTCGCCCACGAAGGCTACCGCATCCATAATGGCTACGGGGGAGAGAAGATAAAACCCTCCTTAGACAGTCTTAATAAGCTGCACGTTAATGCGCTGGCCATAGTTCCGTACACTTTTATGCGTAACCCGAACAAGCCCACAACTTTGTTCATACCAGACAACGCTGGATCTGAGAACGATTGGGCCACGATGTGTTCAGCCCGGGAAGCGGCTTCGCGCGGCTGGTTTACCTTGCTAAAGCCCCAGATATGGCTTGGTGGCGGCCATTGGCCGGGGGATGTAGATTTCGACACCGAAGCAAAATGGGATATTTTTTTCAGCAACTACACCTACTGGATAATGCACTACGCTGTTCTGGCTGAACGAGATCAAATTGACGCGCTTTGTCTGGGAACGGAACTAGTGAATACGACCTTAAAACACCCGGGCCGCTGGAAAGAAATCATCGCCAAGGTTCGGCAGGTATACGGCGGCCAACTCACCTACGCCGCTAATTGGGGAGAAGAGTTTGAAGGCTTTACCTTCTGGGAAGAGCTGGACGCTATCGGCCTGAACTCCTACTACCCGTTGAGTGAAAAAGATGAGCCAACCGACGAAGAATTATTAGCTGGAGCCCGGAACTGGATGAATATGGCCGCTGAAGTAAGCCGTAAAACCGACCGTCCGCTTTGGCTTACTGAAGTTGGCTTCCGTTCCGTAGAAAAAGCCTGGGCCAATCCTCACGCCGCCGGAGGTGACCGGAAGGCCAGCGGCATGGCACAAGCACGTTGCTTTACGGCTCTGGCTACCGCTGCAAACGAGACCCAGGAACTAAAAGGGATGTTTATCTGGAAATGGCCCAGCTTTCTGGGGCGAGAAAGCTGGCGAGGAGGTGGAAAGGAATTTTCTCCCGGAGGGAAACCAGCTGCGGAGGTGGTTCGGGCTTTCAACGATGATTGGAAAAAGCGTTAAATACTGCTCCTTAGCCGACGGTTTAGCACCTTTGGAACCAATCATTTGCTTCAACTTTATTAGCTTGGACATTGAACTGGTTTAAACTTTTCTGAACTGTACCCGCCAATCACAATTGATTATGAAATTTTTATTGATAACAGCCCTGACGTTGTTTGCACTCCTTCCTGATTTACTTCACGCCCAGGACCCGGTAGTTGCATTCGAGCTCATTGCTACTGGCCTTGACAAGCCACTTGACATAACCGGGGCAGGAGACGATAGCGGCCGCTTGTTTGTAGTTGATCAGGATGGTCTAATTCGTATCGTTGATCTCAACAACAATAACAATGTACTTACAACGCCTTTCCTGGACATCACCGATCGGGTACGGTGCTGTGGAGAACGGGGCTTGCTTGGCCTTGCTTTTGATCCTGACTTTAAAAGTAACGGCTACTTCTTTGTCAATTATGTCTCGAACGGATTAGGCACTCCTTCTAGCGGGCAAACCGTCATTGCGCGTTTTCAGGCATCCAATTCAACTGATTTAACCGTTAACAAGAATACTCAAACGATCATTGAGGTCATAGACCAACCTTTCGGCAACCACAATGCTGGGGACTTGGTCTTTGGTCCGGACAAATTCCTTTACATTCCGCTAGGCGATGGAGGTTCTGGTGGGGACCCCGGCAACCGTAGTCAAAACCCACAGGAACGATTGGGTAAATTGCTGCGTATTGATGTGAGCAATACTACAACAGACTTCGACTACGACATCCCCGCAGACAACCCATTCGTAGGTAACCCCGCTGTCCTTGATGAGATATTTGCAACCGGGCTAAGAAATCCCTTTCGTATTTCTTTTGATGATGCAGGTAATTTATGGATTGCGGATGTTGGACAAACTAACCGGGAGGAGGTCAATATGCTGCCCGCTGGAACCAGTGGCCAGAACTTTGGCTGGAAATGCCGGGAAGGTTTCGAACCATTCTCTCCAAACTCCTGCGCTGCCGGAGTGGTATTTACAGAGCCTGTTTTTGACTACGGCCGCGATTTTAGTAATGGTGGTATATCCATTACCGGAGGAGGAGTTTATAAAGGAAGCGCAGTTGACCTGAAAGGATACTATGTTTGCGCTGACTTTGGGTCGAGCAACTTCTTTTTACTGCCTCCTGGCGGAGGCCAATCAGATGTAATTGTTCAGGGGCAGAGCACTGTTAATAACATTTCTACTTTCGGGGAGGATGATAACGGTGAGCTTTATGTAGGAGACCTGAGCCAGGACCGAATATACCGAATCACTACGCAACGAGCCCTTCCGGCAAATCTGGCTGCCTGGACGGCCACTACTTCCGGAAAACAGGTGAACCTGAATTGGACCACTACTTCTGAGTCTGGAACACAAGACTTCATAATCGGGCGTAGTGCTGAAGGATCCCGTTTTTCACCGCTCGCCACGATCTCTGCTGCCGGAGATTCGAACACGGAGGAAAACTATTCCTTTGTAGACACAGACCCACTTCCTGGACAGTCTTTTTATCGTTTGCTTCAGCGTGACCTTGACGGGACGGAGACTAACTTTGGTATTCGGTCGGTTCGTTTGGGAGGAGAAGAGGCATTAGGTCCGGTCGTATCTCCGAATCCAGCAAGGAGTGATTTTAGCGTCCGTATCCCCGAGCTGCAGTATAACGGCGAAGTGAGTGTACGCCTTTTTTCGACAGATGGACGCAAGGTTTTCCACCGCACCCATCAGGATATTGCCGGGCCGTTACGGCACGATTATTCCATCGCGGATCTCCCCGCGGGTGTTTACCAAGTGTTGATCACCTATGATGAGGAGACCTTTGTGCGCAAGTTGGTGGTGGAGTAATGAAGGCATAAGCGTGTAGGGGAAATAAATTCAACGTAAATATTCTAACTTGAGCTGGATTATTCCCCTCCAAATGTTACCCACTATGAAATCAGCATTGCTCTTTACTCTACTGTTTTGTGTTTGTATTTCCTGCCAGATTATGGCGCAGGAAGACCCTGTTGTTACTTTCGGACTGGTAGCTTCTAATTTCTCCAGCCCGGTTGACATTACGGGAGCAGGAGATGGTAGTGGCCGTCTTTTTATTGTTGAGCAACCTGGCCGGATCAAGGTGATCGACCAAGCTAATGGCTCGGTACTGGAAAGTGATTTTCTTGATATTTCCCAAATCGTTCGGGACAATGGAAGCGAGCAAGGGCTGCTTGGCTTGGCGTTTCATCCTGACTTTGAGAACAACGGTTATTTCTACGTCAATTTTACTTCCAACACCTTTGGCGGAGGAAATAATTCTGGCCAAACCGTGGTCGCCCGCTACACTGCTACCGGGGCCGACCTGGATGCTGTCTCTACGGATAGTCGGAAAATAATAATGACCATCGATCAGCCTTTCACGAACCACAATGGCGGCGACCTTGTTTTTGGCCCCGATGGATACTTGTACATCGGCACTGGAGATGGCGGAAGCGGGGGAGACCCCCAGGACAACAGCCAGGACCCGGAAACATTGCTCGGTAAAATGCTTCGCATTGATGTGGACGTTACGGACGATACTACGCCTTATGAAATACCAGAAGACAATCCCTTTGTCGATGACGATAACGTGCTCAGCGAAATCTGGGCACTTGGCTTGCGGAATCCGTGGCGGTATTCTTTTGACCGAACCACCAATGAATTGTGGATTGCCGATGTAGGCCAGGTGCAAAGAGAAGAAATTGACTTTCAGCCCGCCACCAGCACTGGCGGTGAAAACTACGGTTGGGACTGTAGGGAGGGTTTGATTGAATACCCAGCGAGTTCTCCCGGCTCTTCTTCCGCACTTTGCGGAAACGGTAGCGTTTATACCGACCCGATCTTTGATTATCCGAGAAGCTCAAGTATGGGTGGGTTTTCAATAACCGGGGGCTATGTTTATCGAGGCACCAGGGCCGATGATCTGTTTGGGTTTTATATCTGTGCAGACTACGCTTCCTCGAATTTCTTTATCATCACGCCTGATACGGGGAGTGGGCGCAGCCTTTTCATTCAACGCAATCCCTCCTTTGACGGCGACAGGATAAGCGATATCTCAACCTTTGGAGAGGACGATGAGGGTAATCTGTACGTTGCAGACCTATCCAGTGGATCCATCTACGAGATCACCGGGAGGGTAATACCCGTAAGCACGGTGGAAACTACAAACCTAACCCGAGGGCCAAAAATCATTCCCAATCCTGCTTATCGGGACTTTAGCGTTAGCATTCCAGAACTACAGCAAGCAGGCAGCGTCAACGTACGGGTATTCTCCGGCGGAGGAAAGCTCGTCTATCAGAAGATGCACATTGAGGACGGCGGACCAATACGTGGCGAATACGTTCTTCCGAATATTCCTGCAGGTGTATATCAGGTGCTGATTACTTATGATAACTCGACTTTTGCCCGTAAACTGGTGGTGAAGTAAACGTCTTGCTTTTGAAACTGGTGGCTTCAATCGGTATGATCGCTGCCTCAAAATGATTTACCGGGCAACGGGCAACCGTTCCCGCTTGTTTAATTGCGCTAGAATGTCAGCTAATACCTCCCGATTACCCCTTCACTTTCAAATTCTCATTGGCATCCTGCTTGGCGCGGGAATTGGATTTGTGGCTTCTAATATTGCTGGTGGTCCGGACTTTGTAAGCCGTTGGATTAAGCCCGTGGGCGACATTTTCATTCGCCTACTGAAGTTCATTGCTGTTCCGCTGATCTTCGTTTCACTGACTAAAGGCATCAGTGACCTCAAAGACCTTACTTCCTTGTCTCGCATGGGTTTACGAACCATTGCCTGGTACATGATCACTACCGTATTTGCGGTCTTACTTGGCTTGTTGCTGGTGAATTTCTTCGAGCCAGGAGCCTTCGTTAGCGCAGACACACTTGCTACGCTGGAAGCCGGGATGCCCGAGAGCATCAACGCTAAAGTGGAAACAGGCACCCGCAATGCAGCGGGCGGCCCGCTAGACTTTTTTGTACGAATGGTGCCCAGCAATATTTTTGAAAGCCTGAGTCAAAACGGAAGCCTACTCCAAGTAATATTTTTTACCATTTTCTTCAGTATCTGTTTATTGCTTGTACCGGAAGAAAGCCGGTCTCCGATCAAGAAACTGATTGACGGACTGAACGTTGTACTGCTCAAGATGGTAGATATGATCATCCTGATCTCTCCTTTTGCGGTAGTAGCCCTTATGGCGGCTCTTTTCGCGGAAACTTCGGATGCAGGGATCATCAAGGCCCTCATAAGTTACGCAGGAGTTTTGCTTTTGGGCATGGCCATTATGCTGATGATTTACCCGCTGCTGGCCCGGTCTTTTGGTGGAATGCCGGTGAAGACTTTTCTGCGGGGCATCCTGCCCGCGCAGTTGGTCGCGCTGTCCACCAGTTCAAGTATGGCTACGCTGCCGGTAACGATGGACTGCCTGGAAGAAAGGCTGGAGGTTGAGAATGAAGTAGTCAGTTTTGTCTGTCCCGTAGGCGCGACGATCAATATGGATGCGACCAGTTTGATGCAAGCAATTGCTACCGTTTTTGTGTGTCAGGTCCTGGGACACGAATTGGCCTGGAATGATCAGTTGGTTATCGTACTGACGGCTACGTTGGCGAGTATCGGGGCGGCTGGAGCACCAAGTGCAGGCATTGTTATGTTGGTGATTGTGCTAGAATCTGTAGGCTTCCCTTCGGAGAAACTCCCCCTTGCGCTGGCGATGATCTTAGCCGTAGATCGTCCATTGGATATGTGCCGTACGGTGGTGAACGTTACCGGAGATGCTTGCGTTGCGGTGCTGGTAGGGCGTGCTGAAAAATCCAGATACGCTGGCCCGGTGAGCAAAGCCTGAAAACTTTCCTTGCATCCTGCGTCCGCGCCCTAAGTATTCACCTACCCGGTCGAAGTGCTCTCCTGAGCGCGAGCGGACCGAGCACTTTCCAAGTGCGAGAAGAGGCATAGTTAACCTACAGAAACCTTTTGAGCACAACTTGGGACCATTCGCAGCCGCGCTCGGAGCGCGCCGACCACTCGCTGCCAGAGGCAGCATTGACCGAAAGACTCACCTGAGCAGTGTAACCTGTCCACTCCGCTTGATCTTAGTACCATCGATGAGGGTTGCCGAAAGGTGAAAAGTATAAACGGCAGGGGTTGCATCCTCACCGTTCCACCAGCCCGTTCCGGCGTAGGCCCAACGTAGGCTTCCCCAACGGTCAAAAATCTCGCACTTGGTTATCTCAGCAATGTCAGGCCCGAGGCCAGGGGCGAATACATCGTTTATCCCGTCTCCGTTCGGACTGAAAGCAGTGGGTACATAGAGACGGGGTTGCCCGCGAACCACTTCCAGCAGTATACTGTCTCTAGCTACGCAACCAAGGTCAGAAACCGAAGTAAGCAAGATGGGTAAGTCTTCAACGGGCCTAATTCTGAGTACTGACGTTTCATCAAAGATGCTATCGTTCGTTGACCAGCGGTCAGCAACGAAGTTTTGCCCCGAACCATAATCAGGCTCAAGCGCTGCTTCATCCCCTAATAGCACTCGCCTGGGGCCAGCAATGGAGACTTCAACCGGAGCTGCAGGTGGAAGGGTTACCTGACGAAACACTTCGCACCCGGTCGAGTCTTGTACGATTACCTGATAAGAACCTGCCGGAAGACCAGTTACCACATCCGGCACGAAGTCGCCGAAGGGAAGTAACTTCAGGGAGCCAGCTCCGTCTGGCGTAAGACGGATCGAACCAGTGCTGTCTCCGGGGCAATCTGGGGAATTGATCTGAAGAACTGCATTCTGTCTGGAAAGAGCCTCCACAGTTATTTCCAGGATAAAGGGGTGGCATTGAATGGCATCGTTAACGGTAACCTGATAGTTGCCAGCTGGCAGGTAGGCGATGTTTCCATTTGCGCCCGTTGCCGACCAAGTGTAGCTTAAAGGAAGTGCCAGTCCGGTAGCGTTGATGGTTACCTCCGTATCCGCCAGCCCGCAAGCTCGGCGAACGGAGAAAGTTGCCGAAGGGCCGTCTGAAACGATTAGCTCAGTAAAGTGAATAGAGTCACAGCCATTTATCGAAGAAGGAAGTGTATCAGCATAAACGCCCGCTACGTTTCGAAAGGCACCAGCAATGAAGACGGAGTCTTCTCTGCAAACAAAGGCCTGGCTTAGGCTCCGGACGGAGCAATCTTCACAATCCATCGCACAGTCATCTACGGCGGTGAAATCAGGTGCTTCCATTCCGAGACCGGTCTCGTTCCAGCGGGTGTCTAGTTCACTGGTTTCGAGGTTTGCGTTTTGCCAATCGTTGAGGAGCGGTACCTTTTCTACTTCTAAGGTTTGAACATTGAGACAGGGGGCATCGGTATTGCCCCTTTGATCAAGGCGAAGTAACAAGCCTTGGCGCGGTGAACCATCGGTGAAACCGTAGGATGCCAGCGCGGTGATTCCTTCTTCGTCTACCTGAAGTTGCTGGTTGGCCCGAACGTAAATGAGGGCGTTGCCGGGCAGCTCGTAACTGCGTGCCCAGTTTACCTCGCCCTCTAAACTTAAGTGCATAAGCCACGGATCGCGTTTACCGATCAGCTTAAGGCCATAGATAAGCAGGCCACCCTGATGAGGTTCCAGTTCTATTCCGTTTTCTCCGTTGAAATCGGTAATATCATAATCAAAACTCCAGCGAACAAGGCCCGTTGCAGCATCAAAACAGCTGAGGTAAACGGTAGTGTTTATACCCCCTGTTATGTTGCCGATGTTTCCCCAATGAAGGACGTAAAGGCGGTTGCCGATTAGTTCCACGTCAAAAGCATACAAGCGTGCGTTGACTTCACCGCGGACGGGGCCGAATTTGGACCATACCGGAGTGCCTTCGGCATCAATACGAGAAATGAATGCCCGGATGTCACCAGGGCCGCCGGTGGCGGAGAGGTTCCCGACCAGGTATTGTGTACCGTCCGGCGCCAGGCTTGCATCCAGAAAAGACTCGTCTCCGCGATAATCATAACGAATAGCCGTTTGACTAGGCTGACCATCACTTTGTCTTATCCGCTGGCTGTAAGCGGAGATGAAAACGGGGAAACCTTCGCCTAGACGGCTGCCGGTAACCAGGTATTCAGCGTTGTTCAAGATTTTGATTCCGGTTAGCTCCGCTTCAAACGCTGGCTGTACGAAGTAAAGCAGGCTGTCCAGATTAGGATTGTAGCGAAATAGGTAGGCATTCTCAATGTTGTTGTTGATCGTGGTGCCAACTCCGGCGATGTTGCCTGCCTGGTCCACCACCAGTTCGTTGAGGGTAGAGAGCTCCGTACTTTCACTACCGGTTCGGATAACCCGCCGCCAGCGTAAGTTGCCCTGACGATCTATTCGGCTGAGCAGAATGTGGCCATCTACACCGCCGCCCAGCAAGAGGTCTCCGGAAGGTCCAGGGTAGGAGAGGGCACAGGTGATGCGAAGGTCGCGCCCTTGGTTGTCGGACAACAAATGAGCGAAGGTCTCCCCAAAACAACTGGCATCCTGGGCCGGAAGAAAGCCGGGCAGGAGGAGAAAAACGAAAATAAGTTTACTAAATGCTGAAAACATGATCTTGTACGAAGATAATGACCTTTTCCTTCTCTTTAAAGGCACAAAGACCAAACCGTTCAAACTGGTGCTGTAAAGGGACTTAAATACTGGACATTTCACTTCGTGACTTCTTCGGCCTCTCCCACACGTCTCGCCTAAGGCAGCCGCCAAGCGAAAGGGAGCCACAGGGGCAGCCGGCAAGTCTTGCGCAACGCAATAATGCGCAAGGCCTAATTGCCTGTTTGCCATTAGGCTTTTTTGTCCGCTTTTTTGATCTTACTCAGGAATTCGGGGGTAATGCCCAGGTAGTTTGATATTTTCCTGTCCGTTAGTTTGGCGGCGATCCCCGGATAGGTTTCAATGAAATAGTGGTAACGCTCTTTGGCCGTGAGGTAATGGTGACGTAAGAGTCTTCTTTGCCAGGCAATGAGTCCTTTTTGACTAATGATGCGGAAGAGCTTGTTTACTACCGGTAATTTATTGTAAAGCAGCTCTTTATCATTCTTACTAATTATGAGCACTTTGCTGTCCTCCAAGGCCTGAATGTTTAATTCAGATGGGGTCTGATGCATGAAGCTATCAATGTCCATCAGCCACCAGTCTTTAGCGGCAAAGTACAGTGTTCCTTCGTCTCCCGTATCGTCAATGTTGAAAACCCGAAAACAGCCCTCCACTACAAAGCCTTCAAACCTACAAGTCTTGCCTTGTTGCAGTAGGAAGTCTGATTTAAGCACTGTTTTAAACTTAAAATAGCTGCAAATTTCAGTGAGTTCGGCTTCGGATACCCAAACGTTCTCTCTGATTAGTTTGCGTAAATTTTCGTGGGCCATTTGACAATAGTTGCTTGCTGGAATATAGTAACTGGCGTCAATTGAGTACGATTAGTTGTGGCAATTAAGAACTCCTTAACCCCTATAATGAAATCTCCGGCACATCCCTTTCCACCACCAACCGCGCAGCGGTTGCGGCTTTAATCTCCTCCACCGAAACGCCGGGCGCCCGTTCTAGAAGTCGGAAACCATCGCCCAGCACTTCCAGCACAGCCATGTTGGTGACTACCTTCTTGACGCAGCCGACACCTGTGAGGGGTAGGGTACAGCTCTCCAGAATTTTGGACTGTCCTTTACGGTTGGTGTGCATCATGGCTACGATGATGTTTTCGGCGGAGGCGACAAGGTCCATCGCGCCGCCCATGCCTTTCACCATTTTGCCGGGGATCTTCCAGTTGGCGATGTCTCCGTTCTGCGCAACTTCCATGGCACCGAGTACGGTGAGGTTGATGTGCCGGCCGCGAATCATGGCGAAGCTGGTGGCGGAGTCAAAAATGGCGGCACCGGAGCGGGCCGTGATCGTTTGCTTTCCGGCGTTGATGAGGTCGGCGTCTTCTTCTCCGTCGAAGGGGAAAGGGCCCATGCCAAGGATGCCGTTTTCCGACTGGAATTCCACGCTGATGTCTTCGGGGACGTAATTGGCGATCAGGGTAGGGATGCCGATACCAAGGTTTACGTACCAGCCATCCTGGACTTCCTGGGCGATTCTTTGGGCTATTTGGTTGCGGTCTAGCATGATAGTAATGTAGTATTGTAGTTGGGTAGTAATGTAGTACGGGCGCGGGAATGTTTAGTAATGTAGTATTGTAGTTTGGCAGTAATGTAGTACGAGCGTGGGGGCTTGGTAAAGGGCAAACGGTTGTAGTCTTCCTTGCGGTAGCATACTACATTACTAACGCACTAAACTACTGCATTACTACCTAACGGTACGTTGCTCAATACGTTTCTCAAACTTAGCGCCCTGGAAAATGCGCTGGATGAAAACACCGGGAGTGTGGATGTAATTAGGGTCGAGTTCACCGGGCTCAACGAGCTCCTCCACCTCAGCAATGGTGATTTTACCGGCCATTGCCATTACGGGGTTAAAGTTCCGGGCGGTGCCTTTATAGATCAGGTTACCGAGGGTATCGCCCTTCCAGGCCTTCACAATCGCATAGTCTGCCGTGAGCGCGGATTCGAGGATGTGAGGCTTGCCGTTAAACTCCCGGACCTCCTTTCCTTCAGCGACTTCAGTGCCAAAGCCGGCGGGGGTGAAAAAGGCGGGAATACCCGCGCCACCGGCGCGACAGCGTTCGGCAAGCGAGCCCTGGGGAATGAGGTCCACTTCCAGTTCGCCAGAGAGCATCTGCCGCTCAAACTCAGCGTTTTCACCGACGTAGCTGGCGATCATCTTCCTGATCTGGTGGTTCTTTAAAAGTAGCCCGAGGCCGAAGTCGTCTACCCCAGCATTATTGCTAATGCAAGTGAGACCGGTAACTCCACTGTTCGCCAGGGCGGCAATACAATTTTCGGGGATGCCACAAAGGCCAAAGCCACCGAGCATAAGCGTCATATCATTGCCGATTCCGGCTATCGCTGCACCCGCGTCCGCGCATACTTTGTTCATGTTGCTGAATTTTTGGGAAAGGTAAGGATTTTGAAACTGTTGTCAAGACAAGTTTTGTGAAATGTTCGGGCGCGGCCGCAGGATGCAAGGTGGGTTGAAAACTCAGTCGCTAATCTGGAAACCATTGTACAAAAAGCCAGTCTCGGTTCTTAGCCGCACGGAGCGGTCTGCTGACCGAATCAACAGCTCATCGATATAGAAAGGATGATCATAGTTTGCGGTCAGTACCATGCGCACTGCCTTTTCTTCGGCGGCAAACACAAAGTCTAGTCGTTGCCACCCGTTCTGCGTCTCGTAGACTTTGTTGATCCACTGATTTTGGACAGTTACTTTTTCGCCAGCTCCGTCTAATAGCTTAAGGTCAAACTTTGGCCCACCAAATCTTCGGCCGTCGCAAAATACCCAGGTACTGAGCTTCCACTGGTCTGCAGTAGGGAGGCTGTCTAGTTCTATGCTTAACAGATCATTCCATCCCTTTCCTACTCGGCGGCTGCCTTCACCGGTGAAAGCAGCATGCGGATCAATCTCGTAATTTACTCGCAGGTAGTCTTCCGTTAGCGAGGTGTCTTGTCGGGCTTTATCAAGGGCCCTTTTATGGTCCGCTTTTAGTCGCGCTATTGGCAGACGTAGCAATTCAACTTCTTCGCCTTTGAAAACGGAAGTACCTAGTCGCTTCAACCGCAACTCCTCGGGATCAAGGCTTTCGTCTTTGACGGCGAGCACAAGAATGTCCCGCCCATCATCAATTTCCTCAAGCAAGGTTTTCTGAATTAAAGGATCAGAAGTAATTTGAAGACTCTGTAAAGACCGACTGAGCGAAAGGCGCGAGAGTTTGCCGTTTAACAACGGAATTCCGGTTGCTAGCGATAATTGGTAGGCATCGTGATTACTGCGCCAAGTGCCGTTGTGGTGAATTTTGTCCGTCCAGCCGAGCTCCGTTGGCAGCAGGAAAATGCTTGAGTACTGACTTGTGTCAATGGCGTGCTTCGCAGCAACTCCTTGGTAGTGATCGAGCTCGACTTCGCTAAGGGCGCACGCTTTTTGCATTCCGTCGAGCTTCTGACTGAGGTACTGTCCAGCTTCAAAACTCCAAGCGAGCAGGGCCAGGCCAAGTAAAACGGAAACCATTGTTTTCTTCTTCGCACCTTCGTACAAAGCATTCATGAAATAAACAGTCGTGATGGCCAGCAGGTAATAGAAAGGCCAGCCAAAGCGCGCAGGAGCCCGAAACTGAAGAACAGCCCCCAGGTGATCGTAACTCCAATATTTAAACCAACTGAAGGGAAGGCCAAAGGCAAAAATGAGGCCTGCTAATGAACTTAAAAATGCCAGTAGTAGAACCTTGTTGTTTGCGGCTTCTACTCTCCAGCGTTTAAAAGCGAGCAAGAGCGGCAGGGACAGAACAAATAAAATAGGAATTAGCCCGAGGTAAATCTGATTCTCATGCCGGGGCTTTCCAAGATCGGGTAAAACGCCATGCATGAAATCATACGCAAAAAGGCCAGAGCTGGAAAGTAAGCCACCCCAATTAGCGGTATTGTGAAAGAACCCAAAGGGAACATCGACCCGGTCGGCAACGGTATCGAAGTAGGCCAGCGTACCGTAAACAAGAAGGGTGGTGATAGCGAAAACAGACACCCAATGCACAATTCTTTTCCATTCTATTCCTTGCGGGCTTACTACCTTAAGGAGCACTGCTAAACAGGAGATTGCCAACAGTAAGGTGGCTGCAATGGCGTACAGATAGGGATTGTTCAAGCCCAGCAGGTAGATGGTGATGGCAACGATCAGGCTTTTGACCCAATAGTGCTTTCCGTTATTCCAGGCGAGGAGGTACCAAATTACCAGTGGTAACAGCCAGGTGAAACCCAGGGTGAACTGTCCGGCCATCTGCCGGTGAATTTGGGGCGAAAGCATCGCTATTAAAATGCTTCCGATCATCGCAATGGGCCAACGAATTTTAAGCTGGCGAAGTCCCATAAACAAGAACAATGCAGCTAAAGGGTTGCTCCAAAAAACCAGGAAATTGCTTATCCCGATTGCGTGCGCGCCAATGCTCGGAAATATGGGTCTTAGTGTTGCCAGGAGAGTGGCTAATAGGCCATGGCCGTCGGTCATGAAAATACTTTCGGCGTAAGGGTGGTACTGGCTGGTTAGCATAGCCCCCTCGCCGTATTTTGCGTGGTAGGCGAGGTTGTAATGAATGGTGAGCCCGTCTCCGGAGATTACAGGGGAGGTGGAGTAGGGGCCAAGCATTAAGTCTTGAAAGAAGAGACTAAAGACCAGGCTTGCTGCCGCGAGTACGATCAGGTATTGGTAGCGTGGTTTTAGTTGTCTGTTTGGCATCCGGGCGGTAAAATAGGGGTACCCGCTTTACAGACGAAATTACGCGGGTAGTTTTGAAATTATTGGTGAGTTTAAACGTGAGTTATCCCGAGTGTTGGCCCGTTACGAGCATTCGGGATGGCTCATATTTCTCGGTGGATGGAACTATGGCACCCGCCGCAGCAGCAAATTACCCAACATTGCTATGATTATAAGTAAAATGCCCAGCAAGCTCAGAATCGGATAGCTCTCCTCAAAAAACACCAGCCCGATTAACAACGCATAGGTCACCTCCATATATTTGAAAGGTGCGACCCGACTGGCCTTTTCTCTTTGAAAGGAGCGGGTCATGTACATCTGCGCGAAATAGCCTAAACCTCCAACGGTAAGTAGGATGGCCAATTTAGGCAAAGAAGGTGTCTGCCAAACGGGGATCATGGCCACTCCACTGAGTATCGTGGCCGAAAGCATGAAATAATTGATAATGACTAAGGGATGTTCAGTATCACCAATCCGACGTATCGTCACGTACACCAACCCGCCAAATAATGCTCCGCTTACGCTCAGTACGAGATTAAGAGGTTCGATTCGGCCATCGAATCCTTTAAGCAAGGCCACACCGCCCAGTGCGACCATAAAAAGTACCCAGCTGAGTGGGCGAACTTTTTCTTTGAGCAATAGCACGGCAAACACAGCCGCAAACAATGGAGAAAGGTATTTTAGTGCTACCGATGCCCCCAGAGGCATCCGCTGGAGGGTGAAGAAAAAGAGGGTCATTGAAGTCACCCCAAACAGTGCCCGTAACAACAATAAGCCTTGTTTATTTCCTTTCAACGACAGGCCCTTTCGCCTTAAAAGGAAGATCGCGAGCAGGGCAGTCACTCCCGAACGAAAGAAGACAATTTGAAACACATGTACATTCTCGAGCCCCCTAATCAGACCTTGCATGACGGCGAAAAAAAGGCCCGCCAGAAGCATGTCCCGAATACCGGGCGTCAGTGATCTTAGCAGTCGGTCCATGTGAATAAGTCTTTAATTAGCACATAGATAATGCGTTTAGCTGCAGCACTCAAGAATGTGAGAAAAAAGTTTGATCAGACACAGCCTATACTACATTTTATTGTAGGTCCGGGTAGCGGAGCGATAGTGCAATCTGAAGAAAACGGAGCGCAGTGGATGCAACAGATATGCTACTAAGCGAAAAATGCTAGCAACTTTATACGCAAAATGTGTACGAAATAAATAATTTTATACTATTTGCACTTATTTGTTGTATTTGTAAACTGTTTATCCGATATTAGCACCAAATAACGAATTATGGGGCTATTTATAATCAAAGACGAGACACTTTTTGGTGAGGTTCTCCAGGAACATCCGCTAGAAATTCCACTTACTACCATTACACTGCGGGATATTATTGCCGCGCGGGTAGGGGAGGAGGTCCGTCGGAGAAGTCTGAATATGGCAGATAAATTCAGGTATTTGATTGACATCGCACCTGAAGAGAGTCGCCTGAACGGAGCTATACGTAAGCTGGTGAAACCAAAGCCGATTGATCCCGAGAAACCGATTAAGGCGGCTATAGAAGCTTTCCGGGCCAATGCGTTTTTCGTCCTGGTCGGTGATCGGCAAATAGAATCATTGGATGAGGTGATTCCTGCAGATCGCCAACTGGAAGTCTCTTTTGTAAAGCTTACCCAGCTTATTGGTGGATGATCATCTACCCTTAGTGACACCTTACATTTTACCTGATAGCCCAACACTTATGCTACGCCGACTTATTAACTTCATTGCTTCCTCAACCAATACTGCACCTGCGTTCGCGCCGGAAAAGACCAAACTATTTGCTGTTACCGTCCGAGAAATTAGTAGCGGTGGCATATTATCAAAAAGTAAGCTGTATAAAGAAATTTGTAAAGAGTGGCCCACTGAGCAGAAAGTGGAACTAGCGGTTTATCTGGTAAATGAAATTGCCAAGGGCAAGGGTAGAAACCATTACTACACGACGAAAACCAGGCAGCAACAATTGTTGGAAGGCTTGATGAAGCCAAACTTGCTAAAGACTCCGGAAGCAGTCCTGGCTATTGGCCGTGCGTTTTTAGACACTAAGCTCTCGGGAACACCAAACCTAACCCTTTGGCCAATAAAAAAATACGTTGACGCGCTGGAGAAGCGTTACGCCGAAATCGAGCCAGAGCAGGAAGTATCGGCGCTCCTTGAGCGCTATCTGATTCGTCTTGAAAGCACCTCCTGGTCGGAGAATGCACGCACCTTCAGCCTTCTGCGGATCCGAATCGGTAAGCTCCTGGGAACGGTAACGATAAATAAGCATTTTCTGGAGAATGGCGATGAATTCGGCACACCGATGAACGCATTGATCGGTGCGCAAGACGATCAGATTGGAGTTGGCAACCTGCTGGCCCACACGCTGACCGCCAGCAGTGGCAAGCCCTCCGCGGCGTGGCAGAAAAAGGCCCAGGTGGCTATGAAGGCCTGGAGTAAATCAGCCGCACAGGCTTTTTTAAGTGATTTTCTGATGCTGATGACTTCCATTAAACCACCCGTAAAAGAACCCGATAACTGGACGCACCTCAAACTTATACACAAGCAAAACCAGACAAGCGTGAAAGGCTTACTGTGGTACTGCGGGCTGGTAAACAAGGAGGATTTTAGCCGCCAATTGGCCCAAGTAGCAGTGCTGTCGTATAAGAAAATACCAGGGCAAGGACCCTTGGACACGACGATCGGAAACGCATGTGTAAATGCACTGGCTATAGCGAAAGGTAACCACGGTATTGGCCAGCTCGCCGGGCTTTCTTACCGGATAAAGCAGACGGGCATCCGAAATAAAGTCGATAAAATAATTACGGAAACTGCCGCTGCCCGGAACGTCAGCCGGCAGGAAATCGAAGACCTTTCGGTGCAGGATTTTGGATTGGAGGGAGACCTTGTCACCACTCAAATAGGGGAATACGATGCCATCCTACAATTAGTAAAACCAGGCAAAAGTATATTGACCTGGCGGAAAGGTGAAAAAACACAAAAGAGCATTCCCAAAGCCGTGAAGGATGCCTACCCGGCGGAGTTAAAGCGTCTGAAGCTTCGAAAAAAGGCACTAGAAAGAGACAGCATTAGCCTGCGGGACCGCATCGACTGGGGCCTGCGCCTAAACCGTAAAATGACGGTGGATTACCTGGAAACGGTCTGGATGGCCAACGGCCTGCTGGGTTTCTTCGCTGATCGCCTGATCTGGATATTTTCCCCGGAAGATGGAGCCGGACAGGTTATCGCAATTAAAGGAGCAGACGGATGGGAAGACGCAGAAGGAAATCTCGTTGATCTTGCCGGCCAGTCTAAAGTACAAATCTGGCACCCGTGTCTCGCAACTACGGAGGAGGTAGAAGCCTGGCGTGATTACCTGACCGCTCGGGAAATAACCCAGCCGCTGAAGCAGGCTTTTCGGGAAGTTTACATCCTGACCGC
>CAYPIM010000050.1:0-32613 GCA_964410795.1 uncultured Lewinella sp. | reverse complement strand
TACCGTAGTAGGGCATGATCTGGGAGGTGTTGGCTTTAAACGCCCCTTCGATGAAAGGTTTGAGGTGGTAATCAAACATTCCCCCGGGGTAGACTTGCTCCTTGCCAGTAGCGAAGTGTGCATCCATCCCGTCCTTTTGCGGACCGCCACCGGGGAAGTGCTTGGTCATACAGGGGACCCCTTCAGCTAAGCTTTCTCCCTGAAATCCGTTGACTTGCGCTTCCACCATTTTTGCGGTCAAATCAGCGTCTTCGCCGAAGGTATTATAAATCCGAAACCAACGTGGCTCCGTGGCCAAATCGGCCATGGGATGTAGGGCCAAACGAATGCCTAATGCCATATACTCCTGCCGTCCAATGTCGGCTAGTTCACGCATCAGTTCCGGATCACGCGTAGCGGCGATACCCAGGTCAGAAGGCCAGCGGGAATGAAAGCGATTTGGCCCCGCAGCCTCATTGTACCGGAGGCCGTTACGAGGATCAGTATACCAGGTAACCGGTATACCCAGACGACTTCCTTCGGCAATTTTCTGAATTGTGTTATTCAGTTCCTGGTTTGCTTTGGCTGTTGCGAGACCCGGCATGCCCATGTGAGTGATCTTCAGGGAGTCAATTTGTTTTTGGTAGACCGCTACCGGAGGTTCACCAACCAGGCCTGCGTCAGAATTAAAAAGCAATCCTGCTTTTTCCGCTACCGTCATTTGCGACAAAATATCCTCAACGCGGTTTTCTACCGACTGGGAAGCATCTTCATAGATGTCTTTTTTACCATTTCCGTTAAGGTCCCGGTAGGATTCGGAGGTTTCTTCTCCAGTGGTTGTCTGGCAGCCCCAACAGCATATAGCAAGGAGGGAGAAAAGCACTATGTTTTTCATTTGGTTGATTTAAGTTTTTTGGAAAATAAGAGGAAAAGCGCGCCGGAGCATAGCCACGCTGGCAAGGTTAGAAACGATAAAAAGATGTCCTGGCTTTGGGAAAGGCCGTAGAAAAGGCCAACACTGAGTAGCCAGGCGAGCAATACGTTCCAGTTAAAACGTATGCCTTGTTGTTCTGCATAGTTCTTTATTATTCCCATTCGATCCGCAAAGAAGTGCTGGAAGACGATGATGGCCCCTACCGGTGCAAGGATGAAACCATAAACCGCGACAAAGTCCAATAGCTGCATTGCGAATGCAGGGAAGATGCCCGCCACCGTGGCGATGGTACCTGCTAGAATAGTAACCCAAAAGGTGGACGCCTTTGGGATGATGGCCTGGAAGGCAAGCCCAGCTCGGTAGATGGTCGGATTGGCGGTGGTCCATCCCGCCAGGACAACCGCGATGATTCCGAATACGCCGATGGCATTGTAGGCGAGCGGCCCTGGTGCTACCGGAGGAGCAACGCCCTCGCTTAAAAAGGCTTGTGCTTCAGGGGTTTTCAAGTACACGGCGTACAGCAAAGCGGCCGCGATCCAGGCCATGTAGTGACCTACGTACATCCCCGCAGCGGTAGTCCATCCTACGCTGGGCTTATCGGCATACCGTAGTACACTCAGGTCCGACATGCCAATGTGCATGGCAGCGTTACAAAACCAGGACCAGATCATGACGTGCCAAAACGTATATTTTATCTGACCGGGGAATGGTTCACTCCCTTCTCCCCAGAGGTTCCAAAAGTCACTGATACTACCTACTCCTAATTGCGTCAACGCTACAATACCTGCGGCTAAAAAAGCCAGCACAATGAAAGGAGACATCCAGTTTGCTACTTTAGAGACCGTAGCGTATCCCCTTGAGGCTATGATTGAGATGACCGCTCCAATAATCAGGACAATGAAGACAAAAGTAGAACTATTGGGCATACGATCACTCAGCTTAGGCATTTCCATATCGAAAGGAACGCCTACTGCGGTTGCAGATACGGTAATCATCGCTCCGGCTAAAAAGCAAAAGAGAATGCCATTTGCAAGGTTGTACAGGGTTACCAGATTTTTACCACAAATCTTCTCTAGCTGATAGTAGAGCGTTAAGCGGTTTTTGACTGCGATTTCGGCGGTTAAAAACCGCCAGGACAGCACTGCCAGGAAGTTTCCAACGAGCAGGCCGATGATTAAATCGAACGCACTTACTCCTACGGTAAGAAATAGTGGGCCAATCATAAATTCGGTTCCGGCGGCGTGTTCGCCGGCGTACATCCCCAGGAAGCTCTTCCAGTTTTGCAGACTGGATTCGGGTACTGGTTGGCGTTCAAATTCTTGGGAGACGGAGGTATCAGTATCACTCATTATCGACTAACTTTAAGTAAATGGTTAGGTAAATCTTCCACCCGTTCGCAGCACAGCTGTTCCATGACCTGCTGAAACTGTTTCTTCAAAATGGAAATAGTGTGGTGCCCGCCGGTTTGGCCTAGTGCAGCCACCCCGTACATAAAGGACCGTCCCAGAAAAGCGAAGTCAGCTCCTGAGGCCATAGTTGCAGCGATGTCCGGCCCGTTTCGGATTCCACTGTCCATCATCACGGTAATTTGTTCCTTGTATTTTTGGGAGATCTTGGTCATCGCCTTAATCGTTGATTCTCCACGGTCTAGCTGGCGGCCACCGTGGTTGGAGACGATGATGCCATCAAAGCCCATGCTGATAGCAGTTTCCGCATCTTCTTCGGTTGAGACTCCTTTAAGGACCAACTTCCCTTTCCACTGGTCACGGATGGGTTGAAGTTTTTCCACACTGAGTTTACCCGAAAACGTCTTGTTCATGAATAGGCCTAGGTGCTTAAGGGACAATCCCTTCGGGATGTAAGGCTTCAAAGTCTTGAATTCTGGGGTTCCGGCCACTAGGGTTCGCAAAGCCCAGTTGGGGCGGCCAGCAATCTGGATCATGTTGCGCAGGGACATCTTGGGGGGGATGGAAAGTCCGTTTTTAATTTCCCGTGCGCGATACCCGAAGGTCGGCGTATCCGCCAGCACCACCAGCGTCTCATAGCCTGATTCGGCGCACCGTTTCATTAGGTCATCCCTAAGGCTTTCTTCTTTGGGGTTGTATAGTTGAAACCAAGCCGTTCCCTCGGTAATTTTGGCTACGGTTTCAATATCAGCAGTTGCCACCGTACTAAGAATGAAAGGAAGTCGGTGATCAAAAGCTGCTTTAGCCAGGATTTCTGTGGCTTTAGGCCAAATTAGTCCTTGTAGCCCAATGGGAGCTACGCCAAAGGGAGCACTATATGTTTTGCCAAACAACTCAGTCTCGGTCTTGATATCACCGTAAGGTTTCAGGTAATAAGGTTTAAGTTGGACTTCCCTCAACTCGTTGGTATTGCGGCGAAGGTTTACGCCCGTATTACAGCCGCCATCCACGTATTCAAAAGCGAACCTGGGGATACGCTGACGAGCACGCTTCCGTAAAAAGTCTATATCTGGATACTTGGGATTGATCTTAATCTCAGTCATTATTTCCGGGTTTTAGGGAGAGCTGTATCTTTCTAAGTGCGTAGTTTTTCTTTAGAAACCCCTTTGCGAGTGGTTTTTCTTTAACGGCCATTGCCGCCCCCAAAGAAGATCCTAGGGGAGACTGCGTTGTCCGCAATTTTACGCCCCTAAAATGACGGGCCATCATTTGCACGTAGAGTTCATTGTCAGCAAAGCCACCGTCAATATAGAGCTTATTGATGGACGTCTTTCCAATAGCTAGTCGGGCAGCCACCACCTGTAACTCCACTAATTCTTTGATGAGTTGATAGTAAGCTTCTTTAAAGCCATCAAATTTATCCAGCCTACTTTTTTTAGGTTGCTTCCAGGGAGTAGTTAAGTATTCAAAAGAAAAATAATACCTGGATCTATTTGTCTTAGCATAAGTTTTTTCGTCGAACTTGACGTATTTATGAGCGTCCTTTTCGGTACCAAAATAGGCTTGTAATTGATGAATCTGCAGCTTGTACTCAGCTCCCAGGAATAAACGAGCGGCCCTAACTGGATGTCCGTCTATTTGTAGAAAACTTAAGCAATCAGCTTGTAATTCTTCACTGTCCAAAGAGTCATTATTGAATGGATTCAGGGAAATACTCCAGGTCCCGGTGGAAATAAGTAGAAAGGGCTTTTTATCCGACATTAAATAGGGTAGGAGTGCAGCAGAACTATCATGTATGCCTACTCCAATTTTGACTTTTCTCCCTAATAAGAGCCGGCTAATGCTAGTATTGGTCATTACAATGGGGGCTAATAGTTGGTCTAGACCTTCAGCATAAACCCAAGAGTGGTAATCTTGCCTTTCAAAATTCCAAAGTGTCGTATGGCATCCTATGCTGGTGTAATCGCTTAATGGCAGCCCCGTCAAGCGATAACTAAGGTATTGCGGAAAATGCAACGACCAGCGGATTCGCTTGAACACCTCTGGCTGGCGGTACTTCAACCAGTACAGCTGTAATCCCGAGTTGAGCATAGCCAGCGGTGGAGACGCTGTTTCACGCGCCAGTTTTAGCTGATCTCCGTATTTGGTATAAAAGTCGGCTAGTAGTTCCTCTGGGTAAGGCTTTAAGTAATTATAAAGAGGAGTAATAACTTGACCGCTTTTATCGATGTGAACCCAACTAGCCCCGTAGGTTGAGAAGTTAATAGCCTTAATGCTAAATTTTTTCTTACTTAAGGTTGTCTCTAGGATATGATTTATCCATGCTTCAATCGCAGCGAGGTCATCACAAGGGAACCCTTCTTCATCCTGGGATTCCTCAAATCGGGCGTATTCCTTCCATACTTCCTGATGATCTTCGGTGAAGATGAAGGCCTTTTTGTTGGTCTTTCCTATATCAAATACAAGGGTTTCCATTAAAGACCAGTTGCTTGAGTGTTTTCCCCGCGTTCTTTGACCAGTTGCTTACGTACGGATAAATGACGATAAAGGCCGATTGGGTCAAGGGCGCCGTCGCTTAGTCTTCTTGCCTCGGCCACTAAAGGCCTTACGTCTGTTCGAAAAGCTTCTTGTAGTATTTCCTGACAACGCGTGACGTCGTTTTCGTGCTGTGCCTTTGCCAGCGCCTGGCGGTCAACCAGGAGTGCACGGGCGTAAGCTATCAGGATGGCTTCTAGGCTCTGCATTAAATCTTCAAGGGGATCTTTAAGATTGTGGCTAGCATCGATCATCCAAGCCAGGTCGGGGTTTTGAGAGGTCTCATTTTCCATACCTTCTACTAATTCACAGAAAATCAGGAATAACTGATAAGGTTTTACGTTACCGACCGTCAAATCATCATCTCCATATTTGCTGTCGTTGAAGTGGAAGCCGCCTAGTTTGCCCTTCATCATCAGGATGGCTACTATTTGCTCGATATTTGTGTTGGGCAGATGATGTCCTAAGTCGACTAAGGTATAGGCCCGCTCTCCACATGCTTCTGCCAATGAAAGGGAAGTTCCCCAGTCGGGAATTACCATGGAGTAGAAGTTTGGTTCATAGGGCTTGTATTCGATGAACATTCGCCAGTCATCAGGCATCGCACCATAAATCGTTTGCAAAGAGGCTTGGGTTCGTTGGTAAGCTTTTCTAAAGTTGTTCTGACCGGGAAAAGAAGAACCATCAGCTAACCAAACTGTAAGGGATTTCGAGCCTAAGGTCTTCCCTATTTCTATTACCTCAATATTGTGTGCAATGGCTTGGTCCCGAACGACTTGTTCAGTGTGACAAAGCGATCCGAATTTATAGCTATAGGCTTGATTAGCTTGGTCCTGAAAAGTATTTGAATTGACGGCGTCAAATACCAAGCCATAGTCCGCTGCCTTTTGTTTGATCGCATTAGCATCTGAAGGAATATCCCATGGGATATGGAGTGAAACAGCACCTGCTGATTGTGTTAACGAATGAAGGATTCCTATATCGTCTATTTTCTGCTCTAGCCTTGTTGGTTCACCGCCAATTGAGAACCGTCCAAAGCGTGTGCCTCCAGTACCCAACGCCCAACTAGGAATGGCTACTTGAAATTTTTGTAATCGCTTAATTATTTCATCTTTATTAATGTCTAGTTGATCTAACCGGAAATTTAGATCGTCTATCTTTTTAAGATGACCGTTAAGAGATCGCTCATTGGATGCCTCAATGTCTTTGGCTTGAATTTTCATATGCTGCTATATTATCCGTGCGCAAATCACTATTTATTGATTCAGTTGATTAATTATTACGTCCCCTATAAGCCCTGAAGGGAATAAGGGTTCCTGGCCCCGATAAAATGGCATCGTAGTAAAGGTGGTCTTATCCTTGGCGTCGAGTTGTGCGTCGCCAATTAGGCGGTTAACCCAGAGGTTTGTCACGTCAACTTCCAGCGTATTCTCCCCTTCTTTTAGGGTCTTCGTCAAGTCAACGGCAAACGGTCGTTTCCAAAGGGTCCCCAACGATTCTCCGTTGAGAGTGACCGTTGCCAGGTGGTTTACTTGTCCCAAATCCAACTCATACTCAGCATCATCGGCTAGCGCTGGTAGATCAAAGGTTATCCGGTAGGTAGCCGTGCCGGAGAAGTGCTTGATCTCCGTTTCTTCGCGGTCCGTCCATGATTCTAAGCTGTTGAACGTAGCCTTTTGTGGTTCTCCCCGGGCGGGTTTAAAGTCTACTGCCCACGGCCCCTTGAGGTTGAGTACTTGTTCCTTGGAGCGTTTGGGTACGGTAAAGGAATTTTCCGTTGTTTCCTCCATAAAGACGATGAAAACTGCGTCCCATGACTCGAGGTCAAGGGAGACCGTCGTCGTCCCGTTTTCAATGGTATAGGATACCGGCAAAACCTCGCCTGTTTGCGGGTGCCATAGTTCGGGTTTTTTACCCGAAATCCGCATGCGGACGGTTGCTGATGTGGGGGAAATGCTGCGGTTGTTGAACCAGAAAATATCCTGATCGGACGTAGCTCGGTGTCGGTAAAGAATCGTGTGGTCGGTATCCATTACTTCCACATCTTTAGCGATGCCCAGGGTCTCTAGCGCTTCGTTGACGGAGCCTTTAATGACATTAGGTTGGCTCCAAACTTCAGCTACTATCTTCTGAAATTCCGCCTCATCATCCGACAGGCTAAAGGAGCCACGGGGTTTTACGCCAGCTATGTTAGCACCCGCTTGGGTCAATTGTTGTAGCTTTTTCAGGACGGGTAGCGTCATGTATTGAGCCGTGGAGTCCAGATACAATAGTTCGTAAGTATTGCCACTGGTAGCCGTTAGTCTTCCATTCTTAAATTCAATGGCCTCCAGTAGTGCCGTTGAATTGACAAAATCATATTCAAACCCGCCCTGCACCTGCGGCAGCGCCTCATTAAAAGCGTGCGTGATGTTCGTATTTTCACCGTAGAAGTAAAGAACATCAGCTACATTTTCACCTTGCTGTAAGAGGTAACAACTCCGGGATAAATAGTCAATCCAGGGCTTAGCCTGATTCGCCCAGGTTTCGTGACGGGTGAAGTACTGCCCGAAAGGCCCCAGAGAAAAGCCGGGTATTTTATCGTCCAGCGGTTGATGAACGGAAGTATGCAATACGAAGCGGTTGAGCCCCGAGGCCAGCTCCATATCGGCCGTTCGTTTTAGTTTTTCGGGATAATCCTGAAAGGGGCGACCTACGGCGGTCATAGATTCGGCAGCGACCAAATTTTGTCCGTAAATATTAGCAACGGATGCGGCCTCCCGGATGTCGGCCTTACTACGAACCTCTTCTTCCGCATCCTCGCCCAAGCTACCTGGTGTCCACATGGCCGCCATGGGGATATCTGCTTTGCGCTTTACGTCCATACCATCCGCCAAATACATCCGCTTGTTTTCGTGCGATTCGGTATAGCGCTGCATGCCGCGTTTATGCAATTCTTCCCCAATTACATCGTAGTGGTTTTCGGCGATCATTTCGCCGATGGTCTTTCTAAAGTCCCACAGGAACTTTTCACTTTGCTGTTCCCCCTGCACGAAGCGACCGGTTAAAACGGGCATCCAGGGTAGAATAGAATACCCGCGTCTTTTCTCAAATTCTGCTGGAAAATCATGGGTCCAGTTAGAATGTCCGGACTCGTAACTGTCAATAATCATGTGACTTAATCCGCCTTTTCCCAATTGCCCGCCGGTAGCACCATCGTACATGTCCAAGTACGCATTGATGTACTTTTGTACAGCTTCCTCATCTAGTTTATCTACCTCTAAACCCGTTGCACCAGGTGAGGCCGGGTGGTTTTGACGCCCCGTAAGGGAATAGCCAAAGCGCAATACTACCCATTCCCCGTCTGGGGCGTTCCATTCCAGGGTACCATCTTGTTGCATACTTTCCGTCAGGTCGATGATCGTTTCGGGAGCGAGGGCCGTAAGGTCTTCAGAAGCGTAGGAGGGGGTATCTTCTTTCCAGGGAGAGAACCCTGCTTTATCTTCAAATTGATCAATTCGATCGGTGTTATGCAGCACAAATTCTGCTACTTCTACCCCCGTCGACTCTGTTTCAGGGGGAAGGCCCGCCATCAACAGGAAAGGGTTGAAGGGCGGTGGTAGCGTTTTCCAGGCCATGCGCCAGTATTTTCCTTCCGTGGGAGCAAAGCGTACCGTATGCTGAGCGGCCACACTACCTGACAAGCTTGCCACTTCCCGAAAGTCGGTGCCATCGTTGCTCACGTACAGGGTTCTGTTCTCTGGGTTGCCCTCGAACTGACCCAAAGGAGAAACGTTGGCCCCAACCAGCGTTAGCGCCCGGAAGGTTTGTGGCTGGGGAAATTCGTACTGGATCCAAATATCTTCACCGACTTCTTTTGGCGGTAATTTTTTACTGCTGTTTAGGTCGGTATCGGTTAGTTCCTCTAAAGAAAAGCTGCCTCCGGAAGAGCTAACCGTTGGTTTAAGGTCTGCTAATAATTGTTCCTCTTCCGGTAGGCGAAAGGCAACGACCAAAGCATCCTGATAGTAGCGGTTACTCTGATCAGCGTAGCTAGCCGTTCCTCCTTCCTCGGGGATGATGTTTTGAAAGTCACCTACAACATCGGAAGGTTGTGGCAGGGTTCCATTGAATAGCTTTCCACCTTCAATTTTGGTTTCCGTCCATACGTACTTTTTCATCCCATCTTCCTTGGGTACCCATGGTCCTCCGGTCAGGCTCCAGCCTGGCGACCCTGCAATGGCAATTTCGAAATCATGTTGTTTGGCTTTTTCGACCGCAAACCGAAACGCGCCTTGCCACCCTTCCTTCATAAATATCAACTCGTCTTCAACCATCAGTGGGGTGAAAAGATTCGCATCAAAATTATGAAAGCCTCCGATACCAATTTTGTACATCCAAGCTAAATCCTTTTCGATTCCTGATTTAGTCACGTTTCCATTCATCCAGTGCCACCAAACACGCGGTCGGGCTTCATTCGGTGGGTTTTGAAAGTTTGAAAGCAGCGTTTTTTTGTCTAAAGTTGGGGTTACTTCTGAGGTTCCTTCATTACATCCAGCCCCGAAGAGAAGGAATAGACAAAAAAATAGGTACCCAAAATGAGAATTCTTCATCAGCTTCAAAGTTTAAGTTTTGAACTATTGGTGCATGCTACTCAGCCCTATGCTTAGCGTACAAAAGCATTCGCCATTCCACCATCTACATTAATGATGTTTCCGGTGCTCTTGTCCAAAATAGCAGTTAAGGCAAATACAGCATTGGCGATATCATCTGGCCGGATGATCTCATTCATTAAGTTACGTTTGGCGTAAAAGGCCGGAAGTTCTTCTACGGTTATTCCATATGCTTTTGCCCGACCTTCAGCCCAGGCACCTTCCCAAATTTTACTACCAACAATCACTCCGTCTGGATTGACCGTATTGACCCGTATTTTCTCTGGGCCTAATTCCGCTGCGAGTAAGCGTGTCATATGCTGTTGTGCTGCTTTTGCTGTTCCATAGCCTACGTTGTTTTTTCCCGCTACCAGGCCATTTTTGCTGGCAATATGAATGACATCTCCTCCTATCCCTTGCTTTCGTAAGATATTCGTACTTGCCTTAGCAATATTAAACTGGCCTTTCACTAGAACATCTTGCAATAGGTTCCAATCCTTCATTGTAGTTTCCGCCAAGGGTTTGGAGATCGCCAGGCCAGCAGAATGCACTATGATGTCAACGCCGCCAAATTCTAAACAAGCTTTTCTAAATGCTGCTGCTACCGATTCTTCATCGGTCACATCACATACTGCGTAAGAAGAAATATCGCGTTTGTAGGTGGCGTTCGCCTCCTTGGCACGCGCTTCATTTACGTCAGTGATTACTACGTTGGCCCCCTCCGCAGCCAGTTTGTCCGCAATAGCTTTACCGATACCGCCGCCACCGCCACTGATGATCGCGACTTTACGTGAAAGTGGCTTCTCTTTAGGTTGGCGTTGAAGTTTAGCCTCTTCTAGTAGCCAATATTCAATATCAAAAGCCTCCTGCCTGGAAAGTGCTGTGTACTCAGAAATGGCTTCAGCGCCGCGCATCACGTTGATGGCATTGGTATAGAATTCAGAAGCAACCCGTGCCGTCTGCTTGTTTTTGGCAAAAGTGAACATGCCTACCCCGGGGTAAAGGATTACGACGGGGTTTGGATCACGAACGGCAGGGCTATTGTCATATTTGCAGTTTTCATAATATTCAACGTATTCTTTCCTATACTGCTCGAAAGCAGGTGCTAGCTTTGCTTTTATGAGATCCGTATCGTCCAAATTTTCATTGGCAGAAAGCGGCAAGACTAGCGGTTGAATTTTGGTGCGAAGGAAATGATCAGGACAAGAAGTACCCAAAGGCGCAAGTTTATCAAGATCATTACTATTAATGAATTGCAACACGCGTTTGTCGTCCGTAAAATGACCAATCATCGGACGGTAGGTAGAGCAAAAACCTCTCAATGTCGGGGCTAAAAGGGCTGCTTGTTCATGACGTTTAGCGGCCTGCAAACTATCAATTTTTGCGCCACCGAAAACCGGACGATCAACTCCTTCTCTTTCGGCAATGTAGGCTGAAGCCATCTCTATAACCTCCAGGCTATTGAGGTAACAATCGTACGAAGTATCCCCCCAAGTGAAGAGCCCATGGCTACCCAGTACTATGCCGCGAATGCCAGGATTCTCCTCCAGGCATTTTTCCAGCTGAAGTCCTAAATCGAATCCTGGTCTCTGCCATGGAACCCAGCCCATAGTATCTCCCCATATTTCTCGAGTTATAGCCCGACTATCTTTAGCCGCTGCGATAGCGATAAGTGCATCAGGGTGCAAATGATCAATATGCTTAAAAGGCAATAGGCCATGTAATGAAGTATCAATTGATGGAGCTCTGCTATCTAAGTCATACAAGCAATGGTAATACAGTGGTACGATTTCGTCCTCAAACTCAAGGCCACGATAAACGTTTTTCAATGCTCGCAATCGTTTAGTATATAAACCTGCAATGCCCTGTCGCGTAAGCGTGCCAATATCTCCACCTGAGCCTTTCACCCACATCACCTCTACCTCTTCGCCTGTGAGCGGGTCTTTCTCGATCGTTTTGCAGGAAGTGTTGCCACCGCCGTAATTTGTGATACGTAAATCTGCGCCTAGGATGTTAGAGCGGTATAAGAAAAGGGCGACTTCGTCGTCACCTAAAGCTGTTGCGCTTTTTTCGTCCCAGAGATAATCGACGTATTGGAAGTTCTTAGTTTGCATTGGTATAAGTTAGAAATTGAAGTTTTGGTGATTATAGTAGGATCAATAGAAGCGTCAATACGATGCCCCCAATGGTGAAATAGATGCCCTTTTTGAAAATATCAGTTTTGGGCATGAACATCCAAAAAGACGAAACGACAAAGAACAATAGGGATACGCCAAAAAAGATGTTTAAGAAAAATAAGGGACTATTAGTAGTTGCCTTGTGTAGTTTTTCCATCTTGTTGAGCGGGAATGGTAACTCCTTTTTTGTGACAGTTGCTAAGCCCGTTTTGGTGTTGTAATTCCCCTCCTTGAAAAAGAGGACGTCACCTTCCTTGCGTTCTATTTTAACGCCCATACGGAGTTTAGGACTCAGTTCTCCTGCTGTTAGGCCTGGGCTGAGCTGTCTTTCTGCGACTACTTCTTGCTTTAAAAAATCAGTCTCCCTGAAAATCATGATAATTCCGCTTAAGGCATATACTGCCATAATACCCGCTAAGAAGAAGCCTAGGTAACGATGAATTACCCGCATTTTTTGGCCTAAGGCACGACTAGTTTTTGTCGACATGGTTTTTTCTTTTTTGACCTGCTAAAGTATTTGAGGTAGATCAGCAGATGTTCATCTTTATTCTTCGAATAATTAGTCATTCAGGATCGCTACAGCCCGGGTCCATCCTGCGCTCGCCGCTTTAATTTTAGCAGGGAAGCAAGCAACGGTAAAGCCATGAGGGGGCAACTGATCGAGGTTGGCCATTTTTTCAATCTGGCAATATTCTTTTTCGATGCCTACGTAGTGTGCTTGCCAGATTACACCGGGCCGAGGATTGGCCTTGTAGTCGGCCGCTTGGATGTGGAGTGGAATATCCCAGCCCCAACCGTCGGTCCCCATCACCTTGACCCCTTGATCGATGAGCCAGTGGGTGGCTGCAGCGGAAGCGCCTACGTGGATTTTTACAAAATCATCATCGTAAATGCGCTTATCTGCGTCACAACGAATAAGGACAATATCGTAGGGTTTCAGGGTGTAGTTAATTGCAGCGAGTTTCTCTTGCAAATCTTCTGGTTCAAACATATAGCCGTCGGGCTTATCCGTAAAATCTAGCACAACCCCAGGACGAAAAAACCAATCCAGTGGCATCTCATCGATGGTTCGGGAGGGTTTACCTTCACTGGTTGGGAAGTAGTGATAGGGTGCATCTACGTGAGTTCCGCAATGGCTTGTCACCGTTAAGGTTTCTCCTGCTGGTCCGTTACCATCGATAAAACAGTCTGTCATTCCGCCAAATAAACCAGCGCCTATTTTTTTAGCACCTGCTTTGTGGTCTTCATAAATGATCGTTGTTTTTAGTGGCTCCTTGACTTCTTCAGAGATGGTGACGGATAGGTCAATTACTTTCATTGTTTCGTTGTTTTTTTAATTGTAAAATCTCTCTTGCCTCAGTAGGGGAGGCGACTTCTGCACCACCAGTTGGCGCTACCGTTATTATCGTTTTAGACATATTGGTTTTTTGCCTTCGAATTATTTTGAAGGATCAGCATACTACTTAAGACTCAGCCCGTAAGTCCGCCAATTCTTTTTCCAACTGCTGCGACTTTTCCCTGAACTTAATCATTGCCTGCTTCAGTTGTCGGATTTTCTTGCCCATCTCTTCATCCGTTAATCCGGCATAGGTGGTTACTCCACCTCTTTCCCGGATTTTGGCTTTGCCACCACAAGTGGGACAGCTGACTACTTTTGACATGATTTATATTTTAGTATTTAACTTTGTTGTGTGATATTTTGACTTGCCCTTTAATTCTAGAAGAAGGGTAAGAATTGTTTCTTTCTTTTATAAGGAGAAGATTTGCAATTATTGCTTCCCATTATTTGGGTCTTTTTCCAACTTTGTAGTGAATACAATTGCTAAGACGGCCAATACTGCTGCAACCCATAAAAATGCAGACTCATCAACCAAATCCGATAAAATGCCGGAAATAGCAGGTACAATAACCCCCCCCACAACTTCAGCGACAGCCGTTACGAAACCAATAGCTGCGCCTTTTAGATGGACGGGGACTGCTTGTGATGGAATAACCGCTGCTACTAAGGGGATAGAACCAACAGCGGCGTAAGTAAGAAGCATTGCCGGTAAATGCAAAGCTGACCCATTGAGGAAATACACGGCAAAAGGGAAAAAAACGCCAAGAGAAATAGCAATGTATAAGGCTGATTTACGGCCGATTTTATCAGAAATACCCGGGATGATCAGCGAGAAAATCAACATTGACACGCCTAATAAGCCCATTGTCTTTTGCATATTCCCTGCAGTCATACCCTGCACATTTGTGAAGTACTTGGTAATGAATGGTAAAATAGCAAACCACCAGCCAAGAACGCAGCATGCTACCAATACGCCCCATCTGATGTTGTGGTATTGTAATAGCTCCTTTACGTTTAGGCTTTTGGGCTTCTCGGTTCCCCCGCTAGCAGTAGTGGAAGACTTGAGATAGAAAAAGGCTACAAGTGCCAAGATTAATCCAGGAATACCCGCTATATAAAAGGCCGTCCGCCAACTAATATCTTCAGCAACCTGGATCAAAATAAGTGGAGCTAAAATGGATCCGAACAGGGCTCCTCCAACAGCTTGCAAAATGCCAACGTTAATACCTAAACGGCCAGGAGAAGATTCGCGCTCAACGAATAATTGAGCCAGCGGGATGACGGGGCCTTCCGCTAAGCCCATTATAACTCGGGCAATAAGTAAGGTGACAAATCCAACCGCTAAACCTGAACCAAAAGAGCAAACCGAAAAGAGAATAACGGCTAAAAGGAAAACCACTTTGTTGCGGTTGTGTTTTTCCGACCAGACCGTGGTGAAATAGCTTGAAAAGGCCCAGGCCAAAGCCAGCCCCGAAGCCAAAATACCTAGTTGAGTATTATTCAATGAAAGCCCTTCCGCTACATAGGATCCTAAATGAACAATAGCCAAACGATCAAAGAACAGTGCACCAAAGGTGAGTGCCATTAAAGTGACGATCCCGTTTTCGTAAGTGAATATGCCTTTTTTTGTCGGTTTAGTCTGTTCCATTTTTGGTTGTTTTAATTCTAATTTGAGTAATTGCCTATCGATAAAGTTATTTGCTTCGTTATTCGACCTCCTTCAAATATTGCTGTATACTCTCCGCTGCAAGGCGTCCTGTATTAAGCGCAAATCCCATAGAAGTGCCTGGAAAAAGGAATGGGTAACTATCTCCATAGATCGAACAAGCGTCGGTGCCGGCAGCATATAAGCCTTTAATGGGGTGCCAGTCTTGCCCGATTACTTCTGCTCTTTCATTAATCTTAATCCCTCCTGCACTACCATAAGCACTGGGGAAATGCCGGCCAGCATACCATTTTTGCCCCCTCAAAGGGCGCAGATAGGCTCTATTTTTATTGAACTGTTTGTCATAGCCTTGATCGCAGTAGGTATTGTAAGTCGCAATCGTTTCGTGTAAGCCGGCTAACTCAATCCCCGTTTGTTCACACAGTTCCTCGATAGAATCGGCTACATAGAAATTCCCTTTCCCCGCTCGTAAATACTCCGCTATGACGGACTCACTACCGGCGAAGCAGGTAGCAGGGAAGACCCGATTACGCGTATCGAAATCTTGTTCCATTAATTTCAAAAGTCGATCGTCAAAAATTAAGAAAGCGGTCTTCTTTTTCTGTAACGAAATGGCGTTTCCGGTGAAGGTGACGTTGGCCATGACGTCCTCGTTCATGAAGCGCTCACCGAGATAATTCACCAACAGGTGCGGCTGACGACATGCCTCGTGTAAAGACGGTGGAACACTCATTGGGTCTGGCATGCCATAGACCAGTTCCATCGACATTTCGGTTTTTTGTGCCCCCGCCTCCCACGCCATCCGGATGCCATCGCCTGTGATGCCCGGCACCTGAAAAGGATAAATATCTTTATTTACCTCAAAGCCCGTGTAACTCTGAATCATCTCGGGGTTATTACCAAAACCTCCTGTTGCTATAACAACTGCACCAGCCCTGCACTCGATAATTCCACCCTTATTATCCTGTGCTTGTACCCCAACAATCTGCGCTTCTTTTTTTAAGATTTTTTTGACCGGCGACTCCAAGTGGATGCTTACCCCAAGTGCTTGTGCCTGCTCAGTTAGAATTTTCATCATCGTAGCAGCACCTCCGGGCCCAGGGGGGCGCCCCTCGGGTTTTACTAAATGCCAAGTGGAGTAAGCTCCTTTGAAGTAGGTAGCGGGTTCTACAAATTCTACCCCTAGCGACTCTAACCAGTGAATCGTATCTCCCGATTTGTTCAGAAACGCTCTCACCAGTTTAGCATCTACTCGCCAGTGGGTATAATCCATAAAGGCTTTAAAGGCCTGGTCTTTGGTTGGCTCTAGCAACCTCGCCCGGGTATGCCTGCTTTCGATCCCCAAAGGGCCCATGCCTCGGTTAGCCGTACCGCCGGTGATGGCTGTTTTTTCAAAAACAGTCACTGACAGTCCGCTTTGGGCAGCCGCTATCGCAGCAGCCAGGCCAGCAGGACCCGCAGCAATGACAGCAACATCAGTATCAATCGTTTCGATCATATTATACGCTTCTCAAAGCACTACCTTCTACTCAAAGACAACAGTTTGGTAGTGGTTCTCGTGAAGCTTTTTGTCCGGCCTGTCTAAGGAGCCCATCGTGATGTATTGAGACATGGGGACGGTAAGGCCGCCGTGTTCTTCAAATTTGTCGAAGCGACTAATACCGCCGGCCATCGGGTGCCGATCCCGCAGCGTAAATTCAAGGTACTCCAGCAGGTGCGTATCGGGGTGGAGGTACAGCATGTACTGGTCGTACTTAGAGTTCGGCGACTCACTATGCCAGGTAGCGTAAACGATGTCGTAGTCTACACCTTCAATTGTGCGTTTACCGCCATGAGCAAGAAAGTCAGCACTACGCATCTGGAAGGGAAACTGGAACCAGTAACTCTTATAGGATTGCTTGTGCCAGACCATCTCCTGGTTTTCTGGGTCCAAAGCGCCACTAGTGCCATATACCTGGCCATCGCGAACCTCCCAGGCGCTCCCCTTCTTGGGCCCATTAAGCAAGCTTAGCTTACCATCTGATGACCCTATTTTACAAGTCATGGAAAACTCCTGTGGGTTGACGGTCCAGTTGGTTTCGTTTTCGTACCAATCTGCCGTTTGGGTAAAGGTGGCCGTTTCGTAGCTGCTCCATTTTTCGTAGCCACCACTCGCAGCCTCCAATTGACCGATCAGTTCTTTTCCTTTGGCTTTCATCTCGGGAGTAATCCCATTTTTAAGCGCCTTGTTTCTTAAATCCCTCATGGGGATATTGGTCAGTATCGGCTTGTCAAAAAGCGATCTCTCTATTCCCGTATTAAAAACGATATCGGTGTATATCTTTTCGGATTTTGGACCTTCCTTGATGTTGCCATCCCAATCCGCAAATTCATACCATTGCCTCTTAGGCCATTGGAGGCCATTAACAGTTTGGTATTCCACATGCATCATGCGTGGGGGGACCTTTGGACCGAAAAAGGCATTACTGAAAATAAAGTGGTCTACTAAGTTTGTTTTTGGATTGATGTACAGAACAAACCGATCTTGTGCATCACCGACACCTTCCTCGTAGGTTACCTGTACGATCTGATAGTCGACACCCTCTAATTCCCGATTGGGCAGTTGCTCGTGTAAGGTTCCTTCGTCCAGAAGTTTATACATCATATTGAACCAAAAGAAAGAGGTGTTCCGTGAAAAATTAACCATCTTCAAGGCGGGTGGTGCTGGCACAAAATTTCCCTCCACAATCAGCCAGGCTTCCTTGCCGTTCCAGGATTCGGTTACGGGGCCTTCTTTATCAGGGTGAACATTTTTTTTGTGTTCGTGGTATTCCGCCCAGGAGAGTTCACCATCATACAGATACTTCTCGGTAGAAACATCTTTGACGTCCTTAAGGATATCCCGATAGGTGTAAGTGTAGGTGACATCATCTAGCGCATTATAGGCATCTAAGCCGCCAAGGGAGGCCACCATTTCTTGTAGCAGTAGGGTCGCTTCGTTGGTTACCGTTGGAACAGAAGTCTGCTTGGGTGTAGGTTGCGGATCCTGACAAGCGATGAGCAACAGAAGCAACATTAGGAAAGGGAGAGCTAGTTTCATGATACTATTTGGGCTATTAGCTAGAATATAGAAGATGAAGGAAAGACGCTTACTGTCATTCCTTCATCTATGAAAAAAATCAGAACAAAAAGTAGTAATAGAGCAAATCAAAAATTTGCTCTATTACTTAATATTTGTTTCAATTAAAACCTATACGTACCCGTCAGGAAATAGGCCCGTGGCATAATACTCTGTGTAGTAAATACTGCATTAGGATTAGCAGCTACAGATTCAGGAGTAAAATTCTCAAGGTTATTGGCTTCCGTGAAATTACCTGGACCTTCCCAAGCCATAATACCGTAGGTATTAAACACATTATTGATGTTAAGCGAAACATCAAAGTTTTCGGAAACGGCAAAGCCTACATTAAGATCCACCGAGTGGAAGGCAGGGAGTTCAAAAGCATTGACCTCGTTTGCCCATCGTTTACCCATGTACTGGTAGTTCAAACCGACTCTAAGTTTACCTGCGGTGTAGGTTGGTGTGATCATTACCATGTTTCCGATATGGGCGTTTTTAGTGTCTTCAAACGTTACTTTGGTGTCATCAGCAGGTCCTTCTCCTTCCACCCATGTTTCGTACTCAGGAACATTGGAATCCTGAAGAGTGACAACTGTGCGAACCCTGAAATTTTTGGACAAAAGGAAGTTTCCTTCTACTTCTACCCCGAAGGCATTGTACGCCTTGAATAACAGCTCTGGCACGTAGAAATCCAGGTTAGGGCTGGTATCGTCCTGAAAGGTCAGGTAGGTTGGAATATTAGACAACTGTGAATAAAACGGAGTTACAAAAAGGTTGACTTTTTCCGTTCTGTATTTAAGACCTAATTCTGCCGAGCTGATTCGTTCAGACTGTAAATCGTAATTCGGGACTTCGTCTAAGATGCCAACGTTGAAATAGAAAGATAAATCGGGTGTTTTACGCCCCGAAGAATAACGACCATAGAAGGACAGGTTCTCATTTATCAGATAATTCATGCCTGCGGAGAAAGAGAAGTTATCGGCAAAAGAGATGCTTTGCTTGAAACTTTGCTCTGGGTTCAGGGTCCAGCGGTTATTATCGTAGAGCGTATTGGGATTTCCATCAGCACCACCACTATCTTCGGGGTACTCACTTGAATTGGGGGTAATGAAGCTCTGATCGATGGAAAAGTTTTCTACTCTAATCCCCCAGTCCAGGTTTAGTTGGCTCGTAATATCCCAGTTATGCCCTAAAAAGAAGGCCGTTTGCTGGATAGTAGCGTCCACTTGGTTAGGGCCAAAGATGCCGCCGCCAACGCCAAATAGTCCCGATTCGGTGGTTGCTTCCAGTTCATTGCCGCCAAAGTCAGTATAGCGAATGCCAATGCCCTGGGGCCGGTCGGTGTAAGTACCCCCACTGGCTGCCAGGGAGATGTAATTAACCGTAGAGACATTTGAATTGGCGTAGTAAAGCCCTCCGGTAAAGGACATATTTTCCAATTCTTTAGTAATCGCTACTTGCGAAAGCCAATCATTCATTGTCGTACTCTCGTAAATTGCGGGGTTGTAGAGTACTACATTTTCCAAAATATCCGATCCAGGCAAGTTCAAATCATTGGTTGTTAGATCAAACATTGGTGGCCCCATTCCGAATCTTGGCGGTCCTTGAGTTACAGTACCATAACTTTCTCCAGTTTGGGAGTTATAAAACTCATAGTTTCCAGGCTGTACCGCGTTTCCAGAAAAGAACCAAAAGAATGGAAAGCCTTGCGCCAATACTTCTACGGGACTTGCAACGGCGGTAGTGTTGCGAAGCGTTTCTTTATCGGAATACCGGGTATTGATACTCGTACGCCAGCCATTACCTAAGTCATGATTCCAATGTATGCCCGCAGCAACTTCATCGAAGCCATAGAGTTTCTCAGAATCAAAATCTAACGATTCATCAAGCCCGGTAGTGGAGGCAGGAACGGAGAATCGTTGGGGCTGAATCAATAAGGAAGAGGTATTGTCGAAGCCGGGTACTACTTCGGGATCGGCAAAGTTCCGGGTTGGCGTATACTCAAAAGGTGCGGTGTTGTCATTGAGGTACTTTAGCGTGACCTTTAAGGAGCCGCGGTCGTACTTTTTAAGGACGTTCCCTTTCAACTGCCCACCATAGCTTAATTTGTAACCAGGGTATTTGGGGCCATCAGCATTTCGGTAAAAACCGCCCACGTTGTAGGTCATTGATTTATCTTTCGACAAGGGACCACCAAAATTGACATCTGTTCTAAAGTAGGGGTTTTTGCCATCTCCTTCCAGTCCACCTCTTACACTTACTTCTCCGGCAAATTCTTCGCCGCCAGTTCTGGAGATATAGTTGAAGATACCCCCTGGCGCATTTGGGCCCAAGATGGCTGCAGAGCCTCCACGTACCGCTTCTACTCTATCTATTGTGGCGTCAGCTCTGAGGAACATGTCGGGGTTGTTGAGTCCAGAAATTCCTAGTACCGGAAGTCCGTCTTCCTGCATAGAAACATACCGAAAGTTACCGTCCCTGGTAGAAGAACCTGCACTAAGGCCCCTGGTATAGATACTGTTGCCAATCTCGCCTGAAGACGAATTAACGTATACGCCGGGAAGGTTTTTCAGCAGGTCCGTGGAGCTGTTTGGGACGATTGCTTTAAGACTCTCGGAGGTTATCGAAGAAATTGCAACTGACGCCGACATTTTAGTCCTGGCATCAAATACTCCGGTCACGACTACTTCTTCCAAAAGGGCGCCAGACTCCAACACAACTTCCATGTTGCTAGCTGCTACCAACTTTTGTGTGTAGTACCCGGTATAAGTAATTACGAGAACGGTACCAGGGGCAATTTCTTCCATGGTGAATTTACCGTCTAAATCAGTAACGGTTCCCGTCCCCGTTCCTTGGATAATAATAGAGGCACCAATCAACGGTACGCCATCGGATCCAGTTACCGTCCCAGAGACAGATTGTGCGGAAAGGCTAGTCGAAAGTACGACTAGGACCAAGAAAGAGAACAGTTGAATGAGCGTTGAGCGCGTCTCGCTAAAGGCGATCCAAGAAAGGCCGTTTGAAGCGGTTCTACGTCGGTTGATATGTTTCATTAGACTTCAAGCTTTGTGAAAAAATATAGAGATAAGAGAGTTTAAAGACTTACCGGATGATCAGCTGATATGTACCCAGTTTTGCGTGTTGGGTAAACGGCACTGCACTATTCATAATGTTAGTTGAGCTCTATGACTGTGAGAAGTTCATAGTCTCGTAAAAAGAATAAAATGCATGATTTGATCATGTGGCAGAATGATTGACTTGTTTCGATAGCAAATTTAGAATAAAAAATTTCTGACGGGAATTCCCTGAAATGCCATTTGTATTCAAAATCATGCATTTTGCCCAGCCCTGATTCTGCGCGACGCGCTAATTTTGTCAGTAAACGTTTCTAATGGATTTCTCTGGATAGATCTCCATTTGACGTTAAAAAAATCGAGCGAAGTAACTAGGCCTGCCCAGGCCTAAATCTTTGATCTTTTTTGCCATAGATATACCTTTGCTTGATAGCGTTTATTCTATCACCATACTTTTTGATGAGCTGGTTTTCGGGCAGTTTCGTCCAGCCAACATGGATCTTTTATTTTGGCGTTCGAGGCTGTTTTTTGCTTCTTAACTTCCCTTGCACCTGCGGCCGCGCCTCGTCTCATAAAGCCAATTGATCCGGCGCGGACGCAGGTGCAAGCTTTTCGTAATTAGGGGCAAAGAAGAGCTACCTAAGTATGGTTTTTCAGTGTTCCATAAAATCCTCCATAGGCTTTCCATCTACCAAGAAAGGAGTAGCCTCGGTCAGCACAAATACTATCCGGCAAATCTCCGTTGAACTCGGATTGCGCCAAAGGTGAATGGTTCCTCTTTGAATAATGATGGAGCCGGGCCCAATTGTTTTGCTTACTTTATTATCTAATTCCAATTCAATCTCACCACTCACCACGATTCCATAATCAATGCTACTGGAACGATGAAAGGGTGACTGTGCTCCCGGTAACATATCGACTACTCTGATGACAGAACCGCCATTCAAAGTGACGCCTGCTTCCCGCTTTCTCCCGTCCGTGCCATCATTCAGGTTGGCAGGTAGCTCGGCAGTTGTCCAAATGAGGGACATTTTAGCATCTCCGGAGGGTATAGTTTTTGTTTCAAACTCATCATCCGAAACATAGATAGCAGTTCCTTCCGAGGAATGGCCCGTAACAACTCTTCTTATTGGATTTGACATTTTGCTCTGTTTTTTATCTGGCTAGTGCCCCGCCATCTACGGGCATAGCCAGGCCGGTGATGAAGCTGGATTGCTCTGCACTAAGCCACAAGTTCACTTCTGCAACTTCTTCTGGCAGTCCCATTCGTTGCATTGCCTGAACATTGATCGCAGCTTGCAACGCTTCCGGATTCTCTGCCAACTTTCTGCGGCCTTGCATGATCATAGGGGTCTCTATTGCCGTAGGGCAAATGCAGTTCACTCGGATATTTTTTGTAGCATATTCCAGTGCAGCCGTGCGGGTAAGGCCAACGACACCGTGTTTCGAAGCGGCATAAGGAGAATTGTTGGGTTGCCCTCTCAACCCCGCAGCAGAAGCGACCAATACGATGGAGCCACCACCCTGGGCCAACATTTGTGTAGTTGCTGCCTTTAAGAAGTACCAAGGCCCCGTTAGGTTTATGGCAATCTGTTGGTGCCAACCATCGAATGGGTAATCATGTGTTGCCAGGGATACTTTGCCGGCAATACCCGCTGAATTCACCGCGCAGTCTACTCTGCCGAATTCACTTACCGCAGTTTGTACTAACTGAGACACCGATTCCCAATCGGAGATGTCGCAAGTTTGGGCAATGGCAGTGCCTCCAATGTTATTTATAGCTTCAACTACTTCGTTAATGGATGTTGATATATCGGACACCACAACTTTTGCCCCTTCTTTAGCGAAGGCTAAAGCAGTAGCTCGCCCGATCCCCGATCCTGCCCCCGTCACAAGGCATACTTTGCCGTTGAATCTATTCATATTTCCTTTCCTTCCATCTTTAATTCGTAGTGAGCAACTTGCGGGGTAGCCGCGAAGAAGTCCCCAATTAAAGCACGCCATTCTTTAAAAAGGGCTGACTTTCTGAACCCCACTTCGTGCGCTTCTAGGCTGGTCCAGCGAATCAACAAGATGTACTTGTTTGGGGTCTCAATACATTGTTGAAACTGGTGCCTTAGATAGCCTTCCGCTTGAGTTAATACCGCCTGTGCTTCAGCTAGCCGCTCTTCAAACGCAGCCTGCTGGCCATCCTTGATTTCTATATTGGCTACTTCTAAAATCATACGAAGTTGTTTTATTTTAACGGTCTCCCTCCATCAACTGGAATAATGGATCCTGTAGTAAAGGTCAAGTATTGATCTAATGCCAATACCGTGTTCGCAACATCTTCGGGTTGGGCGAGCCGCGCCATCGGTGTTAAATCTTCTTGAGCCTTCAGGTAATCAGAATCCATATTTTTGGTGTATTCACCCAGTACCCATCCGGGGGATACGGATACTACCCTGATTGCTGGAGCTAAAGCCCTGCCGAGTGATCGGGTCATCGAATCTATGGCTGCTTTTGAAGCACAGTAGGCTACGTTGCTACCGATACCCGTTTTAGCGGCTACTGAGGAGATGTTCACAATCAAGCTTGGTTGTTTTGGAGTGCCTCCTTGAAGCAAAAGCTGCTTACAAGCCCTTACCATCGCAAAACTGCCCCGGACATTGGTTTGTAAGATGCGGTCTATCCATTCATCGGTCAGTCCGTCTAAATCATCGTGAGCTACCGGGGTGGTTACTCCGGCATTATTGACCAGGACGTCGAGTTTGCCGTATTGCTCCTCTATAGATTCAGCCAGCGTTTTTAGTACTGCACTTTCCGTCACTGGGCCATGGAAATAGGCGTGCGATGTACCAGGCAGGCTATCAACCAGCGCCTTTGCACGCGCTACATTGCTATTGTAGGTAACAATAACGGCGTAGCCCGCCGCAGCAAATTTTCGGGAAATGGCCGCACCAATTCCGCCTGCGCCACCTGTAATGAGTACCGTGCGCATACTATGCGTTTTCTCCTACAAGTTCCGAATATTTTTCTACCCTGAGGTCAGCTTGTTTCTGATGCCCGGAGAAATTCTCAATGGCACATAAGCGAGAACAATACTCACCAATCATCTTACTGGCCGCAGGCGTGCGAATCTCCTGGAAGGTGCAGGTTTTAATAAACTTGCCAACCCAAAGACCTCCGGTATAACGCGCCGATTTTCTTGTTGGTAAGGTGTGGTTAGTGCCAATCACCTTATCGCCGTAAGCTACGTTGGTTTTTTCCCCGAGGAACAAGGCGCCGTAGTTGGTCATTTCATTCAAAAAGCGCCGTGGGTTTGCGGTCATTACCTGAACGTGTTCATTGGCAATCTCATCTGCTACCTGAATCATTTCATCTTCCGTATCGCAAAGGATCACTTGCCCGTAATCTTGCCAGGAGACCGCAGCAATATCTGCAGTTGGTAATACTTTCAACTGGCGCTCAATCTCCGCCTCAATTCCGTTTGCGATCGTTTTGCTGGTGGTCAACAAAATGGCTGGAGAAGTTGGGCCGTGCTCTGCTTGCCCGAGCAAGTCGGTAGCGCAAGTCACTACATCAGTGGTGTCGTCGGCAATCACCAGCGTTTCGGTAGGGCCAGCTAAGAGATCGATACCTACTTTCCCGAACAGCTGACGTTTGGCCTCTGCAACGTAAGCATTTCCGGGACCAACAAGCATATCTACAGGTGCCACACTCTCTGTTCCAAGCGCCATCATTGCAATCGCCTGTACACCACCAAGGATATGAATCTCGTCCGCCCCAGCTTTGTGCATCGCAGCAACCGTAGCGGCGGGGATCTCACCCTTAATCGGTGGAGTACACGCAATGACTCGCTTTACCCCCGCGACCTTGGCCGTTAACACGCTCATGTGCGCAGAAGCGACCATAGGGTAGCGCCCACCCGGAACGTAGCAACCAACGGCATTCATCGGGATGTTTCGGTGTCCGAGAAATACGCCGGGAAGCGTCTCCACTTCAATGTCTTTAATTGAATTCCTTTGCGCTTGCGCAAAATTGCGAATCTGAGCTTGCGCGAATTCAATGTCGGTGATGACCTGGTCGGGAAGACTAGCAATGGCAGCTTCAATCTGTTCTTCAGAAAGCTTGAAGCTATCCGGGGACCAACGATCAAATTTTTCAGAATATTTACGGACAGCCGTATCACCGTTTGTAGTAATATCAGCAAGCATCTCCTCGACGGTAGTTTTTACCCGATTATCTACCTCGTTTTGTTCAGATGCAGAGACTCCTTTCTTTAAGTATTGAATCATTACCAAGCTTTTTTTCGATTAACAGGGCACAGCAACATATTTAAATTCAGAACAAAAGAAGAACTGAAGGAAGCATGGCCAAATTATTTTTTGATTACTAGTGCAAATCTAGAATCATCAGGGCAGATTTGCCAATTCCATAGTAAGCTATTGGTTATCAATATCAATCAATGCAAAATTAACCCTCTTTTATAGGTTGCCGATTTGCTCTCCCCTCCGGTTACCTTTAACCAGCTACCGAAGGCGGCCTGCTTTGGGGCGTGTATCTAAGGTTGTAGAATAGACAGTGCTTACTGGCCGATATAGTCGCTGGGAGACATGCCAGTCTGGTTTTTAAAAAAGCGAGAAAAGTTACTGGGCGAACTTCGATATAAACTGTCTGCAATTTGAGAAATCGTGAGGTCAGAATACTTCAAAAGCGACTTCGCTTCTAGCACAAGCATGTCATTTAGAAGTGTTTGCGCTGTTCTGTTGAGGGTTTTTTTGATACACTTATTCAGATGATTCGGGGTGACGTGAAGCAAATTAGCGAACTCTTGCACGGTACGGTAATCGAAAATGTGTTCCGTCAGTGCCTCCTTATATTGCTGGGTAAGTACAGCGGCTGAATCCCGTGATTTTTCAACCTTTTGCGGGGAATTACTGTACCTGTTAACTTCTTCAAAAAGTGCCAAAAGGTACCAGGTGTGCAGGTTGAATTGTTGCTCGTCGTCGCTCTCAAAGAGTTCCACCAAGCGTTCCAAGATATTCAAAATAGGGGCTATCCGGTCCGCAGGGATGTTAACAATAGGAGAGGTATGTAGTAAAAGAAAAGGAAAGGACTTCAGAAGGTGTTCTTTGCCATCAAAGATTTTCGGCGAGAAATGTAAGTAAAACCCTTTCACGTCCTTACTCATAGCTTCATGTGCGGTAATCTGAAGCGCTGGTTGAAAGAAAAATTGGTGCTTAGAGAAAGTATATTCGTTCAAGCCTTTAGATCGTGTACTCTCTCCTTCGATCAGGAAAATTAGATCATAAACCGTTTTGCGGTGTGGAGGGAGAGGGAAATGCAGTTTCGTTACGGCATGCTCCAGCCGATTGATATAAAACGGACTCTGGTCCCGCCTAAAAGGAGATTCCACATTTCCGAAATGAAACTCGGTTAGTTTCGGAATTTCTAAGATGGGAATTTTATTTAAGTCGCTCATTATTACGGGGTAGCGTCGTTGAATTAGCACTGAGGCTATAGGTTCGTTTACTTGACCCGAGCTAAAGTAGTGAAAATAAGGATAGCATGATTGTTCACTTAACCATCATTGCACCTGCGGCCGCGCCCTGAAATGTTGACAATCAGGCGCGGACGCAGGATGCAATGACCGTTTTATAAAATTCATTTTCCTCTTCCATTTCTTTTGCGACTGCAAAGAGAAGACCTACCTATTGTAGGAGATAAGAGCGTTGTATTGTGCACGAAAGAGACTAAATCTTGAAATACGTTTTCTGTTTGAACGGTACAAAATATCGTCATCAGGCTACTATTCTGGCTTCAAGCCCAGCATCCGTATTGCATTCTCCTTAAAGATACCCTGTTTGACTTCTTCCTTGAACCCAGCCACTTCAAAATCCTTCATCCAGCGCTCAGGGGTTAGTAGGGGGAAATCCGTTCCGAAGAGCATCCGGTCTTTGAGCATATTATTGGCATAGGTAACTAGCTGCTTGGGGAAGTACTTAGGCGACCAACCGCTCAGGTCAATGTAGACGTTGGGCTTATGTAAAGCTACCGACAGTGCCTCATCCTGCCAAGGCCAACTGGGGTGAGCAATGATGATGGGACAGTCGGGGAAATCAATGGCTACATCATCCAAATGCATAGGGTTGGAATACTCCAGACGTAGGCCTCCACCCCCTCGGACACCAGAGCCGAACCCTGAATGCCCAGAATGGAAAAGCATGGGCAGGTTGTACTCGGCAATAACTTCGTACAGCTTGTAGGCCATCCGGTCATTCGGGTAAAACCCCTGGGCTGTCGGGTGAAATTTGAAGCCCTTCACCTGGTAGTTTTCAATGAGGTTGCGTGCTTCCCGCGCGCCCATTCGCCCCTTATGTGGGTCAATACTCGCGAAGGGAATCATTACGTCAGGATTAGCCATGGCACCTTCTGCGACTTCTTCATTAGAAATGCGGCGCTTGCCAACCTCATGCTCACTATCAATCGTGAACATGATGAACGCCATATTTTGCGTCCGGTAATAATCTGCCGTTTGCTGAATGGTCGGCCGTTCCTTGGATTTGAAGTATTTCGCGAAGGCCTCGTCAAACTCGGGACGATAGTCATCATGGGGTTGCCGGCAGGAACACTCTGCATGGGTGTGCACGTCAATGGCGATTATTTTATCTATGTCAATCATAGAGTGTTTATTTTCCAGGTTTTGAATTAGTAAAATTTATTTTGACTCTTTCAGAAGCGTTACCACTCCTGCAAGTGCTGTTGGTATGGCGAAGATTAGAAAGTTTGTTGCCATCGATAGCCCCATCCCAACGAGTACACCTCCGACAAGGGGGCCAGCCATTCCTCCGAAGCGGCCGATACCAATGGCCCAGCCGACTCCTGCGGTTCGGAAGGAAGTTGGGTATAAGCGAGCGGCAACGGTGTAAAGCCCAACGAAACTTCCCTGTATGCCGAAGCCCAGTAAGCCAAATACCAGAATTAGTGCATCAGAGCCGATGAAAACACCAAAAACAGCCATGAGAATAGCCGTAAGTAAGAACAGGGTGCCAATGGTTCTTTTTAGGCCAAAACGCGTAGACAAGTATCCTTGCAGCAGAATGCCAAAGAAGGCCCCACCGTTAAAGACCGTCCCGGCGTAGATGGCTAATTCGCGGGACAGGCCCGTGCTTTCGGCTAATTTCGGAATCCAACTCGCAAGAAAATACAAGGCGCCGAAAGCCAGGAACAAAGCGAGCCAAAGCTTAATGGTTGGCATGCGGTATTCAGGCTTGAGCAACTGGTTTATCGGAATAGCTGGTTGCCTCTTCTTTTTAGGCGGTAATTCCGTTAAGTTAGCACGGCCCATTTTTGATAAGATAGCATTCACCCTTTGCAGAGCTCCCTTAGGTTGGCGTGTCAAATAAAAATCGATGGATTCCGAGAGTAAGAATAGAATAGCAGGAAGTGTGATCAAAGAAGCCATGCCGGCCAATTGAAACATGCGCTGCCAACCTGCCGTAGTAACGACCTCTGCGGCAACCAATCCTGCTAAAACGGCTCCTATGGGATAGCCAGCGATAACGGCACTGATCCAAAAGTCCTTGCTGCGATTGGGCGTGAACTCCGCCACCAAAGCTGCTGTACTAGCCAGCATCCCGCCAATGCCAATACCACTCACAAACCGCAGAATGACCAGCTGCTCCACCGATTGACTGAAGGAAGTAGCATACATGCTTACCCCCATAAGCAAGGCACACGTCATAATCATCGACTTGCGGCCGATGCGATCAGCGAATGGCGCCAAAAACAAGGCTCCAAGCGTCATTCCGGCCAAGCCTGCACTAAATACAACCCCTAATGCCTCCGAACTTACGCCCCAAGACTCTGCGATGTCGGAGGCGCAGTAAGAAATAACTAAGACGTCCATCCCGTCAAGGATATTCATCAGAAAGCAAACAAAAATGGTAGCATACTGCAAAAATGTAATTCGCCCAGTATGGAGTAGAGTAGTTTCAGACATTTACATTTTTTTGATAAATGATGATCTCCTCTGATGGCTGATCATCATATAATTTAGCTACGACTTGTGGCCGACAACGTAAGATAGCTCGTTGATTGATTGATCCCTTATCAGTGACCTCTCCCTTATCAATAGACAATTCAGCATCCATGACAATAGCCTTGCGAATGCAAGTAGAGCTGCCCGTACTGTTAGCCCCTAACTCATTAATAACCACCTGTAGGGTCTCTATAACTTTAACGTGGCGGGCGATTTCTTCAATGGTCGCGCTTTCCGGTAGATCGGCCAGGATACGGCAATAATTTTGCTCCAGAATGACGATGGCTCCTAAATAAGTTCGATCATGACCAGTAATCACCACATCTTGAATGAGGCCATCACCAGCCGCGATGAGTTTGGCCCGTAGAATACCTACACTCACCCAGGTGCCAGAAATCAACTTGAAATTTTCCGCAATGCGCCCATTAAAGACCATTCCTTTGGCAGGGTCACCTTCGTCAATGATGCGTACCGCATCGCCGGTTTTGTAGAAGCCTTCTTCATCAAAGGCTTTACGGGTGGCTTCTTTGTTCCGCCAATAACCTGGGGTGAGGTTTTTGCCACGAAAGCGCGCCTCCATTTTGTCTTCATCAGGGACCAGTTTCACTTCAAGCTCTGGTACCGGTACGCCAAGCATTCCGGGGGTTGTGCCGAATTTGGTGTTAAACATGGCCGAAGGGCTAGCTTCGGTCATGCCCAGGCCGGTTCCAATAAAAACCCGCTTGCCAATGGTGTCGAAAGCTAATTGTTCCAGGTCATCCCACACGTGTTGGGGCATGCTGGCTCCGGCGTAGAAGAACATCTTTAGGCGGCTGAAGAAGAATTGGCAAAGCTCCTTATCTTCCTTCAGGTAAGGCAAAAGTTCCTCAAATCCCTTAGGCACATTGTAGTAAATGGTGGGAGCGATTTCTCGCAGGTTTCGAATTGTTTCTGGTATTCCTTTTGGTGTGGGGTTGCCATTGTCGATGTGTAAAGAACCACCACAATACAGCGCCATCCCAAAGTTGTTGTTACCTCCGAAAGTATGGTTCCAGGGCAACCAGTCGATCAGGTGGAAGCCGCCATTGTCCATGAAGGGAAACGTTTCGACCGTTTGCTGATTATTGGTGGTAATGTTGCCGTGCGTATTGATTACGCCTTTGGGTAAACCGGTTGAACCGGAAGTAAACAACACCTTTGCGACGGTATCGGGAGTGATGTTTTGGTGGGCCTCTAAAACCCCATTTGTTATAGTGGTTTGTAAGGCTGCTTCAAACGAATCTTGGCCTTCGAGGGGTTCGTCTACCACCAATACAGGGACAGCGTCACTAACCGCCGCAAGAGGTTTAGCAAACGCCAAACCGTTTTGTACAAAAATCAGCCCTGGGGTGAGTAAACTGACACAGTGCTTGAGTTTCGCAAAGTCGGTTGATTTGGTCGAATACGCGGGGCTGATTGGAGAAAAAGGAATACCTGCGTATAAAGCCGCTAATATGACAATTCCCTGTTCAATACTATTAGTAGATAGAATAACCAGTGGTCGTTCAGCAGATGCCCCTTTATTAATAAGATACTGGCCTATTGCCTTTGCTTTAGTTAGTGCATCACGGTAATTTAATCTTCGCCATTCTCCCTGCTTATTACGCTGACCAAGAAAAGTATTCTCTGGAGTATTCTTTGCCCACTTCACCAGGCGATCACTAACTCGTGTAGGATGCTGTGATAAGGTCTCTTTTGAACGAAAGTAAATGATCCCTTCTGCCGTTTCTTCTTTGATTATTTCCGGCTGAAGAATAGGGATGTCCAGGAACGAGGTTTCTTTTAAGTTCATTATAATTTCTTTAAGCGAGCAATGGTTAATCTTGACCGACTTTTTTTGTGCGACCTTCCAGGAAATCGGCAAGACGCTCCTTGGCCTCCGGAGCACTTTGTGCAATAGCTGCGGCCATTGATTCCATTAGAAGGCCTATATCCTGATTTGAATCGACGATTCTGGGGAGGACATGGGTAAGGGAGAAATTAGTCATGGGGGCATTGTCGCAAATTCGAATGGCCAATTCATGCGCCTTCTCCAGCGCCTTACCTTCGTCGGTTAGGTACTGCGCAAATCCGAGGCGGTGCCCCTCTTCGGCTTTGTGGACCCGCCCAGTCAGCATCATGTCCATCATTACGGCAGTCCCCACTAAACGGGGTACCCGTACTGAGCCGCCTCCGCCTACGAAGATGCCCCGTTGGCCTTCCGGGAAAGCGTAGAATGTGGATTGGTCCGCTACCCGGATATGGGCGGCGCTAGCCAGCTCCAAACCTCCGCCGATACACGCTCCGTGCAAAGCAGCAATCACCGGTACCTTTCCGTACTGAATCTTATCCAGGATCGGACGCCAGGACATCGAATGTTGTAATCCTTGCACGACATCACGCTCCTGTAATTCTGAAAGGTCCAGGCCCGCGCTAAAATGCTTTCCGTTCCCGTAAATGACAGCACAGCCTACTTCTGGGGGGATTGTAGAAAAAACGTGATCCACTTCTGACATAATCGTGTCGTTGAGGGCATTGCGTTTTTTGACACGATTCAGGCAAACGTAGAGGACTCGGTCCTTAATTTCAGTTGTTATAAGTTGATACACTTTTATATTTTTAATTTTCAGCAGTGTTGCTTATTTCGCGGCCATACGAATTGCTCCGTCCAGGCGAATGACTTCGCCATTAAGCATTTGGTTTTCAATGATGTGTTGGGCTAATGAAGCGTATTCCTTAGGTTGTCCTAACCGCGATGGAAAGGGTACTTGCTGGCCTAGCGAGTCTTTGATGTCGTCCGATAAGTTGGCCAACATCGGTGTTTCAAAAATGCCTGGGGCAATGGTCAATACCCGAATGCCAACCCTGGCAAACTCCCGGGCAATTGGCAGGGTCATCGCAACAATGCCCCCCTTAGAAGCCGCGTAGGCGGCTTGCCCAATTTGTCCATCAAACGCTGCTACCGAAGCAGTACTGATGATGACTCCCCTTTCTCCACTTTCTCCTGGTTCGTTCTCCGCCATTGCTGCCGAAGCTAAGCGAATCATATTAAATGACCCAATGAGGTTGACGTAGATGGTCTTACTAAAGGTATCCAAGGAATGGATGCCATTACGGCCAAGGACACGTTCTGCCGGACCAATGCCTGCACAATTGATTAGGCCGTGGATCTCCCCAAAGCGATCTTGGGCGGCAGCAATTGTTTGCTTTACGCTATCCTCGTCAGTTACATTAGTGCTTACAAACAAAGCATTTGGCCCAAGATTTTTTTCTGCCTTAGCACCTGCTTCTTTATTAATATCCGCCAAAACTGCGGCACCACCATTAGCAATTACCATTTCAGCACAGGCGTATCCCAGGCCAGAAGCCCCCCCAGTAATGAGGAATGTTTTATTCTCAATTATCATGTTTTACTTTTAACCGCGAAAGGCTGTATCAATGACCAACTCTCCGTTGGCCACACGACTTACACACGCACACATTTTCTTGTTTTCTCCCTTTTGCTGCTCACTGAAAAAGCAGTCGCGATGATCAATATCGCCGGAGTATTCTATGATGTCCACCTGGCAAAGTCCACATTCTCCTTTTTGACAATCGTACATGACTTCTATGTTCGCCGCGCTAAGTGCCTGTAGTAAGCTTTGATTTGCTGCCACCTCAACTTCGCGCTTCAAACGTGGGAGCTTTACCTTAAAGTCTTGGGGAGCAAAAAGACCGGATGCGCCAAAAGTCTCGTAACGAAGATGCAAATC
>CAYPIM010000049.1:16352-33055 GCA_964410795.1 uncultured Lewinella sp. | reverse complement strand
CTGGCCGCCAAACTAGCTTAACTTCATGGTTCACAAGGATACAAGCTAAAATTTGCCGAGGTGATTTTTGTGACTCACGAGGCGAAAAACGTAGGCAACACCGTAGTGTTGGCGAGGCTTTCCAACGAAGTGAGACGCAAAAAGCATCCGGCAAAAATCACCTGGAGTGGCCGAGCCCAGTATAAAAGCGATTACCCCGGGCCTGAAGGCCCGAAAACCTACACGGCTTAAAAGCCGGGCAATCAATCTTCCCGAGATCACCTCGACTTTCGGTAGCCTTCCACCAGCCGGATCACCTTACCGTAGTTGAGCAAACCTTCATGGATACCCTGTGCCTTCAGGTAAGTATCGTAAGCGACGTCACGGACGACGGGGGCGATGTCTTTGTACAGCTCCGAATTATCATAGATGGCCTGGAGGTCGTTGCGGACGCCGGGGTCGAGGTTGGCGGCGCGCCATTTCCAGTAGGCCTCAGGCTCTTGTTGGCGGAGTTTACCGGCAATGCGGCGCCAGTAATCAAGGCGGAAGGCGTAGGCAGGAACGGGGTCTTTGGTCTGTCGGCCAGCGAGCCAGGCCCAGAAGGTACACGTCCCCTCGTCTCCGAAGCCATAGGCATGAGCCAATTCGTGGGCACCGACGGGAATTTTCTGAAGGGGATGAAGACCCGCATCCAGGTTGCCCTCCCCCGCCCAGGGCCAGTAAACACCTGCGGTGCTCCAGCGGAGCAGGATACCGCGGGGGTAGAGCTGGCGAAGGCGGGGTCGTCCGGGATCGGGGTAGCCGTGGACCGTAAGAGCCTGCCGGAGGAGGCCTTTTACGGCGTCTTCGGGCTCCTGAAAAAGTTCGGAGCCAAGGGCCGTAGTGTCCGTAGTAATTCGTTTTCGCCACGCTGCGAGTTCTTCCGCTTCGGTGTAGACCCTTTCGCGCAGCTCGTCGAGGGTAGGTTGGTACATTTCAAACCCGATGCGTTCGTTCACTTCTTCCCTACCGTAGTTGAAGCCCCAGGCAAGGAGGAATACGGAGATGAGCAATGCTAACGAGTTTAAGATTCGTACGGCGAGGTTCTTCCACGGTTTCCCTACCCCACCCTGCATCCTGCGGCCGCGCCGGAAAAGGATAACGGTGCGAACAAACCACAGAATAACGCCCAGCCAAAACACATAAAACAGCGGAACGGGCAGTAATGGCAAGGTATGATCCCAAATATTTCGCACGCCAACGAATAAGCCACGGCTGTACACTGTTTCGATGACGGAGGCGGGCAGTAACCACCGCAGCAATAGCAAAACTGCCAGTAAACCAACTGGGTAAAAGGATATAAAAGTCACATTTTTGTGAGGTTTAGCGTCGGAATGCGTCAATTGATCTGCTTGTTTATGTACTAAGACTCAACCATAGCACAGCACGGTTGTTGTTTTTAGTGTGTGATTTACACAAAACTAAATTCAAATTATTATGGCTCTTCAGTTCACTGATACCAATTTCGAAGAATCTGTTCTCAATGCCGAAGGCGTCACCGTTGTTGACTTCTGGGCGCAGTGGTGTGGCCCCTGCCGCGCTATCGGTCCTGTTATCGAAGAACTTTCCTCCACCTACGAAGGTAAAGCTCAAATTGGCAAGGTCGACGTAGACGACAACCCTGAACTCAGCCAAAAGTACGGTATCCGCTCTATCCCTACCATCCTGATCCTTAAAGACGGCGAAGTGATGGAGACCATCGTTGGTGCGCCCAGCAAAGGCACACTTGTAGAAAAAATTGAAGCGCAGTTGGTAGTAGCATAATTGCCGCCCTCCTCCTCTTAAGAGAGATTGGCCCCGTAACCAAAGAAGGTTGCGGGGCCTTTTTATGTCGTATGTTATCCAAACACTAATGAGTTAAACTACCGGTTTTCCGGGAGGCACGGCTTTGGTTTGGCAACTAACTTTGCATTCACACTACTGGACATTTTTAAATTTCACGCTCTCCCTACCCCACCTCAGGCGGCTGTGCGGCGAAAGAGAGCAAAAGGTTCAGGAGTATATTTACTTCAAATTAAAAGTCATCCCCCCCATGCGTTATCTCACCTTATCCATACTAATCTTCGTCTGTGCCTTCGTAAGCGCCCAACAAAAAGAGCCATTTTTGCTAGAAATTAACCAGGGTCAAGCCCTTGCCTGGGAAGGCAATATTGATGTTGGCACTCCCCTGGCTGCGCTCGACTGGGCTTGGAGTTCTCAAAACGCCTGCTTCGTAGAGCCACGGGCGAATTTTTTCACGGGTAACAATGTCTTCTACCGCACGGAGATACCCAAGTATTCTACGATGGTCATTACCCTGACCCCTACAGACAAAAGCAACAACCTAAGCCTCTTCGCTTACTCGGGCGGTGGAGAATCTTTACCTCCTGAACTGTACAGTTGTGTGAGTTGTGAAGCCGATTTCAAGATGGACAGAAACGTTATTGGCCGCACGAGAAAGTCATACGTTCGGGCCGTTGAGCTCAGGGCGGTGAACCGTCCCTACCCCATCACCATCGGCGTGGTTGGTGCAGAAGGCCTAACAGAAGGCGATTACACACTAGAGATTTCTGTTGTCAAGAATCGATAGAAAGCTAGTGCTCTACCGTTCCTGCTTTAATAAAGGCCATCACTGCCGCTGCAAACACTGGAGTGCTGTAAGTACCATTATGTTCTCCGGGCATCATGGCCAGTTTCCCGTTGGGGAACAAGCGCTCCAACGCACCGGGGTCTCCGTTTTCGTGGTCATCACTTCCAGCGGCAACTAAAATGGGCGTAGCAACACCTCGAAGTTCTTCAACCGAGGTAACAGGCTGGTGCTTTTGTAAAAGATGAAGCACTTCCAGGTCAGCATTAATCGACTTTGCGTACGCAACGGCTCCTTCTGTTTCAGGAGTAGTTTCGCCGTTGAAAGCAGCTGCGAATTGTTTACGGCGTGGCCATTCCGGATTGGTAAAATCAATCCCCATACCGCCAATTACGGCGCGGGAGATACGTTTATCTTCGGTGAGCAGTTTGGCCAACACTATGGAACCCCGAGAGTAGCCTACGGCAGCGTAAGACTCCAGCTCCAGCTCATCCGCAAGGCGGATTAAGTCCTTTACTTCAGCGTTGTTTTCGTATGCCTCGTCAGTATGCGGCTTGGAGGAATGTCCATTTCCGCGCATATCAGGAATAATGACCCGGTAGCCGTTGGTGACCAATTGACGGTAAAGTTCAGTCTTCAGCCAGTTAGAGCCGTCATTGATGAAACCGTGCAGCAGTACTACTGCGGGGCCTTCTCCGGCTTGTCGGTAAGCTATTGTTTCACCATCAAAGGAAGTGAAGGTTTTATGATCTGAGGTTGAGACATCCTTAGATTCAGGATCAGAAGCACAGGCAGATAGGCTAAAAAGCAAGCCAACAGTAAAAAGCAAACGGGTAATCATTGAGCTTATTTAGTGGTAAGATACCGTAAAATACCTACCGTAAAAGTTCTCCGCCCGGACTGTTACAAACTTCTCCGTTACGCCCCATAAGGCTCAGGTAGCCATCGTACAGTTCTGCTTGCAAACGAAGAAGTTTCAGTTCGTTGCGTAAGGCACGGGCTTTAATTTTGAGCATCGGCAGAGGGTTAACACCATCTTTTCTGGCCAGTTTCCGGCTAAGATCTTCAAATTCCTGCTGCTCCCGGAGGTACAGTTCAGCAAAAGTATCGAAGCGGCCAAAGCGTTCCAACAAGCGTTGACGGCGAGATTCGAAGTCCGTCTTTCTTGCAGTTGCTTCTCGCGTTTGTTCACGACGAAGCGATTCAGCTTCTAACTCCATTTCCCTGATTTTAACTACCTGGTTACCAGAGTTGGGAAGTTGAAGGGCGACCCCAACCGATAAGCGTTCGCTGGCAGGGTCTTCATGCGGTCCTTGATACTTAACCTGCGCAAAATCGAGGTATTGCTTTTGCTCTGCCCGTTCGAGTTCCAGTTCCCGACTAATGGTTTCCAGCTCATAAGCAATTTCAGGGTCCATAGCAGTATTGCCCGTTTTACGGATGCGCTCCCGAATTTCATTGAGCGGAAGCAAATCTCTAAAATCAAGGTTCATCCCCTCAAGGCCATAGTGCCCGTACAAATAGTCTCGACGGTCTTGGACGGAAAGGTATTCGATTTGGAGATCAGTTTGCTCCTCACGGATTTTGATGAGCTCAGACCAGTCAAAATCAAGGGTACCAGCAAGACGATTCAGGACGGTAGATTGGTCTGCCCGAATCTGCTCTTGCCGTCTTAACAGGTCTATTTCCAACGAAAGAAAGTACATTTCCGTCCAGTCGGCGTAACGGTCTGCCAGCGTCTGGCAGCGGTCATCCTGGGCTTTAAAGTCCGGAGCAAGTTCGAGGTGGCGATAGAGTCCTTCCTGCGCACGGACCTTTCTGCGAGTACTGGGGCTAAGACGGAAGGTATATTCCTGACGATCTAGGTCGAAATCCCGAGTTTCGGTACGGAAGTCATAGCTTTCGAACCAAGGCATCTTTACTTTGGTCGCTATCGGAGCTACAACCGCAGACTCCGGCGCAAGGCTAAAAAACGCTTCGGTATTTACGGGGGATTGCGCCAAGAGCGAAGGCGAAAACATGGATACCAGGAAGGTTAGCACGAAGGCTATTCCAATACTTCTAATTGATTTCGTATGAATCATAGCGCATATTCAATAAGTGGTCTGCCAACGGAGTTCCCTTGGCTATTTTCATTTTCAGAAGAGGCTCGAAAGAGAGGCAACGCACTCACTTCATCGTCCGCCTAACACCTACCTTTTCTTTTTGCAGAAAAACATTCTCAGGGCTGATTTCAATCGTCACCTCCCGGCCATAAGTTTTAAAATCTGCCAGTTTACGCAGGCGGGTTGGGGTCTCGACAATCCGCGAGCCAAGGCCAACCACCTTACCTCGGTAGTGCGGCCCAGCGGGCCGCAGGGAATAAACCTCCATCTCATCTCCCAGCATCACCCGGGCGGTTTGATCTTCGTGTACATAGCCACGTACCAGGCTGGAATGTGGCTCGTAGAACGTGAGTAATGTCTCGTAAGACTGCACGTGCTCTTCTTCCTTGACGCTTATATTCCCAATCAGCCCGTCCGTAGGAGCGGTGACGGTAAATGGCTGAACCTTTTGGTCTTCCTCGAAGGTCATCTCTGCTTCCAGCCGGCGAATTTGTTCGCGGAACGGGCTGTTGCCCAGGCGGGTCTCTTTGATGAGATTGGTTTCACGCAGTTCTTTTGCTCCTGCACGGCGCGTTCGTTCTGCCTTAAGATTAGCTATTTCATCTTCGAGAGGTTTATAGATAGCGTCTTCCATTTCAATGGTTTGAAGCCCCTCGGCAAGTGAACGTTTAAAAGAAAGTTCCTTTTGTAGTGCTGAGAGTTTTTCGTTTAGTTCAGCGAGCTTGTCTTCTGCGCTTTGTCGCAGTTGGGTCAGTTCACCTTCACGCCGTTGTCGCCAAATCTTCTCTTCGGCCCGTAGTTCAGCGATTCTAAATTGCTGATCAGCAAGGGTTTCCTTGGCTTTCCGGCGGGAAACTTCCATTAGCGGCTCTCCGGCTTTCACCGATTGCCCGGGCTGAACATGGATTCGGTCTATGACGACCGGGTAGTTGTAATTAACGGTAGTCTCGCTGCTTTCTGCGAAGCCGTAAAAACTCAGCTCATCTTCAGCGGGCGGGCGGAAGAAAAAAAACATGGAAAGGCCCAGCAGCAATACCACCAGGTAGAAAAAATTGAAGCGCATGGTGGTGTTACAGTTTAGTTTCCCGCTTTTTAAAGTTGAGACGAAGGTCTTCCAGTCCTTCAATGGTGTTAAGGTCTTCTGCCAGAATGGTAACAGAGCCCCGAGCGCGCAAGCGGATCAGGTAAGTGAATTGCTGGAGGTTATCACGGGAGAGTTCCTCGATCATCGGCCGGCCGGCCTCATCGTAGGTAGAGATACGTTTATCATTGAGGAAGCGAATTTGCTCCAACTCAAAATCACGACACTGGCGGTAGAGGATCTTTTCGATGCCCTTACGAACACCGTCTTGTTTCGGCACTTGAAGCCTGATTTCTCCGATCAATTCGTTGTTGTTACTCATCGGTGAGAAGCGCAGAATAACCGCTCCGCAGCAAAAAACCAGGGTTCCAGTAAGCGCAATACCGAAGCCAAGCACGCCAGTAGCGATACCTACACCAAGCGAAGCAAACATGAAGGTGATGTTTCGGGGGTCATCAAGCACCGTTCGAAAACGAATGATGGATAGCGCTCCGATGATGCCCAAGCCCCGGGCCAGGCTATCTCCGATAGCCTGCATCACCGTAGCCGCTACCACCCCGATCAGGATAACAGCTTGTAAAAAATGCGCCCTGCGGTAGATGCTTTGCGTCGTAAATTCATACGTTATAGCAATGATCGAAGACAGGAAAAACGCAAACAAGGTGGTCAACAGTACAACGTAAAAAGACGGAGTGTCCGGGTTGTAGTTCAACCATTCAATATCAAACATATGGTGTAGCCCTTAAAATCTATATAAAACAATGCCCCGGCGAAGGTAGCAAAGTTGAAGGATGTAAGACTTGCTCTAACAACCTTTCCTTGCACCTGCGAAAGCGCCAAAAGAACAGATGAGTAGAACAACTCACGCTATCATTCATCGGTAAAGACCGTAAAAAAAGAGCAATCCTTCGCAACGCAGCAAGAATCTGTCGGCTAACCCACAAAAAGAGAAGGTCCGGACTTGCGTCGGGACCCTCCTAAGAAAAACACCTAAAACCCATATTCATATCATGAAAAAAACCTATTTCTTGTCTTTTAAACCGGCTGGGCGATCACTTTCCCTACCGGAGACACTTTATAGACGAAAGGGAGATAAGGAAGTCACTTAGTTTGATATTCAAAATATCTTAAAAGATTGTTAAGTAGAAAGATTAATCTCTGGTTAACTAAATAATTCTAACTTAGCCGAACATACTCAAGCTTTAGATCATGGAACAACACCTTATAGCCTACTTGGCAGAATTTGTCGGTACTACCCTCTTGCTTCTTTTTGGTTGTGGCGTCAATGCCAACACCTCGCTTAAGGGCACTTACGGAAATTCGAGTGGTTGGATTGTTACCGCTTTCGGCTGGGCGATGGCGGTTTTTATTGGTGTTTTTGTAGCTGCACCTGCTTCTGGCGCGCACCTGAATCCTGCGGTAACGCTGGCCCTCACCGTTGCGGGGAAGTTTGAGGTGCTGCTGGTTCCGGGTTACATTATAGCACAGCTGCTAGGTGGCATACTAGGGGCAACCCTTGCGTGGCTGCAATACCGGCCCCATTATGAAGCAGAGGAGGATCCGGGAACAATTCTTGGCACCTTTTCTACCGGGCCGGCCATCCAGCATACATCTTCCAACTTCATTTCCGAATTCCTCGGGACGGGAGCTTTTATTTTAGCAGTTCTGTACCTAACGGCACCCAATTTTGGCACGCCCGATGGTAAACTTGGTTCCCTGGATGCCCTTCCCGTTGCGCTGGTAGTCTTGGCCGTAGGCCTTAGCCTTGGCGGATCAACGGGCTACGCCATTAACCCTGCCCGCGATCTGGGACCGCGTATTGCGCATACCATTCTCCCGATTTCCGGTAAAGGCGATAGTAACTGGGGTTACGCTTGGATTCCAATCCTGGGCCCTTTAGCGGGCGGGGCCGCAGGTGCAATGATATGGATGATGCTACAGTAAAACAGCTGTATTCTTCTTAGAACTCTAATGCTTTTAGATTAGCCAGTTTGAACAATCCCATCCGAGTAGCCGCTCTAATTCTTTGATATCGTTACGAAATACTTCAATTAGGAATTCCCGATCAGAAGGTTTCAATGTTTCCTGGTAAGTAGTTTTGTTTACAATCTGTGGTTCAAACCTATAAGCATCAGGGTCTACGCCTAAGAAAGAAAAAATGGAACGCATCGTTTTATCCGGCGCTTTCCGGAGGTCTTCATAAGGCAGAAAGCAAAGTTGATCTTCGGAGAAAAAGCGTTGATAACGACGGACTTGTTCGGCATAGAACCCTCGGTCAACGTAAGAAAAAACACGATGCGGGTCAGGCAAAGCCCCCTTACATCTTTCTCGTTCTTTCCGGATCGCTTCCGAAAAACTCAATGTGTCCTTTCCTCTGGCCTTCTCCATAGACCAGTGCGAAAAAGCTCGTTCCGTCGGATTTCTCAGCAGTGCGATCAGCTTAATATCTTTATTGTACTTCCAAATCCGAGCAGGAGCAGCTGGCCAGTACAAATAGATGGGCGTTGTTTCACCGAAAATGCTTGCCCCGCTATCAAAATCGAACTGTTTGTGAAAAGCTGAATAACTTGAAGGGCTCCCCTTTTTGAAGAGATCTTCGTTGTCAAAAAAGTGAAGCTCTTTCGTTCTTCCCAGCCCGACTGAAGGGTGCCGACCTAGTTGAGAATTTAGCGCTGAAGTACCTGCTTTTTGGGCTCCGAGAACCAAAAAGTCAATTTTCCGAAATGATTTTTTAAAAAACATAAACGCTGTTAAGTTGGGATATACCGATCCCATTCTCCAGTAATTTAGATCTGCGACAACGTCCGGTTATCGCTCAAGCCCACCTATAAATTCCACCCAAGGAAGTTAAGGAATATTCTGTTCAATCTTGTCGTCAAGAAGCCAATAACAAACCAACTTAAAATCATATCTTGAACTCTAAAGTCAGCACAAAGAAACAAGCACAAATCTTTCAAATTTCCTGACAAAAGAAAGACACTATCACCTTCGTACCTCGAAGCCATATTTGGAGTGAGAGGTGAAATAAAATTCCCCGAATGAAGTTTAACAAAATTGCCTTCGTATCGCCAACTAGATTGGCGAACTGGGCTACCACCGAGTTACAAAAGTATTCGGATGAAGAGATTATTGCCTACCCAGATTTTCCAGCAACCCCAGAAGAACTAGTAAAGAGAATTGGAAAAGCAGATTGTGTCTTTGTTTCATGGGAAACGCACGTAACAAAGGAAGTAATAGAGGAATGTCCGAACCTAAAATACATAGGCATGTGTTGCAGCCTATACGACGAGGCGACTTCAAATATCGACTTCCAATACGCAAGAAAAAAAGACATTAAAGTTACTGGTGTCCGGGATTACGGAGATGAAGGACTAATAGAGTTTATTCTCTCCGAGTTGATTAGGCTTGTTAAAGGACTTGGAGCAAACCAATGGAAAGATACACCTGTAGAACTAACCAATCGAAGACTAGGCATAGTAGGAATGGGGGCTACGGGGCAAATGCTCGCAAAGGCAGCCATGGCATTCCGGATGAACATATCGTATTATAGCCGGAACCGAAAACCGGACATCGAAAAAATGGGAGTTCAATACTTGCCACTCAAAGAACTGCTTTCTTCTTCTGAAATCATATCTACCCATCTTCCCAGGAATACCGAGTTGATCGATGAAAAGCTATTTTCAAGCTTAGGCCAAGGCAAAATATTGGTCAATACATCTTTAAGCCTGACTTTCGACAAGGCTAGTTTTTCAAAGTGGATAGAAGGAGAAAATAATTTCGCCATCTTCGATGGCTGTGGCGTCGCTGGTCACCTTAAAGAATTTGAAAGACATCCTAAAATCATCACAACAGACAAGGTTGCAGGAATAACCGCTGAAGCAATTGAGCGGTTATCCCAAAAAGTCATTGACAACTTCAAGTCTTATACCGAGAGAGGTAGCAGTATTTAATCTATTTTCAAAAATGAAAAAACCAGTTAACATATTCACTGCACTCAGGCATCCTGCTCGGTTACTCCAGGACAAGTCCTTTGTCCTTATTGTATCAGCACAACGTTCTGGTTCCACACTTTTAAAGGCACTATTAGCTACTGCTCCAGATGTTTCCCACCTCCCCGAAGTCCCCTTCCATCTTTATGGGGACAAATCTGCCTGGCAATTAAAATCACTTTCAGACAAGCCCATCATAGTCTTAAAGAAACCATCCTGGCCAAACGAGCTCAACTACCCCAAAATACCCCCACTTGGAGCTCACAAACTTCTCATTTTAATAAGACACCCTTACGAGACCATTCTATCTACGGGTAAGATGTACGAAGCCTTAGACTCAGACTTTTGGCAGAAATGGGATTATGAAAAAATGTTATACGACTACTGGCTTCCTACTTATGAAAGAATTCTTGAACGTCAACTCCCAGCTCAGGCTAACGCAAAAATCGTCCGTTATGAATCTCTAACCGAGAGCCCCATAAAGCAAACGGCTTCTTTATTTTCATTCATTGGCAGTAAAAAACAGCTAGGTACGGATACTTACCAGCCAGCTACACAAGAATGGGCGTTCATGAAAGATGATGGCAGTGAAAACATCAAATCTCTTAAGGTAATTGCGCGCCCTATTAGAAGAGAGAACAAGAAACTCTTGGAAATGATCAACCAAGAGAAACGAGTTGCTGCAGTATTGTCTGCATTTGGATACCCTCTCTGAGTAATGGGATTCTTCTGGAATCAAACCAGATCAAAAACAGTAACCTCTTCTGGATCAATCTCCTTGCCGTGTTTTTTCGCACTGAGGTAGCAGAAGTATTGTTCGGTTGTTTTGAGCGGGGTTGTTTCCCAAATATTCTTCCCTATTCTAACGCTGGCCGACAGCGTACTAATCGCTGCCGCGTCCAAAAAAAAGCCGCGCCCGTCTGCTTTCATTGCCGCTTCTTTTTTAGTCCAGACTTTGAAAAAGCGGTCACGAGATTGCGCTCCTCCCCCAATATAAGTTGCTTCTTCCTGCGTGAACACGCGGCCAAACTCTAGCGGATCAATGTCTTTTTTCCTTTCAATATCAATGCCGATTCTTCGGTCACTTGTAAGCACGACAATAACCATTCCTTCGGTATGGGAAATATTAAAGTCCCCCGTAAAGTTGATGGACGGGCGGTCATAATCATCCGTCTGGTAACTCGCCAACAGGCTTGGTGAAAGACCGTTACGAATAAGAAGTTGACGCAACAATAATTTTCCAAACAAACCCGCTTGCCGGTCTTGCCACCTTCGGTACCGAAGGAAGCTTCCGTGAAACACCTCAGGGAGCAAGGCTTCAAGGCGATTGAAAACCTCAGCGGGCAATTCTTTCCCATTTAGAATATAAATTACATCCACCATTTATTCCTGGTCTTTTGGCCTCCCCATAGCACCGTCAACCAGTTCAATGAGTTGGCTACGCACTTCTTCCGAACGACTTCGCTGGTTCGCAGCTACTACCCTCTCTTTATAAATTGAAGCGTTTAAGACTTCACTGATATCCTTATGAATAGACAATGCCGTCGCCTCGCTGCGGCGCCCCATCACACCAAGTTTATGATAGGCAACCCGAACGGCACATCCATTTTGATCAAACTGACCACCGGAGTAAACAACCATTGGCACTTCACAGGCAATACACTCATTAATGGTATTAATTCCTGCGTGGTTTAACGAGCAATCCGTCTGTTTAAGGACTTCTAGTTGAGGCAACCAGGAAAAGACAAAAGTATTATCAGGAGTATCAAAATCATTAAACTGTTCCGACTGACCACTGAGAGCCAGAATCAGGACCCAGTCAGGTTCCATAGCACAAGCCGCCATGACCTTTTTTAGAAAGCCACTACTCGTACCACTATCCTTCATCGTACTAACCGAACAATAGATCAACTTGGATTTATTGGCCCGTTTTTTAGCAAGGATCATTGAAAGCTTCTCTCGGATTAATTCAAGGTCAACGTGCTGATCTCTTCGATCTTCAAAGACCATTGGCCCCAAGTAGTAATGGTTAACGGGTATTCTATGAGGCAATTCCAGTTCTTCATCGTTAAAATGGAGGATTGGAATCTTATTGTAAGTAAAGGGAGTAGGCCAGTTATAAAAATTAAGCAAACTCAAGGGGAATCCAATCTGCTTTGCATACCTCAATAACAGGCTCCGACGATCAGTTCCAGCGGTAAGAATTTTTTGCTTCAAGTTTTGGAAGCGGAACTTTTTCTTACGTTCAGACCATATTCGCTCCAACGAAAGATCACCATCCGCAGGAAACGAATAAGTAGTTATCAGGGGGAGGCCCTCGGCGTATTGCCCGTTGAACCATTGGCTTATGAGTAAGAGGGGGATCCCAGATAGATAAGTAGTGAAAATATACTCGTGACACTCAATATCAATCAGGACAAGATCTGGCTTGAGGTCGGTCAACTTTTTCCGAAAAGAAGCTTGGCCAAGGAGCTCAATTCCTTCCGAACGTCGTTTTATTGCATTTAAATAAGCTGAAAACAAGCTGGAAAGCCGGCCCAACACTCCCTTCCTCAAAGGCGATTGAATGAGCGGTACCCGATACCATTTTTCTAACGAAAGATACGAGAACCCCTGGCCCTCAACTTTCTGTCGAGCGTCTAACAAAGATGCGTAAGTGACTTTATGCCCCTCCACCTCCAAACGCCGAACCAACTCAAAAGATGAATTAAGTATACCAGACAGGCCAGAAGTAATAAGAAGAATATTAGCCATTAAGTACAGTCTGCCAAGTAATCCTCAATAGTTTCTGCCAGTCGCTCCACAGCAGGAGCTTCGAAGAAATCAACGTGAGCAGCGTCAAGGGTAACCGTTTTTAATTGCTCATTCGAAAGCTGATTCCAAGTATCCAGGTGCCACTGACGAACTGGCATAGCCGCAAATTCAGAGCTCCGAATCAAGAAGACTTCAGTATCAATATCTCTCCAGATATAGCCTTCATAAAGCGGTACAAATTTCTCTCTTATTTGATTGACCTTTAGCTCCTCCATCAAACTTCGTGGCAAGAAGGTTGTTGGCAAAAATCTATTAACCAAATGGACAGCGAACTCCTTATAGTCCCCCCGGTAAAGGCGAGCAGCAAACCACTTAAGGCTTCTTTTAGGGTTTCGAAAGACAATCACTTCGTTTAATTCCTTGGGCAGAGGCGCACTGTCAACAACTATGATTATGGGAGGCGGTTTACCTTCAGCTTTAAGTAGATGGCACAACTCTACACAAACAGCCGTACTAAAACAATACGCCAGGAATATATACGGGCCTTCAGGCTGTACTTTCTGAATTTCCCGGAGGTATCTTTTCGACATTTCGTGAATACTCTCATCTACCTCTTCTTCTCCATTTAACCCAGTAGGCTGAATAGCGTATAGCGGGCGATCTTCATCGACCAGTTTGGCCAATGGGTGGTAGAAGAAAACATGTCCCATACCAGCATGAAAGCAAAATATCGCAGGCTTAGAACCACTCGCTTTTAGGGGAACTATATTCGTCCAGGCAGTAACCGTTTCTCCATCAATCAATTTTGCCAATCTACGGATGCTCCGGTTTTGCAGAAGGCTAATCGGAGGAAACTTTTTCCCAAACGTCGTCTCAATTCGTGAGAACAGCCGGATGGCAAGAAGCGAAGTCCCACCAGACGAGAAAAAGTCATCCTCTACACCAATCGGAGAGAGGCTCAATAGCTCTTCCCATATACCGACCAATGTAAGTTCAGTAGTAGAATTGGCTACGGCGAACCCTTCAATAGCTCTTTCCTTCACGGCCAATTCCTGAGTCGGTACTGAAGGAGGTAAGGGGAGCTCCAGTTGAATATTCTTTCCCGTCTCTTTTAAAAGTTGGGGAAGGTTTCGGAAGAGCCTAGTGTACTCCGTTAGTAACCATTGGACGTTTTCTTCAGGCAGTTGTGCCGGATCATAGCGGAAATTAAAATTTAAACCGTCTTGAGGGCGAAGCATTACAACCAGAGGATGCGTGCTGGTCAGGTCTCCGGAAAAGTTCTCCACGGTAATTCCGCCTCCCGTAAGATCAGACCAAGGGTAATTTTGCACCAGCAGCAGGTGGTCAAACCGGAGAACGTTTGGCGCGACACCAGACCATTCTGTGATCTCCCCCATATGTGCAAAATCGTAGGCTGCCCCATCCAGGTTTTCAACTTGCAGGTTATGTAACCAATCGACCAGCAACTGATCATTTTCCGTCCGGACACGGATAGGTATTGCGTTGGTAAACAAGCCGGCCATTTCGTCGTGGCGCGGAACCTCAGGCGTACGGCCAGAAACTGTGGTGCCGAACAGAACATCTTCGCTAGAAAACATTCGCCCTAGTAGCAGGCCCCACAAGCCTTGTGCCACGGTATTAAGGGTCAAGCGATGCTCGCGTATAGAAGATTCAATCAGGGAGAAATCTTCCTGGTTAATACCCTGCTCCTTAACCCTCAACTCGGCACCTGCGGCCCCGCCACCTCCAAGTAAAGTTGGAACAGAAAAACCTTCCATCCGCTTTTCCCACCAAGCAGCAGCAGCCTTTCGGTCCTGCTTTTTCAGCCAACCTGTATAATGCTGCAATGATGGCAAAGTAGAGAGCCGAATTGATTCCTTATTGACCTCAGCATTGTAGAAGGCGAACACATCACGCAAAATAACACCCGCAGACCAACCATCGAGCAATAAGTGATGGCTCGTCCACACTAATTCATGGACTTGATTCCCGGTCTTAAAAACGGCCAGCCGGTTTGCCGGAGCTTTCGTCAGATCAAATTTACTAAGTTCATCTTCCTGCCGGTAAACCGCCATCGTTTTTTGCTGCTGTTCTTCCGGAAGGCCTTCAAGGTCATGATAAACAAGTGGCGATTTTGCCTGAGGGCGTACCACCTGTACGGGTTCTTTCACTTTTTCCCAGTGAACCGAACTGCGGAGTGCTCCGTGGCGCTCCACCGTAAGTTGCCAGGATTTTTCAAAAGCATCCCGATTGAATGCGCCCCTAAGTTGACAAGTCACTTGAATAATACCCTGGTCTTTCGTTTCCGCGAGGCTATGAAAAAGCAGTGCCCGCTGCAGGTAAGACAGCGGTATAATACTCTCAATTTTTGGGTTCTTCACTGACATGTTAAAGGTCAATTTGATCGAGGAGGTTGTCAAGATCGTCCTGACTAAGATTTGCCTCAGGGAAATCTGAAGGCGTAAAGGTTTCCTCTTGTCGGGCAGTACAAAATTGGATAATTTCTCGGATCGCACCAATATACTTACTAACGAACTGGTTCATCATTTCGCTGCTGTAAGCACCCGTTGCATACTGCCAGTTGACGGAGAGGGAACCGTCTATGACACCTACGTTAATTTCCCATATTCGGTTTCGTTCACTCTGCTCTGAACGGAGACCATTCTGTAGAAGTCGCCAGGAGAATACATCCTTTTCGGGCTGGGTATCAATCCGCCCCAAATAATTAAAAAGCAGTTGGGGCTGATGCTCCAAGTCATACTGGCCAAGGTAGCGTAGAGCGCCATAACTCAAGCCCTTATTGGGCACCCGTCGTAACGTTTCTTTCACCTCCATGATCACTTGAGGCATTTCTTCGGCCAGAGTTAAGGTGAGTGGATAAGTGGCCGTAAACCAACCAATTGATCTGGTAAAATCAGTATCAGAACCAGCAGCTTCCCGCCCGTTATGCTCCAGGTTCAGGTGAAGTTCTTTCTCGCCCAGTGCGGTCAATAAAGCTGCAAGTAAAAGGTCTTGCGTGGTGGTGTTAAAAGCGCGATGGGCTCCGCTTAGTAAAGGGGCAGTTTCTTCTTTTGAAAGATGAGCGCTGATCAATTCTGTTTCATCTTCGGCAACCGGAAGATTCAAGCTCGATACACCGGGTAGGTCAACATGACGCTGCGCTTCCCAAAAGGGCAAATCAGTGGCAAAATGCGCCTGTTCTGTCATTCGTTGTAGCTGGCGAGACCAGGAAGAATAGGGCGCGGTCGCAGGTGCAAGGGAAGGGATAATGGCAAGGTTCGGCTCAGCCAAAAGCTGCTTCAGGTCTTCAGCAATAATTCGCCAGGACACGACATCAACGATGAGGTGATGTATCACCAGCACGAGTCGGGCTCGGCTATTTTCCCCTCCAGGAAATAAATAACTGTGTACGAGAGAGGCATTGACAAGTGGATAATTTTGTTGCTCCGCAGCTAAGTATTTTTCGATGCTTAGCAGGTCAATTCCTCCCCCGATTTCTTCCGGCGAGACCAGTTTTGTTTCGTGGTCAGGGCTTACCTTAGGTGAGCTTACGCGCCATTTCCCATCATCATTCTGAGAAAATTCCTGCCTTAAACCGGAATGCGTGGCAAGTAGCTTATTAACTATCTCCGTTACCCTTAGCCGTTCCACTTCATGGCCCAACTCAAATACTGCAGCCTGGTTCCAATGGTGCGGAGCGGTATGATGTTCCTCAAAAAACCATCGTTGAATAGGCAGGAGTGGAAAATCTCCATAAACAAGCTCGATGGTATCTCGATCCGACGCATTACTGGTAAACAGAGCGAGTTCGGCTATCGTCTGATGTTCAAAGATAGCCCGGGGAGAAAGCCGAAGCCCAGCTTTACGCGCTCTGGCAACGATCTGAATACTCAGGATAGAATCTCCGCCTACTTCAAAGAAATTATCGTTCACCCCAATGTTTTCCTGACTCAACGCCTCCTGCCAAATACCTAGTAAGGTTGCTTCTTCCGGGCTCAGGTCTACTGTAGAACGAAGTATTGTCGTTTGGGCTTCCCCTTGTTTTGGCGCGGGAAGACCAGCCTCATCAATCTTACCATTGGCAAGCCGAGGGAGCGCATCCAACTCAACTAAAAACGAAGGAATCATGTACTTGGGCAGGCGATCTTTTAAGCCTTTACGTAGCGCCTCAATATTCATTGCGGTGGAAG
>CAYPIM010000049.1:0-16252 GCA_964410795.1 uncultured Lewinella sp. | reverse complement strand
GGCAGGCGATCTTTTAAGCCTTTACGTAGCGCCTCAATATTCATTGCGGTGGAAGAAGTAAAATAGGCCACTAGCCGTTGCTGTGCCTCGTCTACCTTTACCACCGCTCCTGTTATTTCCGGAAAAGAAAGTATTGCTTCATGGATTTCTCCGAGCTCAATTCGGTAGCCCCGCAATTTAATTTGTCGATCAACTCGACCGCGGAACTGAAGGTTACCATCAGCAAGCCAACTAGCCCGATCTCCGGTACGGTAGAGTTTTTCTCCTGGACGGAAAGGGTTGGGAACAAAACGTTCCTTCGTTAAATCTGGCCTTTGCCAGTATCCCTTACTTACGCCAGCCCCACCGATAAAAAGCTCTCCTGCAACACCAATTGGACAAGGAGACTTACCATCATCAGCTAAAACGTAGGCAAACGCATTGGGAATCGGTCCACCAATCGGGACCGGTTTGTTGCCATCTGAGGCCGTGCATTCATAGGCTGTACACCAGACACTTGCCTCGGTGGGTCCATACTCGTTAAACAAGCGTACTCCCGGTAAGGCCTCATAATGGCGTTGTACAAAAGCTGGCGAGCAGGCTTCCCCCGCTACAATCACGGAATCCAGGCTGCTTAGCTTTCCTTGCTCCGTGAAACGCAATATCGTATCGTAAAGTGTTGGGAGCATAAGGGTATGCGAGACCTGTTGCCTTTCGATTAGGTCAGCCAGTGCCTCAAGGTCCTGTTCTATCCGTCGTGGAGCAAGTACCAGCTTAGCCCCCGTCGTTAATGCCCAGAAAATTCCCGCAACAGAACTGTCAAAGCTAAAGGAAGACATCAGCAGGAAAGCCGATGGCTTTGTAGGATAGTAGTGGTGCCGGGCTACCGTTGAATGCACCAGATTAGCATGACTAACCATTACGCCTTTGGGCCGGCCTGTACTTCCGGAAGTATAGATCATATAGGCCAGGTCATCAGGGCAAACCTCGGGGCTTTTTCGCTGCGCACTTAGTGCTAATTGATCATCCTTGCTTTTTCCATGCTGCGCATCGACAAGAACAAGCTTATTTTGATACTGATCAGACAACTCATCAGACAAAGCGGTGGTAGTAAGCATCAGGCCTACCGCAGCGTCTTCCATCAGGTAATTGATCCGGTCTTCCGGGTACTCTGGGTCGAGGGGCAAGTAAGCACCACCAGCCTTCAAGATCGCTAGCATACCGACAACGAGTTCCAGGCTTACTGGAACATAAAGGCCGATCCGATCGCCAGACTTTACGCCCAAATCACGAAGCTGTGCGGCCAAATTTTCAGAGCGATCTTCCAACTCTTGATAAGTTAGATTCAAATCGGCATACGCCACCGCTACTGCGGCGGGGGAATTAATAGCAGCTTGATGAATAAGATCATGAATAGTACTTTCATCAGGCAAAGGGGCAGAAGTATCATTCCAGTCCTCCAGAATAAGACGCTTTTCTGAGGGGGGTAAGCAGCTTAATTGGTCTACCCTACTTTCAGGATTAGCAACTACCTCAGCTAGCAGCTGATGGTAGTGGCTTTGGACCCGATCTATGGTAGCTTTTTCAAAGAGATCGGCGGCATATTCGATAATAACGGATAATTGATCGCCTTCATCAGATACATAAAGTGTTAGATCAAATTTTGTAACGCCAGCATCCAAGGGAACGGGATCCAGCTGCAAGTTGGGTCCGAAAGAAGTAGTTTCCGGCACTACGTGCAGGATGAACATCGTCTGAAACAATGGATTTACACCTGGTCTACGGTCGGGGTTAACCTCCTGAACGACATCCTCAAAAGGAACATCCATATGAGCAAATGCCTCTAAAACTGTAGCTCGAGTTTTTTGAACAAGTTGATTAAAGGTAGGATTTTCAGAAAGATCGGTCTTTAGGGCAACGGTCTCGTTGAAGAAGCCAATGGTTTCTTCAAGTCTTGGTTCATTACGGTTGCTTACTGGTGTTCCGATGGCGAATTCCTTTTCTCCGGAATACTGCCCAAGTAATACTTGATAAACCGTAAGCAAATACGCAAATAAGGTGACATTATTGTTACGTGCTGCTTCCTTCAATTCCGACGTCAACCGAGGAGAAATTATTGTCTTCCGATAGCCCCCCTCATAAGAGGGTGTCTCTGGTCGAGGCTTATCAAAAGGTAAATCCAAAGATTGCGATATCTGGCTAAGTTTTTCTTTCCAATAATTACGGCCTTTTTCGTTCGATTTAGACTGATCAATACTAGCAGCATAGGCAGGATACTGTACTTGAACATTAGGGAATTGCCGATTATTATAAAAACCAACCAGCTCGTTTCGTAAAATTTTCATCGACCACTTATCCGTAACAATGTGGTGCATGGCTATTAACAAGATATAGTCTTCCGGACCTAGTTGTAACAACACAAGTCTAGTTAAAGGCCCCTCCTCCAAGCTAAAAGGAGTATTGGCTTCTTGAATAGCGTATGATGTCGACTTATCTTTTTTTATATCACTTGGTAAATCCTGAAGATCGTGATACTTGAAATCAAAGGTGGACTCCTTTTTGATGAACTGTCGTACTTCTTCTCCAGTTTTTTTAAAAGTAGCTCGCAAAATCTCGTGCCGAAGCACGACTTTCTTATAAGCAGTTTTTAATTGGTCTACGTCAAGGTTGCCCCGAAGTCGATAAGTTTCAGCATAATGGTAAAAAGGGTTGTCTGGGTTCAATTGCTGAAGGAGCCAAATACGAGACTGAGCTGGTGATAACGGATAGGATTCAGCATCACCGTCCTTCAGTAAAGGGGCTTCCGGAACAGCCACAGGCTGCTCACCTTTCTTCTTCCGGTTTAACCAACGTTGAAGTGCAGTTTGTTCGTTCTTACTCATAAAACTAATGGTGAAAAAAACCAACCAGACACAATCAGACAAAAAGGTTTTTAATGGCAGTAAGGGTATCCATCACAATTTTCTTAACCTGAATATTATAATCAAAACCTCTTTCTATTCCCCAGTAGACCGACACAATGATCAATAAGATTGAACCTCCTATTAGTATCACAGGCTTATAAATCTTAGTGTTTCGCAGAAGGTACAAAATCGGGAACGCCAAGCAAATTATTAAAACTTGAGCCAGTTCAACACCAATATTAAAACCTAAAAGCGAAATGGTCATAAACTCTCCACCTAAGCCTACTTCACCAAGAACGCTGGCAAAACCAAAGCCGTGAAACAGGCCAAAAATAAAGGCGATACCAACCGTTTCGTTTTCTCTAAAAGGCTTAATATTATGAATCGCTGCCAAGGTGATAGAAATCGCGATCAGTGTTTCTACAAGCCTACTGGGAAGGCTCACAATTCCTGTTGCAGCCAGACTTAACGTGATGGTGTGTGCAATTGTAAAGAAGGTTACAATACGGAGCACGTAAAAGAATGCTGGTCGAAACTTATCTACTGGTTCCCAGGCAGATAATATCCCTTTTGCCTCTTTATTACGACGAACTACTGCCGGTAGAAGTAGTGCGATAAGGAATAGAATATGATCGAGGCCAATGTAAATATGATACATGCCACTTCGGATCATTGAAACAAACCCTCTCCAAACAGAGCGATCAGACAGGTCCAACTGCTGGGTCCCATCTCCTGGAGAGAAAATAAGACTAACCATCGCCTCATTATCAAGAATCCCTGCTTTCCAGTTATGCGCCTGAACTAATTTATTCCTGTGTTTAGGCTTTTTATCGTAAATCACGTCATAACGAACTTCGAGTTGATCCGGGATCACGGCTGAATTATCAAGTTGAAACCTAAAATCTACAAAATAACCAATGTTTGCAGACATGAACTTAATGTCTGTGAAGGTCACTTTGTGCTCCCCAAGTTCTGATTTAAAATGACTGCGCTCTATAAGATAATCATGTATTGCAGGCAGGAAGGGGGCTATTTCCTCCTCGGTTATTCCCTCCTTTAGATCAAGATTAAGCGCGACATTGAGGTCTTCAATGGTTAAAGTATAAATACCTTCCATATGGTCCTCAAATACTTTTAGAAAAATATAACTCTCATCTGCCAGGTGTGCCTGAGCCTGATTATTTAAGAGAAACATCAGAGGCAAAAGGAAGATAAATTTCCTTAAACTAGCGTAAAAATTAAAAGTATTCATAATCATTTTTATTTAGTTGATATTATATTCTAATTAAGCTTGGCTAGCTCTTGAAATTCCCTACTCCTACTTAGAAGTTCGTTATAGCTACCTGAATCTACAATTTCACCCCTACTTAGGAAATAGATCTTATCGGCATTGCGTACAGTGGCAAGTCTATGTGCGACAACGATAATTGTTAATTGTTGAGCGTTTTCTTCCAAAGACTCCAGCACTTGCCGTTCGGTCAGGTTGTCTAGCGCACTGGTCGCTTCATCCAACACCAGTACTTTAGGCTGACGATAGAGTGCACGGGCAAGTCCAATTCGCTGTTTCTGACCTCCACTAACACGAGCTCCTCGCTCTCCAACGGTTGTTTCAAAACCCTCTGGTAGTTCGCGATCTATAAAATCAAAGATCTTCGCCGTCTTCGCTACTTGGTAAAGAAGGTCATAATCCACCTCTTTGACACCGACAGCGATATTATTAGCAATAGTGTCATCAAACAGAATTACATCCTGTGGCACATAAGCGAGTAACTTTTGCCAGCCAGGAATAGTAGAAGCTGTCAACAATTCGTTGTCCACCCTAATCTCTCCAATTTGTGGACTTAAGAGACCAACAATTAAGTCAACAATGGTTGATTTCCCAGAGCCTGTACTGCCGATAAAGGCAACCGATTGGCCATGCAATATCTCCAGGTTTATGTTTGTCAAAGTAGAGCTAGCTGCTGTTTCGTATTGAAACGTCAGGTTCTCGAATTCTATCTTGCGATTAAAAGCAATAGGAGCGCAGGGTTTTGGTGGAAACGGAGTGCTCCCGTTCATTGGATGGAAGATGTCATCATACAGCGCATCTACGATATTGGAGTTATGACGAAGATGAGAAACGGAGGCAAAAACGCCCTGAATTGCCGGAAGAAGCTTTACACCGGCTAATGCGTAAAGGGTTAATACGGGCAGCGCTTCCAAAAGACCTTTCCCCACTACGACAAGGTAAACCGTTAGGCCAATAAGACCACCAAAAGTGATAATCTCTACTATCATGCGAGGAGCAAATGTCATTAAAAATATACGAGGCTGTATCTCTGAATACTCCTTCACTGCTTGTGAAAACCTCCCGTGAAAAAAGCGATCTACCTGATAGACCAGAAAGACTTTGATGCCTGAAAACAACTCTAGCAAAGATCGATAGCGCCGAACGTTTGCTGCGACTCTTTTTTCCCCCAGGTTTCGAAGTTCACGTCGGCGAACAAGGTAGATCCCTGAAAAAATACTCGCCAGAAAAAATAGTGCAGACATTGCCAACCAAGGATTAACGGCTAGTAAAAGACAAAAAATGACGAGCACTAAAGAAGTCTGGGCGATAAAGTTTTGAATCGGAACAAGTATACCAGTAGTGAAGGTGTTGACCTCTTGCAGGATTTTCACCTTCAACTCCACCGAGTTCTTACCTAAAAAAAAGCTGTAACTCCTGCTCAGGTACAGCGCTAGCAAGCGAGAGCTGAGTTGTTGCGATATGCCCCAAACAAGTTTTTGTTGACGAAAACGAACATATATCTTGACAAGATTTGACAGACTTATGAGCACAAAAACGATTGCTCCGGTCAGTATAACGAAAGAACGATGTTCACTGAAACCAGTGATCTCCGCCAAACGCATTCCCCAACCTGGTTCTTCAGTGAAATTTTCGGTCGCAACAATCTTCATAAACGGCAAAATTGCGCCAACTCCCACAACTTCCAGCAAGGTAACCACTATAACACCTATTGATAACCACCGGAAGTGGTTAAATTCTTGAACAGTAAGAATGGCACGCAGTTTTTGAATCAAAATTGTGTTGTTTTCTAGGCAAGCAGTTAAGCTTGCAGCCCCAAATAAATAGCATCAAAGAGGAAAGATAGGTGTCTTAAAGTAACATCAAAACAATTAGAACCACCTGAAAATGGCAAGCAACTTATAGCGGCGCAAAGCTAAATCCTGCCATTAAGATAATTCAACTAACTACCATGCTTGGTAAGCAGGAGACAATACCTATTGCTTTCCTGATAGTTAAAGAAGACACCAGCTAGCTTTGCTTCTGCAATAAAAGCAATTTATGAGACTATCCTTGATAAATGCGTGATAAAGCAATTTACTGCGCTAAAAACACCTGTGTTTACCTCACCAACGACACAACTAGCTACATATCAACAACATAAAAGCGAAACAAAGGCACAATGTCTACCTTTTTCTTCCTCATTTCTATCTAATTTAGCACTAAATTACGGTGTCCGTACACCAATTGTACACACTGTATACGTAGCTAAGAGCCTTTCTAGACTTATTTTTGTCGCAAGCAAGTCCGGGTCTGCATTTTTCTATGCTTCTTTTAGGTTTCGCCCGAGACATGAGCTTCTACCAAGACTTGAACTATCACCGCAAGTCATATTCGACCTTCGCCCTAAGAATACATGTTTTTCAGTTTCAATCGCGCCCCACCAGGGCGATTTGAAGAGTAGCGTAAAACCAAAACATCGACTTACATCGTACGGTCTTAAGTAAGCATCCAAACCAAGTTAGCTTTAAGCTTTAAAATCCATATTCACTAGTAATGAAAAAAGACTCCACCTCAGACATTCAAACCTACCGTAAAGAGGTGGCTGACTTTGCTCGTACTTTGCTTAGACAAACAGTTGTAGGCAGAGATGAAAAGAGTGTTTTCTCAAGAGACTCATGGAAAGAGTGCGCAGCATTTGGCATTCTAGCGCTAGCGGCTCCCAAAGCTTTCGGAGGCCAAGAAGAAAAAATAAATATTGCGCGCGCAGTGCGCGCGATGGAAGGTTTTGGTTACGGAAGCCATGATAATGGCTTCGCACTGGCCCTTAATGCACAAATGTGGACGGTCCAACTTCCGATCAGTGAGTTTGGGACCGAAGAACAAAAGCAACGATTCCTAACCAGGATGGTAAAAGGAGAATGGATTGGTGCTCATGCACTTACGGAGCCAGAAGCAGGGTCTGATGTCTACTCTATGCAGATGACAGCCCAAAAAGTTGAAGGCGGCTATGTCCTCAACGGCACAAAACGTTACGTTACGCTCGGCCCCGAGGCAGATTTCGCCTTAGTATTCGCTAATGCTAATCCTAAATTAGGCCGATGGGGTATTACCGCCTTCCTCGTAGAAGCTAGCTTTGAAGGCTATAAGGCCGGCCCTAATCAACAGAAAATGGGTTTGAGAACAGCCCCTTTTGGCGAAATTCACCTTACAGATTGCTTTGTACCTGAAGAGAATAGGCTTGGAAAAGAAGGAGCAGGCTTTAGTATTGGCAATCATTCTCTGGAGTATGATCGTTGTGGCATCCTGGCCAGTAACCTCGGAGCCATGGACCGGCAATTAGAGCACAGTGTCAAGTACGCTAAGGAAAGGAAACAGTTCGGTCAGGCCATTAGCGAGTTCCAGTCTGTTTCTAACCGAATTGCAGACATGAAGTTGCGCCTGGAAACTGCCCGCTTATTGCTCTACAACTTAGCAGAGAAGAAACAAAAAGGGGAAAGAGCCATGCTTGAATCGTCCATGCTTAAGCTCTACTTAAGCGAAAGTTTCCTTGCTTCAAGCCTTGACGCAATAAGAATCCAGGCCGGAAATGGCTACCTCTCTTCTTCAGAAATAGAACGTGATCTTCGGGATGCTATCGGTGGAATCATTTATGCTGGCACCTCGGACATCCAAAGAAACATAATTGCTCAACTCACTGGCCTTTAATGACTCTTCTACTCCATCAATCCGTTGAAAGGGCAGCTGAAAAATGGCCCGATAAGCCCGCCTTCCGTTGTGGAGGCGCAGAAATCAGTTTTTCCGAACTGAATACGGCAACTAACCGATTGGCCAACCTTTTACACGACCAAGGAGTTAGCAAAGGCAGCCGCATAGGCATCTACCTTCCCCGCTGCCTCGACGTGGCAATAGCCATGTATGGTATTCTCAAAGCTGGCGCAGTTTATGTGCCCTTGGATCCCTTTGCTCCAGCCACTCGCACTTGCGATTTGTTAACGGATCTTGACATCAGCATAATCATTACCAACAGGCATCAACGTCGTAGGCTACCAGAAATATTGGAGACTACCTCGCCGCTTAAGACCGTAATCGGACATAAAAGCGAAGGCCACCAGGCTCAGTGCATACCCCGCGAAGCAATTGACCTTGCACCTGCGTCCGCGCCGCAAAGTGGCCCCATCTTAGAAAAAGATCTAGCCTACATCATCACGACTTCCGGTTCAACCGGAAAGCCAAAGGGCATTATGCATACGCACAGAAGTGGCCTTGCGTACATAAAAATGATGAGGGACCTGTATAATATCCAGGAAAACGACGTCTTAGGCAACCATTCGGCTTTGCACTTCGACATGTCTACTCTTGCTTTTTTTGCTGGCCCACTCACCGGAGCTACGACCCTAATCACAACCGACGCAGAGGTCAGAATGCCCGTTAGTATGACTGCATTAATTGCCAATGAAAGGGTAACCATTTGGTACTGCGTCCCACTTGCTTTACAGCAAATGTACCTAACCAATACAATGCCAAATCTCGACTTTACGGCCCTTAGACTGGTCATTTGGGGTGGTGAACCAATCGTAGTCTCTTATCTCCGTGGCATGATGGAGCTACTACCCGGCGTTACGTTCACCAATCATTATGGGCCAGCCGAAGTAAATGGTTTTACTGTATTTGACCTTACTGCTCCTCCGACAGATGAAAGACCTATTCCATTGGGATACACTTGCCCCAACTCGGAAATACTGATTTTTGACGAAAACGACCAGCCCGTACCCGAATTTGAATCGGGCTTGCTTCTGGTACGATGCTCCAGTATGATGCGCGGCTACTGGAAAAATCCGGCATTAACAGAAAAGTCACTTTACCAAAGATCTAGAATTCCCGGATTTACCGAAACTTTTTACCGGACTGGTGATCTCGTAAAAATGGATAAAAATGGCCTTCTTCATTTTCTGGGCCGTAAAGACAGGCAGGTAAAGGTACGCGGGCACCGCGTCGAATTAGACGAAATTGAAAACATAGCCAATACCGCTTCTTTCATTAAAGAGTCTGCTGTCTTCGCCAGCCAAAAAGGCCTTGAAGAAAGGGCAATTCTCCTACTTGTTGCCTTAGCTGAAGGCCACAGTGAGACTAAAGTTGATCTGCCACGGTACCTTAAAAGCCGCCTACCTGAATACGCCTTACCAGAAACCATATTTTTCACCGACGAGCTGCCCCGAAGTGCCGGCGGCAAAATCAACCGTCGGTTAATTGAACGCAATTACTTGAACTAAACACTGCAAAATGACAACCGAAATAATAAAATTCATCATTAAAGATGTGCTTGACGAATCTCCTGATTTTGATCTTGCGCCTGATGATGACCTGCTTGGAGGTGGGCTTATAAGTTCAATGGGCGTATTTCGTATTATCAATTTTATCGAAAAAACTTACAATATAAAAGTACAAACTCAAGACATGGTTATCGAGAATTTCATGACGGTAGATGCGATGGTGGCGTATACAAGAAGTCAGATAAGCTAGATGAAACACACTGAAAATCTACCCATTTCTTCTGCTCAGTCTGTTTTATGGACCGGGCAACAGATGTACCCAGAGCACGCCCTTTACAATATGGCGTTTACTTTTCGCTTAAGGGGTACACTCGATCTTGAGTGTTTTAAATCGGCGTTTCAAGATCTGGTATTTACAGCCGATGCTATGCGTTTGGTATTCCACCCCAGCACTGAAGGTCCGCAACAGTCTTTGATGCTTGGTGTACCACCTAAACTTGAGGTACTCAACGCAGAAGACCTTAACCAAGATTTACACCAATATATAGATAGCAGAATTCGAAAGCCCTTTATGCTTGATCGCTGCAACTATGATAGTGCCTTAATTAAAGTAGGAAAAGACGATCACATTTGGTTCTTAAACCAACACCATTTGATTACTGATGCGTGGGGTACTTCTGTTCAATACCGCTATTTAAGTGAGCGCTATTCGAAGCACGTCCAGTCAAAAAATAAGGCGGCGCACAACGCAGGTGCAAGGAAAGTTGAGGAAACCAGTCTGCCCCCTTATGCTAATTACCTCCATTCTTTTGGTTCCTCGCCTAAGCCCCTCCCTTCTTACTGGGCGGAGCAAAACCTACCTACACCGCCTAAGCTATACGGCCGGAGCCCGCATGCTCCACAAACAACATCAAAACGGCTGTCCTTGACCCTGACACCCGAACAAATGCGTCAATTAGAGGAACTGCTCCAGCACCCTGAAGTACGCCACTGGACACGAGACTTATCCCTCTTCAACGTATTAGCAACCCTTGTTTTTGCCTTTCTACATCGGGTTAGCGGAGATCATGAACTAGCTTTCGGCACCCCAACCCACAACCGATTAACCAATGATCATCGCAACACACCAGGCTGCTTCATTGAAGTATTACCCCTTGTTACAGAGATAAAAACGGAAGACACTTTCCTGAGCCTGTTAGATCGGGTCCGGACTTCAGTGAATGGCTTCCTGGGCAATGCACGTCCAGGCCTTGCTTCCCCCAAGTTATTGAGAGAACTCAACGTTATCTTAAATTATATCCATGCCGATTTTCCAGACTTTTCTCCTGAAATCGAGGCCGAATCAGAATGGATACACCCCGGACATACTGACCCCGGCCACCACCTTAGGTTTCAAGTCTATGACTTTGGAAAGAAAAAAGGCTTACGGTTTGAATTCGACCTCAACCAGGATATATTTCCTGAACCCTGGAAAGAGGAGGTCCCTGGCCACTTCATGGCATTATTAGAAGCCTTCCTCAAAAATCCGGAAAGGCAAATAGCCGAGGTCTCCCTTGTTAAACCGGGCCTGGACAACAGTACAATTGCCTCAAACAGTGAAATTAAAGACACCTCCTCTGTCCTTGATCTCTTCCGCAAGCAAGCTCAAGCAACCCCAGAACAGGTCGCCGTTGAGTTTTCGGGCGGTAGCATCAGTTATAAGAGCCTGAACGACCAATCGGATCAGCTCGCTGTTTTCCTTCGCAAGCGTTCGCCGGGTAAAAGAATTGCCTTGCTCCTGCCCCGATCTCCGGAATTAATGGTAGCCATTTTCGGCGTTTGGAAAGCGGGAAAGGCTTATTTGCCAATCCCTGCGGATACCCCCGTTGAAAGAATAAAGGTATTACTAAGCGAAGGTGAAATAGATTTCGTCATCAGCGTCGCAGCTCTGGCGGAGGTGACAGGCACATTAGGCCAACCGGTATTACAGCTTGACACCGATTGGAAGCTTGTGTCAGGGCAAAACACTCCGGCAGAAGTACTATCTCCAAATCCCCAGGATCCTGCTTACATCATGTTTACCTCAGGATCTACCGGTAAACCGAAAGGTGTTGTAATCAGCCACGGTGCACTAGCCAACTACATTGCCTTTGCGCGTAAACAATACGTCGAAATTCCCGCGCCGGCTTTCCCATTGTTTACAATGATTGGCTTTGACTTGACGGTAACTTCTTTGTTCACGCCACTGGTCTGTGGTGGCAAGGTCCTGATCTATGAAGAACCTCCTGCGGGTACTCCTGACCTTGCAATTTTCCGTGTCCTGGAAGATGACAAGGTTGACGTAATCAAACTAACGCCTAGCCACCTTTCACTGCTGCAAGGAAAAAACTTTAGTGACACAAAAGTGAGGGTACTTATCGTCGGAGGTGAGAACTTCAGCACCAGCCTTGCGGAACGAATTATGCCTGTTTTCCCGGCAGCTATAAAAATTTATAATGAATACGGGCCAACTGAAGCTACCGTTGGCTGTGTAGTGCACCGCTACCAAAAGTTGAGCAGAGCAACTACTACTGTTCCTATTGGCAAGCCTATACCAGGTGTATTCCTTCATGTTTTGGATGCCTACGGCAATCCCGTCCCGGCAGGAGTAGCGGGAGAACTTTTCATCGGTGGAGACAGTCTCGCAAATGGGTATTTTGGAGCACCAGAAAAAACGGCCGAACGCTTTATAAACCTAGAGACGGCGAACAACAAAAGATTCTACGCCACCGGAGATCTTGTACGAAAAGACCTGAATAGCAACCTGGAATTCCTTGGTCGGATAGACCGGCAGATAAAATGGAGAGGATTCCGCCTTGAGCTTAATGAAATCGAGGGAATTCTCGCGGCTCATCCAGCCATTGAGTCCGTAGCCGTTGAACTGGTAGATGGGCGAAAAACGGGCTTAAGCCAGTCTGCTCACCACTGCACGAAGTGTGGCTTACCGGCCAACTACCCAAGCGCAACTTTCAACGAGGAAGGCATCTGCCAGTTGTGCATCGGTTTTGAAGATTATCAACGACGGGCTCAGCGGTACTTCCGGACAATGCAGGACCTAAAAAACATCTTCTCTCCCCGGCCGACAGCGACTGGAGCCGAATATGACTGCATCTTACTGCTCAGCGGAGGCAAAGACAGTACCTACGCCTTAGGCCAATTGGTCGAAATGGGCCTCAAAGTCCTTGCTTTTACCCTGGACAATGGCTACATAAGTGAACAAGCTCTAGCCAATGTACAAAGGGTAGCCGCCCAGCTTGGCGTGGACTGTCATGTCGCTACAACTCCAGCGATGAATGAAATATTCACCGATAGCCTTCACCGTCATTGCAACGTTTGCAATGGTTGCTTTAAAACAATCTACACCCTGAGTACAGAGTTGGCCCTCGCCAAGGGAATCCCTTACGTAGTGACGGGGCTCTCCCGGGGCCAATTCTTCGAAACAAGACTCACCGAAGAGCTCTTCCTGAATGCAGAAAACGGAGATGCAGACATTGACGCAGCTATTCTGGAAGCCAGGAAAATCTATCACAAAGCCGATGATGCAGTGAAGAAGTTGCTCGACACTTCAATGTTTGACGACGACACTGTTTTCGAAAAAGTCCAGTTTCTTGACTTTTACCGCTATACCGATGCCACCCTGGATGAGATGCTGGACGACCTCAACAATCGCCTGCCTTGGGAAAGACCTACCGACACCGGCAGATCTACAAACTGCCTCATTAATCAAGTAGGAATCTATGTCCACAAAAAAGAAAAAGGCTACAATAATTATGCCTTTCCTTACAGCTGGGATGTCCGAATAGGCCATAAACAAAGGGATGACGCCCTCGAAGAAATCAACGAGGAGGTAGACGAAGCAGCGGTCCAGAAAATGATGCAAGAAATTGGCTACAGCAACGATGGCGAGCGGGCTGGTAGCCAGTACCTCGTCGCCTACTTCACGACCAAAGATTCGGTTTCGGCCGAAACACTCCGCACTTACCTTTCCGAGCGCTTACCTGCACACGCGATCCCCAGTCATTTCATTCCTACGGAGCAAATGCCCCTTACGGCGAACGGAAAAATTGACCGAAAAGCACTACTAGCGCTTACGGAAATTCGAGCCGCCTCCTCCGCTGAAATCTTTGTGGCCCCATCAGGGGAGATGCAAGAAATACTCGCTGAAATATGGGAAGAAGTCCTCAGCATTGAACGAATAAGCGCAAACGAAAAATTCATCGACCTGGGTGGCCATTCATTGACTGCCATCCGTCTTTCTTCTCGTATTAGTGAAGCTTTTGATCTCGAAATCCCCCTGAATGTAGTCTTTAGCCATCCTACAATCGCCACTCAGGCAGCTCACATTGAACAAGTAATTGAACAAATGCTGGCCGACTTCGAGTCTGAATAATTCCAATCCCTCTAACCATAAAAAACCTATTATGAAACATTCATTAGCTTTAGTAATCCTCATAGCTTTAATCCCCTTCACGTTATTCGCTCAACAAGACGGCCATAAGCATACTGATGGGGAACACGAACAAATCGGTCGGGTCTTGGGCCCAAACAAGCAACCGATAATCGGAGCATACGTAATCCACCTCGGCCATGAGCACCATGCCCATACCGACGAATTTGGCTACTTCACCCTTGATGAAGTCGCAGAAGGAGACAGCCTCATGGTTTCCTATCTCGGCTACAAATCCGCAACCGCAGTTATTGAAGATACTGAGCGTGAAATGTTGATTCAACTTCTGGAGCGCAGTTTCAACCTTGATGAAATTGTCATTAGACCTAGCGTTAAAGCACTCAATGTTATTACCGGTATAGACCTTCAGGTCCGGCCGGTGAGCTCTGCGCAGGAAGTCTTGCGGACCGTCCCGGGGCTTGTCATCGGACAACACGCGGGCGGCGGAAAAGCAGAACAGATATTCCTGCGTGGATTTGACGTCGACCACGGAACCGATGTCGCCATTAGTGTAGACGGCCTTCCCGTCAATATGGTATCCCATGCGCACGGCCAGGGGTACGCAGATCTGCACTTCATCATCCCCGAAACCATCGATAAAATAGACTTTGGCAAAGGCCCATACTACGCTGACATTGGAAACTTCAATACTGCAGGCTACGTAAATTTTGCCCTTAAGGAGCGCCTGGAATCAAGCAGTGCCAGCCTGGAGTACGGCAGCTTTGAAACCCGTCGTCTTACCAGCATGATTGACCTGATCAACTCTGAGAAACACAGCGCATACGTAGCAACTGCTTACACCCTCGCTGATGGTCCTTTTGAGTCGTCTCAGCACTTCAGCCGCTTCAACATCATGGGCAAATACACCGGGCAGCTGGCCAACAATAGCAAGCTCTCTATTCTCGGCAGCCACTTCACCAGTAAGTGGGACGCCTCGGGCCAGGTCCCACAACGGGCCGTGGACAGTGGCCTCATCAGCCGCTTCGGCGCCATCGATGATACTGAAGGAGGCTACACCAGCCGCACTAACATCGCGGTCAACTACAATAAAGTCATTAACCGCAACACTTTCGTCAAGACCTCCGCCTTCTATTCCAGTTACAACTTCGAGCTCTTCTCCAACTTTACTTTCTTCCTTGAAGACCCGGTAAATGGAGATCAAATCCAGCAAAGCGAAAACAGACAACTGTTTGGCTTTTCTACGGAGCTAAACAAATCACTCTTCCTCGGAGACCAGGAAGTTTTACTCAAGAGTGGTCTTGGTCTACGTTACGACGATAGTGATGACAACTTTTTGGCCAACACCACCAACCGCTCCACGGTACGAAGTTTTGTGCAACGTGGTGATGTTGATGAGTCAAACCTTTTTGGCTACGTGAACGGCGAAATAGAACTTGGCGCCTGGTTGATCAACGCTGGTCTCCGGCTCGATTACTTTCAGTTCAACTACGTAGACCAACTTGTAACCCTTTACGACCGGCAGGAGCAAACAGGCGCTCGCCTCAGTCCCAAGCTCAACTTCCTCTACAACGCCAACAATAAGATCCAACTGTTCTTAAAGACCGGTGTCGGCTTCCACTCCAACGATACCAGGGTCGTACTGGATAATACCGCTTCTGATATCCTCCCGGCCGCCTACGGTGCCGATCTGGGAATCATCTACCGTCCCCGTCCAAATATCTTCGTTAACGCCGCACTTTGGTCTTTGCTGTTAGATCAGGAATTCGTCTACGTGGGCGATGCAGGCATCGTTGAGCCCAGTGGCAAATCTGAACGCTATGGTGTAGACCTCGGCGTACGCGCTCAACTAGGGAAAAGCTGGTTTGCGGACTTCGACGTCAACTACGCCTTCGCCAGAAGTTCCGAAGATCCAGAAGGTGAAAACTTCATCCCGCTGGCGCCAGACCTGACCTCTACCGGAGGCATCAATTTCAAGCAAAATAAATGGACAGCTGGTCTGCGCTATCGCTACCTAGCAGACCGCCCAGCCAATGAAGACAACAGCATCGTTGCCATTGGCTACGGCATCGTTGACGCAAACATCAATTACCAGCTAGGCCCAATTAACGTCGGTCTTGAAGTCCAAAACCTCCTGGACACTGAGTGGGAAGAAACCCAGTTCGCTACGGAAAGCAGACTCTTCAACGAAACAAACAGCGTTGAAGAGATTCATTTCACCCCCGGAGCTCCATTCTTCCTTAAGAGTACATTCCGGGTCAGGTTCTAAGGGCAACGAACGTCCAATCGATGAGTATCCGATTTAGGGTCTGAAGCAAAACAATATGACCTCAAATCGGATACTTATTAAAATAGCACCCCAAGCAAGCTGAACCAACAGAATTAATTTGAACGGGCAAGAGACAAC
>CAYPIM010000048.1:31381-33283 GCA_964410795.1 uncultured Lewinella sp. | reverse complement strand
GCACCTTCACGGTGAACGAGCAGATCGACCAGGACGGTGACACCTTCACCTTCAACGTTACTTACACGATTGACGAAGACTTCCAGGGCACGAGCCTTACGAACGTAGCGGAGATCGTTGGTGACGACGGAGAGGATGAAGACTCTACGCCAGACAACGACGTACCTACGGAGGATGACCAGGACGATGAGGAAATCGAAGTCGGTCAGACTTATGACCTCGCACTTACGAAGACCTTAGTCAATGGTGGTCCATTTACTCCTGGAGCAACAGTTATTTATGCAATCGAGGTAACCAATGAGGGTAGCCTTAATGCAGCGAATATTGAAGTAACTGATACGCCAGAAGCAGGACTCACCTTCCAGTCTGCAACTCCAAATGCTAACGTGACGGTAGATGGTCCCGGATTGTTCACTATTGCTAGTCTTCCAAAGGGTGCTAGCGAGGTGATTACGGTTGTTTACGCTATTGATGCAACCTTCCAGGGTGCAAGCCTGACGAATGATGCTCAGATTACTGCTGACGATGGCAACGATATTGACTCCGATCCAAGTACAGATGACACTGTTGATGAAAACGGTGACATGGATCCGGATGATGACGATGAAGATGAAGTGACGATTCCAATCCAACAGTCTCCATCCATTGATATCGAAAAGTCAACCTTCAACCCGATTTCGGGAGTATTTGAAGATGCAGATGTCTATGATCCTGCGAACCCAATGGCTTCCCCAACCTACATTTACGTAGCACAGGAAGGCGCCACGGTTCAATGGGAATACGAAGTATGTAACAATGGTACACAGGACCTAATTGATGTTGTCGTAACTGACGATGTTGAAGGTGCTATCGGAACAATTCTTTCTCTTGCCGTTGGCGAGTGTGAGACCTTAACGTTCTCTGCACCTGCGACCCCGACTGACCCTGTATATATCAATGAAGCCACTGCCACTGCCCAGCCAGTACTACCTGATGGCACACCTGTTGGTGATATGGTTTCTGACATGGATCCTTCTCACTACATTGGCGTAAGCTTCAATGTAGAGAAGCTTGCTGACCAGATGGTGGTATGTGAAGGTGAAGATGTTACTTATGACATCACTCTCCGCCTAAGTGGACCATCTTTCTTCAATGCACGCATGGTGATGCTTGAAGACAATATGTTCCCGAATGTTGAAGATCAGTTTGATGCGTCAACTGATCCAAACATGAATGATCGTCTTGACTCTGGTGAAGAGTGGGTGTTCTCTTACACGATTCCGCTGACGGAAACCCGGACCAACCGGGCTACTGAAATGTTTGACATTTACTCAAACGATGTGTTCGTAACAATGATCACCAACTTTGTCGACCTGACGGTAGAAGTTCTGGATGGCCCTGAAGCCACCGCTGCTGATGCTGATGTTGACGGTAGTATCTCTTGTAACGGAGCAAGTGATGGTAGTGCAACGGTAACCTTCTCTGGAGGAACTCCTGACTACACCATCCTGTGGTCTGACGGACAGTCAACCGCTACTGCTACCGGCCTTGCTGCTGGTACTTACGGCGTAACAGTTACAGACATGAATGGCTGTGCAGACTCTACTGAAGTGACACTGGTTGAGCCTGAAGTGCTTGATGTAACGGTTAACACTGATGATTTGGACTGTTTCGGTGATACGGATGGTACACTTACAGCAAGCCCTGTTGGCGGTACTGAGCCTTACACTTTCGAGTGGACTGATGGTGAGTCTACTGCTATGATTAGTGGTAAAGCTGCCGGAACCTACTCTGTAACAGTAACTGATGCTAACGGATGTATTGATACGGCTTCAGGAACGATAACTGAACCTGCGTCTGCATTAACAGCTTCTGTTGCTGACGCAGCAGTAGACTGTAACGGTGATGCGGACGGTGAACTGA
>CAYPIM010000048.1:0-31281 GCA_964410795.1 uncultured Lewinella sp. | reverse complement strand
CTAACGGTTGTGAAACTTCCGCTGACGGAACAATCACCGAGCCTACCGAACTGGTAGTAACTGGTACAACAACTGATATCGACTGTAACGGTGATGCCACTGGTACAATCGACGTAACGGTTAATGGTGGAACAACTGATTACACTTTCGCCTGGAGCGATGACGATATGGTAACCACCGAAGACCGTGCTGGTCTCGTTGCTGGTGACTACACCGTAACGGTAACCGACGCTAATGACTGTGAGTTTATCGAAACCTTTACCATTGAAAGTTCTAGCCTGCTGGTAGCTTCCGTTGCTGATGCCGAGCTCGAATGTTTCGGAGACAATAATGGTGAACTGACCGTAACGGTAGAAGGTGGTACTGAGCCTTACACCATCACTTGGAATACTGATCCAGTACAGGATGGCGCTACGGCGACTGGCCTGGTAGCTGGAACTTACACCGCTACAGTGGTTGATGCTAATGGCTGTGAGACTGAAGCTTCTGGCACGATCACCGAGCCTGTTGCACCACTGACCATTGACGAGGAAATCACCATGCTTGAGTGTAACGAGAACACCGGAGCTGCTATTGACCTGATAGTAAGCGGCGGTACCGGTTCTTACACCTTCAACTGGACTGACCTTGCGGGAGACAACAACGTCGAAGACCGCATTAACCTCACTGCTGGCGACTATGAAGTAGTGGTAACGGATGCTAACAACTGTACCGATACTGAGATCTTCACCATCGCACCCGCAGCCGTGCTTACTGCCGCTATTGTAACGGATACTATCTGTTCTAGCCCCGACGAGCGGGGTGATCTCACGGTAGTTGTAACTAACGGAAGTGGTAACTACAGCTTCGCTTGGAGTACTACGGATGAAACCGCAACGGCTAACGGCCTGATCGCAGGAACCTACACGGTTACCATTACTGACGAAACCTCTGGTTGTGTCATTACGGAAACTGGCCTGGTTCTTGAAGATGCTTCTGCTTGTTCAAGCCTTGGTAACTTCGTTTGGGAAGACATCAACGGTAACGGCATTCAGGACCTGGAAGAGCCAGGAGTTGAGAACGTAACCGTTAATCTGAAAGACGAAGATGGTAACGTAATTGCTACCACTACTACCAACGAGAACGGAGTGTACATCTTCACTGGCCTTGTGCCCGGAACCTACAGCGTACAGTTTGTCCTACCAGAAGGTATGGAATGGACTACGCTGGGCGCGGTCGCAGGTGCAAACGAAGCTCTTGATAGTGACGCTGATCCGGCCATGAACGGTATGACTGAACAAGTCACCATCGTTGCCGGTGAATTCAACGAAGACCTTGACGCGGGTATCGTACCGATCATTGTCTGTGAGCTCGTTGCTGAAGTAACGGTAGCACCTGAATGTAATGACAACGGAACACCACAAAACTCCAGAGATGACTACTACACCATGACGATCCTCGTCAGCGGTGTGAGCCCATCCGGAGAATGGACCAGCGGAACGCTGGACAGAAACGGAGACGCCATCGGCGGAACCGTCGGTGTACCGGTTGTAGTTGAATTTGACGCTTACACCGGCGACGAAGATCCGATCCCAGCGGTGACGATCATCGTGTCTGATACTGAAGACGTAAGCTGTACGACTACCTTCGAGCATACGCCACTTGGATCTTGTTCTGACCAGTGTCGTATTACAGCTACGCAGTCAAGCTCACCAGTGTGTGATGACAACGGTACCAACACTGATCCATCGGATGACTTCTTTACGGTAGGCATAACGGCGAATAGCCTGAATGCAGCCGGAGAAAACTGGGAAGTATATCTCCTTGATGGAAACAATGATGTACGTGTGGTTGGTGGAGCAGCATATGGTGAGGAAGACAGCAATGTCGGACCATTTACAGTTGCTGATCTGAACGGTTCTAACGTACTACGCCTCCGGGTTCGTGATCTCGATGATCCTTCTTGTTTCTTCATTGTAAGCGTAACTGTTGAAGAAGGTACCCTGCCTTGTTCTAATGGATGTACAATCTCAATCGTGCAAGTTGGACCATCTATTTGTGACGATAACGGTACGCCATCTGACCCAAGCGATGATCAGTGGTGGATAGAGGCTGAAGTAACGGGTAGTAATGTCCCTATGTGGACTTCCACTACCCCCAATAGCCAGGTGAACAACAGTACGTTTGGATCTGTAGACTTTGGCTTCTTCCCTGATCCGATTAACGGAACACAGACGATCACCGTTAGTAGCTTGGGAGCAGAGCCTCCTTGTGAAGCTACTATTACGGTAGTTGCTCCGGGTGAAACATGTTCTGATCAGTGTGACATTGAAGCAGAACTTACGATCGGTGAGTGTAACGATAACGGTACGGCCGATCCGCTTGATGATTTCTTCTTCATAACTGTAACCGCCAACTCTGTTGGTGCGAATAACAGTGAAGACGGCTGGATCCTGATCGAAGGTGATGACCGCCTTGACCCAGTAATCGGAGTAGGACCGCTCTTTAACCGTACCTATACCTTCGGACCGTTCCTTATCAGTGAGAGAGACAGTACGCAGGACTACCGCGTTGAAGATGCTGACAGATATGCTTGTCGCGTTGACTTCTTTGACGTTGAACTGCCAGAGCCATGTTCTATCCCGGTAACAGAATGTACAATTGCTATCACCCAGATAGGTGAAGCATTCTGTAACGGTGATGGTACCTGGAGTGTACAAGCACAGGTAACAGGAACTGACCTCACTAACTGGACGTCTACGACGGCTGGTGGTACTGGCACGAATGCAATTGGCGAGACTGTGACCTTCGGTCCATTCTCTAACCCAATTGATGGTGTTGAAACCATTACAGTAATGAGTGTTGGCGCGGACCCCGTCTGTTCTGATTTCATCGAGGTGTCTGCACCGGGTGAGACTTGTATTGATGTTGATGATTGTACCATTGAGATCGTTCAGGTTGGCGAAGCATTCTGTAACGACGATGGTACCTGGAGCGTACAAGCCCGGATAACCGGTACAGACCTGACCAGCTGGACGTCTACATCGCCTGGTGGTGAAGGGGCTAATGCACTTGGCATAAGAACCTTCGGACCATTCTCTAATCCAATTGATGGTGTTGAAACCATTACAGTAATGAGTGTTGGCGCGGACCCTGTCTGTTCTGATTTCATTGAGGTGGCAGCACCGGGTGAGCCTTGCTTGCCTGAAGAATGTATGCTTGCGGTTGAGATCATACAGACCGTATGTAATGATAACGGAACGGAATTTAATGGTAACGACGACACCTACTGCGTCACCATCCTTCCTACCGGTTCTAACGGAGGCTATACCATCCGATACGCCTCACCTTCAAACCGTCCTGATGAACGAGGCGTGTTTGGTGAAGAGGTTACTTTATGCGGCTTCAGCGTAGAAGACAACGTTAGCGCAAGCATCATTCCGGACGACGAGAATTGTATGGAAATTGCTTCTGTATTTGTTCAGTCTACTGGGCCATGTGTTAACTGTCGTCTCGAAGTTGAAGAACTCAGCAATGTCTGTAACGACAACGGTACGACCGATCCTTCCGATGATACTTACACGGTAACCGTGGCGATACACCATGAAGGATTAGGTACCTTCTACATGGTAGACGTACCGGGCCTTGGAATGACCACCGGTGAATACGATACTGATGATACCTTGAGAACGTTCACCTTCCCGATTTCTGACGGCGATGTAACGCTCGCGTTCATCGATCTACAGGAACAGGAACAGTGTCGTGATGACATCACCTTCCAGGCTCCTGAGTCTTGTAGCCCGTGTGACATCTCTATCACTGATCTGGAGATTTCGGAGTGTCGTCAAAACGGCACGCCATTTGATGGATCTGATGATACGTTTGTAGTTTCCTTCACGGTAACTGGAAACAATACCAGCTCTAGTGGTTGGAGAACCAGTAACGGCCTGTACACCGGCGAGTACGGTGTAGAGAGAAGAATCTCATTCTTCACGGACCGCGAAGACTTTATGCTTGAAATTGTCGACGCAGACAATGCCGACTGTGTAGACAATGCCTTTATCGAAGTGCCTGAAAGTTGCGAGGAACCACCAGTGTGTGAAATCTCAGTAGTAGTAGTTTCAGCTTCTCGCTGTAACGACGAGGGTGGCTACGACTTCGACGTAACCGTTACTAACACTGGTGCTGGCTCTGACCAGGGCTGGGTAACTGACAACGGTCTTTCCGGCGCTTACGGCGAAACGGTAACAGTTTCTGCTACGGATGTTTGTGGAGATACTCCGTTCAACTTCCGCGATGCTGGAGATGCTGGCTGTGTCCAGACCATCATCGGTCGTGCACCAGCGATTGGCCTTGATGCACCGGCTGATATTGACATGGTTAACGATCGTGACCTTATCTGTGCTGATTACAACGAGATCTTCAACGAAGAAGGTAGCCTTGAACTCACCGGTAATGCTACCGCAACTGGTTGTGGTGACATCACCATCGAATTCAGCGATGCCTTCATCAGTGGAGGACCGAACGCTACTGACGAATGTGAAGAGACGGTTATTCGCCGTACGTTCACCGCTTCTGTCTGTGACGATACGGAGGTTACCGCTACTCAGGACATCACGATCCGCAAGCCACAGGTGACCGACGTGATCTTCCCGACGGCGACATTCGACTTCGATTGTGAAGGCGAAGGCTTCCCGACTGATGCAAACGGTAACCCTGCCACTTCGGTGACTGGAATCCCTGCCATCGTAACGGCCTTCGGTGATACGATCCGCTTTGATGATGAGTTCTGTGGAACACTTGGCGTTTCCTACAGCGATGCTGTAGAGCAGACATGTAGCGGCACCCAGACGATCCTTCGTACCTGGACTGCTGTTGACGAATGTACTAACGAAGTACTGAGTGGCGTACAGATCATCCGTACGGGTGACTTTAGCGCACCAGTAGTATCCTGCCCAATCAGCAACCACTACTGTCCAATCCTTGAGGAAGACATCATGCTCTTCCCAATGGATTACTTCGATTGTGTGGCTAACTTCGCAGCACCGCTGCCTGAGGTGACCGATGCATGCTCTAATAGCTGGACCATTGTAACCTACGTAGTTGATGACTTCGGTCAGGGCGATACCTTACTGGTGATCGATGGTGATGATGACCGTCAGGTTAACCTTGGTGCTGGCGACTACGTCTTCCGTTACGCAGTAACTGATGACTGTGGCAACGTTGGTACTACTGACTGCCGCTTCCGCGTAGCTGATACGCAGGAACCTGCTGCAATCTGTATCAGCGACATCAACGTGAGTGTTGGTGGTCACGGTATTGCTCGGATTTACAGCCAGATGATTGACCTGGGTAGCTACGACAACTGTGGCATCGACAGTATCCTGGTACGTCGTGAGCTTCTCCTTGATCCGATCACGGGTGATTCTCTCGATACTCCAATCTGGAGCGACTGGGCAAACTATGCCGAGGTAGTCTGTGAAGACGCCGGAACGGTTGTTACACTGCAACTACGTGTAGTTGACTTTGGTGGCAACGTTAACGTCTGTACTACTAATGCTGCGGTTGTGGACAATACGCTCCCATACTGTACCGGACTGGAAGACATCTTCCTGACCTGTGACGAAGTACCGTTCGATCTTGACGCTACCGATACACTAAGCCTACAGGCTACGTTTGGTCGCCCAATTGTTATTGACAACTGTGCTGCTGAGTCTATCGAGCTCGCACCGATTGTTGACTACGACGCTTGTTCTGTATCCGGAACAATTACACGTCGCTGGCTCGCGGTTGATGCTATTGGTAATGTAAGTGCGCAAGAGTTCACTCAGCGTATTACGATCACCTCTGATATGGGCTTCACTATGGTGCTGCCAAAAGACACCCTGACGGACTGTCTGGACGCTAACCAAGGATTTGAAATCATCGGAGCGGGTTGTGCCGACATCAGTGTTACCTTCCAGGATACCATCGTAGAAGCCATCGCGGCTGACGGTGATGCTTGTTTGGTCATTGAGCGTAAGTACACCATCATCAACAACTGCATGTTTGATCCGGCAACTGATAGCCTGATGGTTATTACCCGTGATGAAGACTGTGACGGTGAGGAAGGCGAATCTGTCTTCTACGCTATTGTTAGTGGTGATTCTACCTACGTCGACGTTGACACCGACTTCGATAATGCAATTCCTGCTGCGGGAACCCGTGGTGATGAGTGTGATGGTGAAACCAATGAGCAAGGACGTCTACGTGCCTTTGCTACTACTGGCGGATGGACCTACACTCAGCGCATCGCGATCTTCGACGAAACTAACCCAGTTCTGAACTACGAAGTGCCAGAAGTTTTCTGTGCTACTGAAGAGGAAGGTTGTGAAACAGTCATTGAGATTCCGATTACGATCTCTGGTGAGTGTACTGCGGCTGGTTCCAACTGGTTAGTAATGATTGACCTTGGTCGAGATGGTAACCCAGAAATGCGTCTGCAAACTGATCTTGCAGTTCAGGGCACGTTCCCGAACTACTTTATCAAAGCAGCTATGCCACTGGGTGAGCATAACCTGATTATCCGTTACACCGATGGTTGTAACAATAATGTATCTGATGCGATTCCATTCGAAATCGTTGACTGCTCCATCCCCGATCCGATCTGCTACAGCGGTCTGATTGCTAACCTTGAAACTCTGGAGACTCCAGTAGTTGATGAGCAAGGCAATGAAATTACCGTAGGTGCTATCGTTGATGCAGGTCGCCTGGCCAGCTGTAATGTAGAAGACTGTACTGGTCCGCTACGCTACTCGGTTAACCGTATCGGTGAAGTACCACACGTTGACAGTACTGACATTGTACTTACTTGTGAAGACCGTTACACGGTTGAACTAGAAGTATACATGTGGGACAGCGCCTTCAATCCATTCTCTGTCCAGCCGGACGGAACGATTGGTGGCCCGAACTGGAAAATGTGTGTAGTAGAAGTACTCGTTCAGGATCCAAACACAGTTTGTGATGATTGTAATGCAGACGGCTCACTCTCACTGGGTGGTAGCATTACTACTCCGCAGGGTGTTGTACTCCCAGGTGTTGAGATTGACATGGAGGGTGATATGACAAGTCTTGAAATGACAGGAGATGACGGTAAGTACACCTTCCCAGGTGTGCCTGCTGGAAACTACTCGATCACACCTTACAAAGAGGATCTTGCCACCAACGGCGTATCCACTCTGGACGAACTGATCCTGCAGCGTCACCTGCTTGGTATTCAGCCGATCACTGATCCGCTGATATTCTTGGCTGCTGACCTTAACAATAGTGGTACCCTGACGGTGATTGACCGCCTACTAATGCGTAATATCATTCTTGGCAACACTGAGGTTATTGCGGGTAATGAAACATGGCGTTTTGTACCAGTAAGCTACTTGGAAGAAGTTGGCGAGCAACTGGACCGTATGACGGAAGCACCACGTAAGATTGACCTGACGAACATAGAAGCCTGCGTCTTAGGCAACGACTTCTATGCAATCAAGATGGGTGATCTTAACCACTCTGTTTTCATTGAGTCTGCAACTGGTACTATTCTAAATGGTACTCGTGGACGCAGTTCAAACGAAACGCAGCAACTGGAAATCGAAGAGCGCCACCTTCAGGGTGGTGACCTCTTCGACCTCCCGGTGCGGGCTATGGATTTGGACCGGATTTCCGGTATGCAGTTCACCCTTGGCTTTGCCGAGGAAGTGGTAGAAATTGAGGAAGTTATTCCTGGGTTGATGAACGAAGACCAGCTTGGCCTTCGCCTTCTTGATCGGGGATACATTTCCGCTAGCTGGACCCAGCCAGAAGATGCTGTGGATGGAGATGCTGTACTGTTTACTGTACGTCTACGCGGTCTAAACACCGGATTATTGAGTGACGGTGTTCGTTTCATCGATAATCCTACCTTCACCGAAGCTTATAGCAGCGTTGAAGAGGACTTGATGGACATTGTACTCAACGTAACGGAGGTAACGAATCCAGAAGAGCCAACGGTCGTTGGAGGACCTGAGTTCGACGCTGTAGACGTACTGGGCCTGTCTCAGAACTTCCCTAACCCGTTCATAAATGAGACGACCGTAACCTTTAATCTTCCTACGGCGGGCACTGCCCGCTTGAATGTCTACGATTTGAGCGGACGTGTGCTCAAGGACATCTCAGGAGAGTTTGAAGCTGGCCAAAATACAGTTAAACTTCAGGGCCGGAACCTGCCTGTGGGAACTATGGTTTACACCCTAACCTTTAAGGGTGAACGCCTTTCTCGCACTATGATCCGCGTTTCCAAATAAGCGCTGTATCGACTATTTAGACTAAGTGACTCAAGGGGGAATGGCCAGTATGTCATTCCCCCTTTTCTATTTGGATTGAAATAGTTAGCTTTGTATTATAAAGTAGTTCCCCTGGGAACTCACCTGCTCTGATTATTTTATGACATTGTTAAGCGTTGAGCGGTTCACACAAATTTTATTTCTAGCCTAAGGGTTAGACGTATAGTCTTTATCTACATATTTTAAAAGAGAAACTGTCCTTTTGGCTCCGTAAACACGGTGTTCTTAGGAGGGTGTCCTCTTCGTTTTAGTTTCGTCTTATTTACACTTGAACAACAATATCATGACTTTCCATCCCTACAAGGTTAACCCCTACGTATGTCTACTATCGTTTTTATTTCTGATGCTTGCCTCTGGTGTTTTACCAGCGGAGGGTACGCCGAATCTGAGAACGGCTTCCGGTGATCCGGTGATGCTTTTTGTAGGGCATCCGGATTTTGGCGATTTTGCTAGTTATGATGGCCCGGAGAGCAGTAGACTCTTGTTTAGAATAGCTGAACCAGGTGAGACTGTTTATTTGGGGATGTCCCGTTTATTTAGGAGCTCTGGTGTACCTGAATCTTTTGGTCAGTACCATTTTCGAATCCGAAGCGTGGCTGATGGTAGTGTAGTTTTTGGCCCCATTAGGGTTAATTCGAACGTAGAGAACCTTACTACTTACGAGCAGGCGGCTTTGGGGCCAGGTGTTTTGAACGCAGGCGGCTATCCGACAGATGATGAATCTACCTTCGTTGCTCCTGCAGCGGGAGAATACTATGTCGAATTTGATCAGAACAGTGCCAACCGCCCACGTTATATTGGACTATGGGACATAACAATTGCTCATAACGGAGAAGCTCAAACCGGTAGGGTTTACTCTCGTAACTGGGCGTTCCGGGTACCGGAACTTGATCCTCAACTTCCTGAGTGTGCCTTCGGTGCAGAACTCAGTACCAAATTTTACTCCTATACCTCCGATGGTTTTGTAACGGAGATCGATTTTACGGATTCTGGATTTCAGCCATTATCTTTCAACCTGGCTTTCAACCGAACGGGACCGGGAGAAAGTGGCAATCTATTGTTAGACCGTCAATCGGTAGCAGAAGAAAATGCAACGGCAAACGTCGCGGAGCACCTCATCTTTCTTCAAGAGCCAGATGAAGCCCTTTTCCCTGACGGGCAGTGTGGCGCTGTTTCGGTAACGGGGACCTTGAATTGCCAAGAAAATAATACTTTCTGTATTCCGATCACGGCTACCTTACCAGGGCAGGTCCAGGCTATTCTTGATTTTAACGGAAATGGCGAATATGATCCTGAAACTGATCGCTTACTTGCCTACAACTTTGTAGAAGGGGAGGAACTCTCTGCCTGTGTGCCTTGGGACGGTCTTATGGCAGACGGGAATCGCGCGCCTGACGGAACGACAGTTGATATTATTGCAAACTATACACAGGGTGTTCAGCATTGGGCGCTCTATGACGGTGAACTTATGCGCAACGGTTTTTGCGTTACCCCAATTCGGCCAATTTGTAACGTAGAAGGAACCGCCAACTTACATTACGATGATATCAACATCCCCGATGACCCTGGTAACGGCGCGCCTAAGCAGGTGTTAGATGGCTGTGAGTGTAGTACTAGTGCGTGTCGTACCTGGACTAATTTTGAAGCGAACGCATCAGAAGACTGTACGGTAGCGGACGATAACACTACGGGCTACGGTGACCGAAATACACTCAATACCTGGTGGTTCGCTTCAAGTATGACCGTTACCTCCTTTGATGTTCCAATCGATGCGGTAATGATTACCGGTCCGGTTATGCACTGTCCCAATGAGGCTGTTTCCATAACTATGACGTACAACGCCTTTAATAGTGTCAGTACGATTAGGTGGTCCGGTCCTTCTGGCCCGATAGCCAGTGCAAATGATTTGGAAACGATTATGGTAAGCGAGAGCGGATCATATACTGCAGTGGTTACTGATGAATTCGGATGTGAAAGTAGTGGAAGCTATATGCTCATGGATGTGCAATGTTCACTTAACCTAATGTTATTAGGTGTTACTTGTGATGATAACGGAACAGAGCAGGACCCTAACGACGATACGTTCACCGCACGGATTAAGGTAGAGGGAGACAATAGTGCCAACTTCATGAGTAACGGACAAACCTATGCTTACGGTACTGAAATTGAAATTGGTCCCTTCATGATTATTGATGGAGATATCACCTTTACGGTTGCTGATGAAATCTATGCCTGCTGTACAGAGACCATTGATATTGATGCACCTATGGCATGTAGTGATGGTTGCGCTATTACTTCTGGTACAATTGTCAGTACAGAATGTATGGACCCGGGCACGCCTACGAACCCCGATGATGATATGTTTACCCTGGTAATGGTAATTGACGGTATTAACCTTGGCTCCGGCTGGGTTAACGAACGGGGAGATATGGGAGACTACGGAGTTGAAGTTACTTTTGGCCCCTATCTCATTGCTGACGGAGCACAAGATTTTCGTTTCCAGGATAACGAAGACGAAGACTGCGTCTTTACTGCAGTAATACAAGCACCAATGCCGTGTTCTAATGTATGTGTGCTGGATCCTTTGGTTTCAAATGCAGTATGTGATGACAACGGTACACCTTTTGACATCACTGACGATACCTATACATTTGAATTGACGACAGGAGCAATAAACCCTCCAACGGTTGCCTATAGTGTAAACGGTAGTGGGGCTAACTTTTACGATGCTACAGTGACAGTTGGCCCGGTCGCACTTTTTGGTGCAGATTTTACTTTTACTATTGCAGACCTTGGGGATGCTTCTTGCTCAACTACTTTCACCCTGACGGAGGACGAGCGCCCAACGGGTTGTGAAGTAGATTGTAGTTTGAATATTGCGGAAACAAGGGTTGTTTGTAACGACAACGATAACAATGATCCCTCCGATGATGAATATTCGGTGGAAATACTAGTGACTACTCAGAATCCTAATGCCAACGGCTGGGTGCTACCCAACGGACTAGAGGGCGCGTTTGATGAATTCGTCAGCGTGGCTAGCATTATTCCTGGGGATAGTGATCTGGTGATTACTATTCAAGATCAAGACGATCCAAGCTGTACTGCAAATGTTACTGTTGAAGCGCCTGAATTTGAAGTTATTTGCCCCGAAAATGTTGATAACACAACCCATGAAGTTACTATTCAAGAATTTGGCGGTGAATTATCTATAGAGAGTAACTCGGCTCCAGCTGACCGTGATGTCTGCTGGATGGAAGGCGAAAACTTCAGTGGTCAACAGCGTTATAGTGAACGGTTCACAATTAGCCGAACAGAAGCTGACCAGACGGAACTTCGCTTGTTTAGTTTTTATTTATATGCCCCTCAGGAAAATAACTTTTTGGGAGCGGTATTTAGCCAGATGGGAGAGGAAACACTTGATTGTTGTAACCTGACGAATGATGGATCGGTTACTTCCACTCCAACAGGCTTGCTTTCTGTGCCGGAACTGTCAACCAATCTCCAGCCTGATGGTATGGTGCTTCAGCAACGTTTTTCGTTAGCCCTTCGGCCCAACGAAATTTATAGCCTGATAACGAGTAGTCCTAATGCTAATGAGTTTGGCGCTTTCCAGTGGCTGGTTCTATCTGCTGATGGAGAAGAGCTTCGTTTACGACGTGAGACCGGAGCTGCTCCCGTTGCGTCATTTGATACCGTTAGCGCTGTCTTTGATCTTCTGAGTACTGAACTTACCGGTTTCTATAACAGTACCGCTTCGCTGAATGACTTTGGCATGCCGGAGGTTGACGATTTCTGTGGACAGTTTAGCCTGACTTTTAATGACGACTCTCTTCGCACCTGCGCCAGCGCCCAAATTACCCGGACGTTTGATCTAGTTGTAGGTGATGAATTGTTAGAAGATATTTGTACCCAAACAGTGAGTTTCCGTAGCTTGAGCTTCGCGGATATTGCATGGCCTCCAGTTCAGATCCGTTTTGGCTGCTCTGATACTTTTCCACTTGATCTGAATGACCATCCGGCACCCGAATACACGGGCTATCCATTTGTTTACATTGGCGGGCATCCAGTTGCTCTGGACGGGACTACCGGGGTTGAACTTATAACGGATTATACGGATGTAGAAATCATTCGCCCCGAAGATGGCGGAACCTCTGTTCTTCGAACCTGGAGAATACAAGACCCATGCCGGGAGTTGACGACAACCTACCTACAGACGATTAAACTGGAGAACAACGGCCTGCCGTTTTTCAGTTGCCCAATAAGTAATCACTACTGCCCGATCATAGATGAAGATATTATGCTATGGGCACTTGATTTTGAAAGCTGCTTAGCCGATGTTGAAATCCCTCAGCCTGAGCTGAATAACATTTGCGATTCTGCGAATTGGACTTTCATCACCGAAGTGCTTAGTCTTGAAAGTAATGGCGATACTTCAGTATTCCGAATTCTGGAGATTGACGACAGTCGCTTGATCGAGGATGTCCCTCCGGGGGATTATCTCTTGCACTTCATTGGAACGCATCCACAAGAAGAAATTGAGGACCGCTTCTGTCATATTCGCGTAGCGGATATGTCGGAACCCGTGACGGTTTGTAAGGCTACCGTAAATCTTTCTCTTCCTGGAAGCGGAGCAATTGCAGTTCCTATAGCTGCAATCAATCAGTTTAGCTATGATAACTGTGGAATCGACACTTTAGAAATTCGCAGCATGCTGGTAGATAGTAACGGCTGGTCTGCATGGAGTGACAATGCCTTGTTCTTTGACTGTAATGATGTTGGTTTTAACCTGACCGTCCAGATGCGTGCAGTTGATGCTGCCGGGAACGAAAACTTTTGTACCGCTACGGTTCTCATTGCGGACAATACCGACCCTTACTGTACCGGCTTGGAAACCCTGTACCTTGCTTGTGATAGCCTGCCCAATGATTTCAATGCCTATGATACTACGCTCCTGCGGGAACTCTTCGGGATGCCGGAAGTAGTTGATAATTGTTCGGCACGTGCTGTAGAGTTAGCCCCTTTCGTTACGGGAGATAATTGTTCTCCGGAGCGTATTCGCCGCCGGTTCCAGGCTGTAGACCAGCACGGAAACTTCAGCATGGGGCTGTTCGTACAAGATGTTTACGTGACCCCCTCTCTTAATTACGCCATCCGCTTCCCGAAAGATGCGATTACTGATTGTACCGACTTTACCGATACCCTACAGATTGTGGGTAGTGGTTGTGATTCTATTACCTGGCGTTGGGTAGATATTCTTTTGCCTACCGAAGGTGAAGAGTGCCGCTATGTCCAACGTAATTTCGTGGTTACTAACTGGTGCGAGTGGGATGGCGTTTCTCCTTCTATTCGTGTTGAACGTGACGAGAACTGTAACGGAGTAGAAGGTGAAGAAGACGTATGGCTTATCCGGACCGAAGACAATATTTACATCGATACCGATAGTCTTTACAATAACGAACTACCTGCTGCCAGTACGGTTTGTGGAGATAACCCTGAAGGTTATATCCGCCAAGAATCTATGCGCCCCGGAGGCCGCTACGTTTATAGCCAACGGTTTAAAGTCTTTGACACCATTGCTCCTGTTCTTGAGGTAACAATGCTTGATTCGGTCTGCGTAGACACAAGTGCTTGCCGAGCATTAGTATTAGCATCAATTGTGATAAACGATGCTTGCCAAATTGATGAAGGCACGGTTGTGATTGGTGTTGATATCAACAATAACGGAGTCATTGAAGCTACAAGTAACGACGTTGGAGACTTAAGCGGTGCTTTCCCTAGCTACACTTACTCCACCAGCTTGCCAGTAGGGGAGCACCGTTACGTGTTTACGGTTACTGATGACTGCGGTAATACCGTGGTTGATGAGCGAGTCTTTGAAGTGTACGACTGCTACGTTCCCGCGCTTGTTTGCCGGGGAGACCGAATCTATAACCTCGCTCCGCTTCTGGAAGAAGGAGACATTGATGGTGACGGCATCGTCGAAGAAGCTGCTGTACTCGTAGAAGCAGTGGACCTGGCCCGTTGTAATTTTGCTGATTGTAGCGGAGACCTAAACTTCTCTCTGAACAGGGTAGGGGAAGAGGCTGACGTTAATATGCAGAGCATTTTCCTGGATTGTGATGACCGTTATGAGGTGGACCTGGAAGTTTATGTTTGGGATAACGCAGACAACCCCTTCAGTGTACAGCCTGACGGAACCGTAGGAGGGCGGAACTGGCGGATGTGCGTAGTTAATGTTCGACTTCAGGATCCAAACCTGGCTTGTAACTCGTGCGAGGTTGGAGAAAGCCTTACCATTAATGGTCGCGTGAATACCTTAAGTGGAAGGCCCCTCAATAACGTTGAAATCACTACTGGATCAGGGGCAACCATAACGAACGGCTTTGGTGGTTACCAGATCGGAGCGTCGGTTGGAGAAAGCTATGTGCTGAGTGCAGCAAAGGATATTGATCCGCGCGAAGGCCTTTCAACGATTGACCTCATCATCCTGCAGCGCCATCTGTTGGGTATAACGACCATAGAGAATCCTTTCCTACGCCTTGCCGCAGATATCAATAGAGATGGAGAGGTGGACTTGGGAGACCTGATTACCCTTCAAGCGCTGATTTTAGCCAGGGAAGATCTCTACCCCGAAGGTTCGCCGTGGCGCTTTGTTGACGCACGCTGGGACGGTATTGGACTGCCTTCAGAGGAAATCAGTATTGATGAATTACTGGTTTGCGGCTTTGACCACGACTTTATTGGAATTCGTCTTGGAGACCTTAATAATTCTTTGGGCGAGGACGCAGGTGCCGGCAACGGTGGAAGAAGCAGTGTAGTCAACGCCGGGCGGCCTGTATCGCTTGAAATGGAAGACTACTCTATCTCCGCAGGAGAGGAAGTCTCCGTGGAACTCCGTCTTGAAAACGGAAGCTTGTTCGCTGGTGGCCAGACGGGCTTACGGTGGAATGTTTCTGCGCTTACTTACCTCGGACTCACTAGTACGGACCTTGACCCTAATGCCAATTTTAGTGGTGGTGCAGACTACTTATGGATGAGTTGGGCCGACAGGTTGACAACTGATGAAATTGTAGTGCTTAGCTTCCGGGCAGAAACCGACGGGCAGCTTCGTGATTATATCTCTCTTGCTAATGACGAGCGCCTGGTGGATGAAGTATACAGTAAGGCGCTTGTGCCTCACCCCGTATTCCTTTCTTGGACCGATGCCGTAGATGTTGACACTCCTACGGATGCTGCGCCAGCGGTTGATGTCCTTCCAGAAACAACGGATTTGATCGGTGTTCTCCCGAATCCCGCACAGTCCTTTACGCGCATTGGGGTACACATTGCCTCGGCGCAACGCGTAAAACTTGTTGTTACTGATCTGAATGGCCGTCTGTTAATGGAGGCAAGCCCTGAACTTGAGGCTGGCGAACAATGGATCAGGATCGAAGTACAAGACTGGCCCGCAGGGGCATATTTATTCCGGTTACAAACAGTTGAGGGGCCGCTCAGCGGTCGAATCATCCGGAAGTAAAAATTGAGGACCTTTTGTCCTCCTATTTGTTCAAGTGTTTAATTGAGGTCCTCTGGTATTTACCCAGGGGACCTTTTTTATCTTTAGCGGCTAAAACTTCTGGTGCCATGAAGATTGCCCGCTGGCTTACTGCTATTTTCTTAATTCTTGCTTTGATTCTTGGAGGTGTTGCCTTTTGGTTGTTCAATGCTGTGAACACTCAGGTCTCCCACAAACATGATGCCGAATATATAACAATAAGCCAGGGGCAGGGGGCTAGCCAAATTTTGCGAACGCTCACGGAACAAGGAGTTATTCAAGCACCGCTGGCGACTAAGCTATACCTGCGCTATTACGATCAGGGCAAGCTGCAGGCAGGAGATTATCAGTTCTCTTCGCCCATCAGCCCTAAGGAGGTGATCGCTCGCTTAAAGGACGGTAGAAAACGCACCCAGAGTCTGGTTATTCCCGAAGGTTGGACGCGTTTTGAAATTGCTAAACGTTTGGTGGCGCAATTTCCTGCGTCCCCTCCGGTTTCGGAAAAGGAAGTGCTGGAAATGATGGAAGATACAGACCTGATTAAGGACATCGCGCCAGGGGCTGAAAATCTTGAAGGATACCTATACCCTACGACTTATGAGATCGAATTAGGCACTCACCCAAAATCAATCATCCGGAGGATGGTGGGACAATTTAAACGCATCTGGAGGCAAGAATGGGATGAGCAGGCTCAGGTAATTGGCAAGTCGCGCGAAGAAATTATTACCATTGCCAGTTTAATTGAGAACGAATCTAAGATTGACGCTGAAAGAGCCCTGGTCTCTTCTGTGATTTATAACCGCCTGCGGCAACGAATTCCACTGGGGATTGATGCTACAAACGTTTACATTGCGAAGCTCCTCGGCCGGTGGGACGGAATAATTCACAAGAGTGATGTTGAAGTTGATCATCCGTATAACACCCGGAAAATTACGGGCTTACCTCCGGGGCCAATTAGCTCAGCGAGTGAATCCGCAATTAAAGCAGCCCTTGAACCCTCTAAAACGGACTTCCTCTATTATGTGCTCAATGTGGAGAAGGGAGACGGATCGCATCATTTCTATGCTACGGCTACCGAGTTTGCTAAAGGCAAAAGGGCGTATCAAAAGTGGTTGGCAAAACAGCGGTAGTATCCAGCGTGAGCAGCAAAGCGACAGGCCATTTACTGCGGCGATGAAACGTTTAGCGCATAGGCGATTTGCTCTATTTTAATTGTCAGGAGTAACGGGCTTCAAACACAAAAAAGCCTCCAACGCCAGGAGGCGAAGGAGGCTTTATTTTCGTGATCCCTCTGGGGTTCGAACCCAGGACCCTCTCATTAAAAGTGAGATGCTCTAACCAGCTGAGCTAAAGGATCAACGGTGCTTTTGTTCTAAAGCGACGCAAAGGTAATGCGAGCCGGGGAATATTTGCAAGGTAGTAACAAATAAATTTCGCAAAAGGTTCCTTTTTTTTCACTTACAGCTTTATTCCTCTTCTTCAAAGGGAAGTAATAGCTGAACACCACCGAGGCCTTCCCGCTCAAGGTTGGAAACAGAGAGCCCGAGGAGACGAACGACGGGTACTTCGTCGATGTTTTCGTCTAGAAGAGCATAAGCGGTCTCTCGTAGTGTGGTGAGGTTGCGAATTTCACCGGCGAAGCTTCGGGAACGAGTGTGTGTGACGAATTCGGGCGATTTCATTTTCAAGGTCACGGTACGGCCGAAGTTGTTTTGCTCTTTAAGGTAGCTGAAGACCTTTTCGGCCAGGAAGCTTAGTTTGTTACGCATTGCGTGGCGGGTGTCCAGGTTCTCACTGAAGGTGCGTTCGGCACCTACGCTTTTGCGGTTCCGACTGGGGTTAACGGGGCGATCATCGAGGGCGTTAACAATGCTGTAAAGCCGACGCCCCATCTTACCGAAACGAAGGGCCATCTCCAGCTCAGTCAGCGGTTTTAGGTCTGCGCCGGTGCGGAAGCCCATTTTCTCCAGGCGCGCGGCGGTTACTTTGCCAACTCCGTGAAAGTCTTTGACGGATAACGCGGCAAGGAAAGCGGGGGCTTCTTCCCGGGTGATGACCTTCATGCCATTAGGCTTGTTGATGTCTGAAGCAACTTTGGCCAGGAACTTATTGAAGCTTACGCCGGCGGAGGCGGTAAGTTGCGTTTTTTCCAGTATTTCGCGGCGAATGGCCTTGGCGATCAGGGTTGCACTGGCGGGCCCACGCTTAGGGTCGGTAACGTCGAGGTAGGCTTCGTCGAAACTAAGCGGTTCGACGAGGTCAGTATAGGAGAGGAATATCTCACGGATCTGTTCGGAAACTTTCCTGTATTTTTCAAAGCTTCCCCGAACAAAGATGAGGTGGGGGCAAAGCCGTTTGGCCGTTACACTTGGCATGGCGGATCGAACGCCGAATACCCGGGCTTCGTAGCTGGCTGCAGCCACCACCCCTCGCATTTTGGAGCCACCTACAGCCACGGGCTTACCGCGCAGTTCGGGATTATCCCGCTGCTCTACGCTGGCGAAGAAGGCATCCATATCTATATGGATAATCTTGCGGCCATTAGTTGGGTGGGTTCGAGCCTTTCGTTTCCATTTCATTCATCAATTCCTCGGTTTCGGCGGTGAGGTCATCGAGTTTACGTTTCCCTTCGCCGGAGAGTTCACCACCAGCATCTTTGAGGGCTTTCTCCAGCTCGTTCCGGCGTTGGGTTAGTTCACTGATGCGGTCGAGCGCATCGGAGTCGGCCAGCTCACCGGCGCGGTCTTTTAGGTTGCCGTACAAGCCCTCAAGTTTCTCTAGGGCGCCGTCGTATTTACCTTCTTTCATTTTGGTGCGCTCACTCTTCAGCAGTTCCCAAGCGTCTTTACCGAGGTCTTTTGCTTTGCCGACGATCTCGCGACTCTGTGCTTTTTCCGCAGCGTCCCCAAAGAAGTAGTTGTAGCCGAGCAGGCCTACCACGATAAGCAGACCGATTTTGATGATTGTTTTTATCATGGCTTAATAGTTTTTGCTAAGGTAAGGTGTTTTTGGCGCGGCCGCAGGTGCAGGGTAAGGTTAAGGCTTCGTCTCTCTGCCCTCAAAACCTTTCTTCGCACCTGCGGCCGCGCCCCTTTCCCCTTCCCCCCTTATTCTTTCCCCCTTTCCCATCCCTTACTCACCACATTAGCCAGTGCCCCTTCAGCTTACCTTGCGAATACTCCAGTGCCGGAGAGGGGAATTTAATGAAATCAAGAATTCCGAGGGTAAGGCGGACCCAGCGCTTCTTTGTAGGGATACGACTGAAGTAAATGTCCGGACTTAGAAACCACTGGCGGTAGCGTTCAGGCTGGTAACGAAACCCTACGCCGTTTTCTCGCCAAACGTTGCCGTACGCTCCGTACACATTTTCCGACCCGTAGCCTACAGCTACGTTCAGCCACACGGGAATTTTGCTTTTGGGCATAAAGGACCGGGGGTTGGCACTTACCCAGATCGTTTGTGCATTATAATCTTTTAGGTAGCGCTCGAAGATGTTGGTGCCAAAGCGTTGCTTAACAATGTTTCCCAGGTTGCTTTCTGCGCCGCCACTGCCAAAGACAGGTACGTCAGGAATGGGCCGTAGATCGTTGGAGACCTTCATGAGAATCCGCTGCTCTTGCCAAACGGCATCTTGAACAGTGAAAATAAGGCTACCGGTTACGTTAGCGCCCAGATCGGACCAACTAAAGCCCCATTCCGAGGAAAAACCATCCAGCACTTCAATCGTACCCTGTAAGAGGTTCGCGACGCCAAAGGCCGCATAACGTGCCGTAGGCCGCTTTAACCCACTCCAGCGCAAGCCCGCAAAGGCATAGCGGCTAAACATATAGGCGGTGAAGGCATGGCCAGCCTTGTCCATCTGGTTCCATTCCAGCCAGTCGTCAAAACTGTGCAACCCAACACGGTCAAAACCTGCGTACCAAGTTTGGTACAAGCCAACGCTGGCTGCGCCGTAAAGCGCGGCTCCCGTCCCGGCTGAAATCATGAAGCGCTTTTTGTTGTAAGCAGTGTCTGGTCTTAGCCAGTTGTCCTTAGCAATCTCCGCCAGCGGGTCCCGTAACGTAAAATCAGGAGATTGGGCGAATAGGGAAGAAGAGAAACCTGAAAACAGGGTGCAAAAGAGAAATACAAATGTTAAAAAAGTGCTTTTGAGCAGAAAATCTGATTTTTTTTGAGGGTAAAACCCAGATCGTTGAACAGTGCAAATTTGGAGAAAATTTAGTTTTCGTACACTCATTTTTATTTTATTTTACTGTAAATCAGTTGTTTGTGTTTTTTTAGTTGCCTTTAAATAATCCAAAAAACTTTGACTTTGTACGTGTGGCCCGCAAATTCTTAACGCACATTTGTAATGTCGAAGGGAGGAAACGACCGTAAGACACCACACAAGGCACAAGCGGATTGTAATCTCACACACAAGCGAATTCACATTTCTTACGACCTCAAGCGCATTTCAATCTCAGATAACACATAGGCGAATATTGACCTCACGACCACCCAAGCGAATTGTAATCTCAGACATATACTATATAGGCACAAGCGCCGTAATCTCATTGAACATAAAAAGATACAAGCGAATTTATTAATCTCAAGAATTAAAGACATCGGCGGAATCGACCCCGCCAAAAGTTTGGTATGTAGATAGCCTCTCAAAGCTCTTTTTTCGGACCGGTTGCCCTTTGGGCGGCCGGTTTCTTTTTGTGCTGTAAGGCCAAGATACGATGATTAGATTAATAGATGTGATAGATTGATAGGCTACCGCTGTTGCCGCTCACTGCGCTACGCTTGTTCGCCTTGGCCTTAAAGTTTGCGTGGCAACCTTCACGAACGAAGTGAGCGTTCCCTTGCGGAGCTCTATCAATCTACCATACTATCACATCTATCAATCTAGAACACTACCTTTGCCGCTGATAAAGGGGTGCTGGCGAATTTCGCCGGCTGAGATCAGACCCTTGATTACTTAATCAGGAACCTGCCCGGGTAATGCCAGGTAGGGAAAAATTATTCTCGCGATGAAGCGATTCTTATTCTGCGCCGCCCTGGCGCTGGCGTACTGTGGTGCGCTGATGGGGCAAACTACCGTTACTGGAAAAATATTCAACAATAAAGGAGAGCCTTTGCCAGGTGCGACTGTAGAAATAGTAGGAACTACAACCGGGAGTTATGCCGATGAAGACGGGCGTTACTCGATCGTCTTACCAAAAGATAGTACAAAAATAGAATTCAGTTACTTGGGCTACGCTGGCCTGCGCCTAACAGGACTTTCGAGCGATGCAGATGGAATTAGTTACGACGTTGAGCTTAGTCCGAAGGAAAATTTTAATAGTTTATCCGCTCCGGTAGTTGTCACCGCAACCCGCGCCACGGCCCTTACCCCCGTCACCTACACCAACGTCTCCAAACAAGAAATCCAGGCCCGAAACTTAGGCCAGGATGCACCCTATCTCCTAAAATGGACCCCCTCCGTAGTTGTAAACTCCGACGCGGGCACAGGGACGGGCTACACTGGCATCTGGATTCGGGGCTCCGACCCGACGCGGACGAACGTTACCATCAACGGCATACCGTATAATGACTCCGAAAGCCAGGGCGTTTTCTGGGTTAACCTACCTGACTTTTCCAGCTCGGCGGATAACATTCAGATTCAGCGTGGGGTAGGGACGAGCACGAACGGCGCAGGAGCTTTCGGTGCTACGATCGATTTCAATACCAACCAGATAGGGGAGGAGCCCAAGCTCAGCGTTGATGGCAGCGTGGGTAGCTTCGGCACCCGGCGCGGCTCCGTCAACTACACCTCCGGCTTGCTCGACAACGGCCTGAAGATCGATGCGCGCTACAGCAAAACGCATTCCGACGGCTACATCGATCGCGCTACGGCGGACCTCGACGGTTACTATGCGGGCCTGACTTATGTGGGCGAGGGCGCAGGTGCAGTGTGGAGATTCAATGCATTCGGTGGGCACGAAGTGACCTACCAGAGCTGGAACGGCGTTACCCAGGCTGAAATCGATGAGTTTGGCCGGACCTACAACTCCGTCGGGACCGAAAAAGAAGGCGAACCCTACGACAACGAAGTAGACAACTACCGCCAGAACCATTACCAGCTGCACTACAACAATGAGCTCGGTAATAAATTTAAACTCGGCATCAGTGGCCACTACACCCGGGGCCTGGGCTACTTCGAGCAGTATAAAGCCGATCAGGCTTTAGCTGATTACGGTATAACGGACAACGGACAACCGACAACCGATGAGTCTGACTTGATTCGGCGCCGCTGGCTAGACAATCATTTCTACGGCACCGTCTACAGCCTCCGCTACCGCGCGAACGACAAACTGAATGTCACCTTCGGCGGCTCAGCGAACGAATACCTGGGCGGGCACTATGGCCAAGTCATTTGGGCGCGCAACGCCGGCGATTCCGAAATCCGTGATCGCTACTACGACAATGATGCGACGAAGCGCGATTTCAGCAACTACCTCCGTTCCAACTACGCACTTACAAATAAATTCTCTGCCTACCTCGATCTCCAGGTCCGCCACGTGAGCTACGAGTTCCTTGGCTTCGCCAATGACCTGAGCCGGATTGATGAAAAAGCGACGCACACCTTCTTCAATCCAAAGGCTGGCTTGCTGTACAAGCTTCCTTCCGGTGGTCAGGCCTACGCCAGTTTTGGTGTCGCACAACGAGAGCCGAATCGCAACGACTTCACCGAAAACCCGCTCAGCACCCGCCCCCGGGCCGAAAAATTGCTGAACACTGAAGTTGGAATACGGAAACAAAGCGGGAGTTTCAACTACGGGATCAACGCCTACCACATGGCCTATAAAGACCAGCTCGTAGTAACGGGAGAACTCAATGATGTGGGCGAGCTACTGCGCGCCAATGTGCCGAACAGCTACCGTCTTGGCCTGGAGCTACAGGCTGGCTACCGCGTATCCGAAAAGTTTCAAGTGGGCGGAAACCTTGCTTTGAGCCGCAACCGGGTGAAGGAATACACCGAATTCCTGGACAGCTACGACGAGAACTTCGGCTGGCTCGGTCAGGATGAAGTGCTGCGGGAAAACACGCCACTGGCCTTTAGCCCCAGCGTTGTTGGTGCCCTCGACCTCAACTACCGCGTCGTTAATTCGGGCCCACACCTGGTGGAAGCCGGTTTACAAACCAAGTATGTTGGTGAGCGCTACGTCGACAACTCAGGCACCGAAGGTGCTGCACTTGACGCTTACCACTACAGCGACCTTCGCTTAGCTTACACTTTGCGGCCGCGGGGAGAATCCCGCCTGGGGGCACTTCGCTTTACCCTTTTGGTGCGCAATATTACCGATCAACTCTATGTCTCTAACGGTTGGAGCTACCGCTACAACTTCGCTGGAGACGAGACGCTACTGAAGGGCATGTACCCACAAGCGGGGCGGAACGTGTTGCTTGGCTTGGGGCTAGACTTTTAATGGTCGAGGGGCTGTACCCGAGGAGCCTTTAGGCTCAAAAAGTCTGAGCCTAAGGGCTCCTTGGGGCACAGTACCTTGACCATTTCGCCACCGAAAGACCAAGAACCCGTACCTTTGCGCGCTCAACTGATATGGAACTACAAAACCAAATCGATAAATCCCGCCTACCGCGCCACATCGGCGTGATCATGGACGGTAATGGCCGCTGGGCCACGGAACAGGGTAAGCCGCGTGTCTTCGGCCATCATTCTGCCGTGGAAGCAGTGCGTGCTACCGTAGAGGGCTGTGCAGAACTCGGCGTTGAGTGCTTGTCACTCTATGCCTTCAGCACTGAAAACTGGAGCCGTCCAGAGATGGAGGTGGGGGCACTGATGCAGTTGTTGGTGGATACCATTGGCTCCGAAATGGAGACCTTACTAAAGAACAATATTCGTTTACGGGCGGTGGGAGACATTTCGGGACTTCCGGAAGCTACCCGTGATGCGCTCAAATTTGGCATCGCCAATACGGCTAAGAATGGAGGTATGGAGTTGATCCTGGCCCTCAACTATAGCGGGAAATGGGACCTGACCAACGCGATGCGCCGCATTGCGAGGGAGGTGGAGGCTGGTCGCTTAGATGCCGCTGAAATTGATGAATCCCTGATTGATCAGCAACTATCTACCCGAGAGTTTCCGGATACGGAACTTATTATTCGTACCAGCGGTGAGCACCGTCTCAGTAACTTTTTCCTTTGGCAGGCCGCTTATGCTGAATTTTACTTCAGCCCCGTGTTTTGGCCAGAGTTCCGCAAGCCCGATTTACACGCCGCCATCCTTGATTTCCAGCAACGGGAACGACGTTTTGGCAAAACAAGTGAACAACTATCCTGAAGCGGACCAACCACCTAGCCCTGAACCTTGTCTTTTACCCCGGGAGCCACTCCTTGATTTTTTACGGCTCCAAACCTTCTATTAGAATGAAACTAAGCGTTTACCTATCCTTCCTCCTTTGTCTATTTGCAGTTGCTACGGTTACTGCTCAGACAGATACTCTGGACCTACCGGTCTACGATTACTCTAATCCTCAGGAATATGAGATTGGTGCCATCTCCGTTGAGGGTGCCTTTTTTGCTGAGCAGAATGCCATCATTGGTGTTACTGGTTTGAGCGTTGGCGATAAAATCCGGGTTCCTGGGCCAGATATTCCACGGGCCATCAAGAACCTCTGGCGGCTTCGTCTTTTTACCGACGTGGCGATTGAGCAGGAAAAAGTGATTGGCGATGTAATCTTCCTTCGCTTGCGGGTAGAAGAACGTCCACGTTTTTTGCGGCATAGCTATAAAGGAGTTAAACAGGGCAAGCACGAAGACCTGAACGAAGTAATTAATGGCTACATCGTCCGGGGAGGTATTGTTACTGAAGACGCAAAAGTGAACGCTGCCGAAGGTGTGCGGGAGTTCTTTGTTGAAAAAGGATTTCTTGATGCCACCGTAAAGGTGGAAGAGATTGTAGATTCTTCGCGGGCCAATTCCGTCCGCCTTGTTTTTGAGGTGGATAAGAAAGAGCGGGTAAAAATCAAGGAGATTAACTTTGTCGGCGCAACTGCCGTGAAGCAAAAGAAGCTCCGCAAGAAAATGGATGAGACCAGCCAGAAGGGCCGTTTCCTCAAGAGCTCCAAGTTTCGTCCTGATTTGTACGAGGACGATAAGGACGCCGTTATCGCCTACTATAATACCCTTGGCTACCGAGATGCACGCGTATTGGGCGATAGTATTTACCGTAACGCAGACGGTGACATGGTTATCGATATCAAGATCAACGAAGGCAATCAGTACTACTTTCGCGATATTGCCTGGAAGGGTAATTCTATCTATGATGAAGAAACACTTAGCCGTGTACTTGGCATCGAAAAAGGAGATATCTTCAATGAGGAAGAGTTGCAAAGTCGCCTATCCTTCAGTCAGGATAATGCAGATGTGTCTTCCTTGTATATGGACAACGGCTACCTCTTCTTCAGCGTAGACCCTATTGAGGTGGCCATTGAAGGAGATTCTATTGATCTGGAAATGCGCATCTTCGAGGGACCGCAAGCAACAATTGACAAAGTAATCATTAACGGAAATGACCGGACCCACGAACACGTAGTTCGCCGTGAAGTCTTTACCCGCCCCGGACAGAAGTTTTCCCGTTCCGATATCATCCGTTCTCAGCGGCAGATTATTGGCTTAGGCTATTTCAATCAGGAGACCCTTGGTATCGATACGCCGGTAAACCCGGATCGAGGTACGGTAGATATTATTTACACTGTAGAGGAAAAGCCTTCGGATCAGCTGGAGCTTAGCGCTGGCTGGGGTGGTCGTCGTGGTGTTATTGGTACACTGGGCGTAACCTTCAATAACTTCTCTTTGCGTAACCTCTTCAACAAAGAGGCGTGGCACCCGTTGCCACAGGGCGATGGGCAGCGTCTGAGCCTTCGGGCGCAAACTAACGGTCGTTTTTTCCAGAGTTACAACGCTAGCCTGACCGAGCCGTGGCTTGGTGGTAAGCGCCCCACGTCGCTCACCGTCTCTGGTTTCTACAATAAGTATGACCTCGGCAGCGAAATTCAACCCCGTAAACTTATCATTCAGCAGGCAGCCGTCAGCTTTGGCACACGTTTACGCTGGCCAGATGATAACTTCGTTTTCCGTGCTGGTATTAACCTACAAACGCTTGGCCTTGATAACTGGACCGAACTCTTCATCACCGATAAGGGAGAGAGTGTAAGAACTGGTAACTACAATAACTTCAGTTTTCAGTTCACGCTTGCACGTTCTACGGCTACGGACCCGATCTTCCCGAAGCAAGGTTCAAACATCGAGCTGACTGCCCAAATCACGCCTCCTTACCGTGCCCTCGGTTTGCGAAGCAGCGACCCGGAGGATTTGGCTGACGTCGAAGAGCGCTTCCGCTACCTGGAGTACCATAAATGGCGTTTGAACGCTGATTGGTACACGCCACTGGTGGGTAAATTCGTCTTGAAGACACAAGCAAAAATTGGTTTCCTTGGTTCTTACGACAACGCAACGGGCGTATCTCCTTTTGAGCGCTTCCAGTTAGGTGGTGATGGTATCAATAATCAGCAATTCCAGTTTGCCGGAGTAGACATCATCTCTATGCGTGGGTATGAAATTGAAGAGCTAGAGTCTAATATCAATCCGGTTACCGGCCGGCAGGGTGCTACCCCAATCTTTAGTAAGTATACTATGGAGCTGCGCTACCCACTTAGTCTCAACCCGTCCAGTACCATTTTTGTACTCGCTTTCGCTCAGGCGGGTAACTCCTGGCGAATGGGCCGGGATTTCAATCCCTTTGACCTGAAGCGCTCCGCAGGTTTCGGAGCACGGGTGTTCCTCCCAATGTTCGGTACCCTTGGTTTCGACTGGGGTGTTGGTTTCGACAAAGACCTTTCCAATCCTGATACTTCACCGTCTACGTTTAATATCATCCTTGGCTTTGAGCCGGAGTAAATATTAGCGTTAATAGCGAGACTTTGGCCCCATCCGTGATTGTACGGGTGGGGCCATTGTTTTTTGGCGGGGCCGCAGGTGCAAGGAACGGTTTTAAGTCCTGCCCGAGCGGAGCTAGGTATAGTCACAGGGCAATTTTCGTCCCGGTCGAGCCCTTCCAGGGCGAGTCCTTATTCTCGCGTAGCGCGGTAGAATGGAGGTAGACGCTTACTTTTCCGAGACGATTAAGGTTGCTTCGCAACATAGGTGCTCGGCCTCGAAGGCCTCGACCGGGATGCTGATTTAGCTCCTAAATCAGTAATCTGTACATTGAATGAAAAACACGAATGCCCTTCCACGAACCCGGCGGTAAAATCCCCCATCGTACCCTAGCTTTACGGCCTACACACATCGTGATGCGCCTCGATGGAAGCATCCCACAGATAGAAATAGCTAGATTGAAGGAGCAGCGAGACAATGCCCTGCACGAACTCTATAATTCTCCCGAAGCGACAATCCCTACGGCACTACTGGCTAGCAGGGAACACATTAAAGGCGTTTACCACCTTGGAATAGACACTGCTTTGCACGAACTTTCTAACGGGCCTTATCACATGAGTAAGCCTGAAGTCGCAAATGTTGTGATAGATTGCCTGAAGTGGTTAGCGGAAAATGGCCGGTGGTTTCTCTATTCGGCTTGTATTATGGGTAATCATTTACACATTGTTGCCCGAGCTCCCGATGGTCAGGAGGAAGTAGAACTTGGCCCAATCATTAATTCGTTCAAAACCTTTACGGCTAACCGTGCGAACAAGCTCTTGGGTAGTACGGGAAAGGCTTTTTGGGCATCAGTTTACTATGATCGTGATGTTCGAGACGGGAAGTTTATGAGAGTAATGTGGTATGTGATTGACAACCCGGTCAAAGCGAAGCTGGTTTCGAATTGGATGGAGTGGCCTTTTTCTTATGTACATCCGGAATATACAGAGCTGTTTCGCGTAAGAGATTAACCGTTCTCCCGGTCGAAGCTTTCCAAGCCGAGTTTCAGCGCTGTAGTAAACGCCCTGTCTTTTGTTAGCCTAAGTGTAACTCGACCTGGAAGGTCTCGACCGGAGCGAAAAACCTCCCCATTGCACCTGCGGCCGCGCCCCCAAAAAAGCCCCCACCAACAACGAAGTCAGTGGGGGCCAGTGCGCCGGAAAGCGCTGCTATTCTCCTCTGATGACCGAGGGGAGTATTAAATGCAAAGTACTAGAACCGCACATTCAGTGCTGCACTAAGCATGGTGCCTAACTGACTGAAGTGGTAGCCATCGTAGGTCATCTGCGAGTAACGCTGGTTGAAGGTGATGAGGTTCGATTGGCCCTGGAGGAATTCGGTGTCGTTCAGGCGGCTGTCACCATCGGTCTCAGACTTGAATTCCCACTCGGGCAATACGTTGAGGAGGTTGTTGATGTTGAGGGATAGGGTCGTCTTATCAGAGATGCCATAATTGAACGCCAGATCAGTGACAACCTTAGTGTTGAACTCCGTGAAAATGCCAGCGTCAAGCCCCTGCTGGTAGAAGGTAGTAGGGCCGAAGACTGTATTGTTCAGGGAAATACCCAGTTTTCCTAAATCAGTGCTAAGGCCAAGGATAGCTTTGAACTTAGGGCGGGAAGTAAAGAATAGTGCTTCCTGCGTCTGGTTGGCAACAGATTGCCCCGCGCCAGCAACAATGGCTGGGTTCTTAACGTCGCCGTCGCGTTCGTTCTGGATTACGTAGTTGCCAGAAAGGTTAACACTCAGTATGTTTTCACCGAGCTTCAGGCCACGGTAGTTGGCTACAAAGTCGAGACCTGAAGTACGGGAGTCAATACCGTTCACAAAGAAACTGAGGTCAGATAGGTTATTATCAGTTAGGATTTGGTCAAGCTCAGTGCCGCCACCGTCGGTTCCCCCGATTTCAGTAGAGAGGATGATACGATCTTCTACCCTAATATTGTAATAGTCAATCGTAATGCTCAGATCGTCTGATGGGCGCAGCCCCACACCTAGCGTAAAGTTGGTAGACTGCTCGGGGTCCAGGGAAGGAAGACCGAGAAGACGAGCTTCACGACTTACGTTGTTGACGAGGCCACCCACCTGAATACCCTGACCGGGAACAAAGCTGTACTGAGCCTTTTGCGTGAAAATCTGGTGTAGGGTAGGGGCTTTGAAACCAGTAGAGAAGGAAGCGCGAACCGTAATTTTGTCGTCGTTAAATTTATAGCGTGAGCTAAGCTTGTAGACAAATGCGTTGCCAAAGTCTGAGTAGTTTTCCAGACGAACGGTAGCATTTACCAGAAAGTCATCAGTGATGTCAAAGGCTGCATCGGCATAGCCACCAAAGTTGTAACGGTTGAACTTACCTGAGTTACGGGGATCCGCACCGGCGAAGGAGTCTGCACCGCCGTCTTCGTAGCTGGAAAGTTGGCCCTCAATTACGGTGAAGTTTTCGTTGCGGAATTCGGAACCGAAAGCGATGCCTACTTTATCGGACAGGCGGCGAGTGATGTCAATGTTACCAACAGTGTGCGTGAAACGAGTGCCACCGGGATCAAAGTTAATGGGGCTGTTCTCACGATAGCGGAATGTGCCATCGGGATTAAGCGTACCATTGCGGTTATGAGAATTGTTGACTTTATAGGTCTGTTGGTTTCCACCAACGGTAAAGCTAAGGTCCGCAATCCAGCCGTCTTTTTTGGTGCGGAAACCGAGGGTTCCGTTGTAGTCATTCAGCAGACCTTCGAAGGTTGGTACATAACCGATATACTCACCGTTGGGGCCGTTGGGGAAGAAATCCGCCAGGTAGGGAAAATCCTCTTCGGTACGCCAGTAGGGAGTTCGGTAGTTGGCGAAAGAGTTGACGCGCTTGTAGATGTAAGCGGCGTCGCCGTAAATCTCGGTATTGTCGGTGATGTTGTTGCCAAAGTTGACGGCTACCTTGGAAGCCGTTGTCTCCGGAGAGCCGTTGATGTTACCAGCATCTGGGTAGTCGGAGAGGAAGCTTTGAACGTCAGCGAGGTCTGCGCCGAAGTCACCCGCTTCACCTTCTGCACTTACGGTGCCAGGGCGGTTAGCAAGATTGGTCCTGCTGAGATCGAGCGTGTAATTAAGGAAACCATCACGGCCGAACTTAGAGCCATTGTTGAGGGCGATGCCGTACATCTCACCGTCGCCTTCGCTGGTGATCCCCGTACGCAGGGTGAAGCTACCGGCTTCGTCGTCGTCCTTCAGAATGATGTTCATTACACCAGCAATTGCATCGGAACCGTACTGTGCGGAGGCACCGTCACGGAGGATCTCAATGCGCTTGATGGCATCAACCGGAATACCCGATATGTCCGCACCCGTTTCTCCGCGTCCGGGAGAGGTTTGGGTATAAAGAAGGGCAGAAAGGTTCTTCCGCTTACCGTTGATGAGAATCAGTGTACGGCTCGGGCCCATGTTACGAATCTCGTAGGGGTCAAGCAGTGAGGTGGCATCGTTTACCGGCGTTTGAACAGTGTTGAAAGATGGAACGCGGTATTGCAGTGCTTTATCGAAAGTTGCCTGACCGGTGGAGATGAGATCCTTTGATCGGAAGACATCAACCGGCAGGGGAGTGGTCGTATTCGAGCGGGGCGCAGTACGGGTACCTACAACGATGAGTTCCTCCAGGTTGGTCGCACCACTCTCAAGGTTAATATTCAACGTCGCGTTTTCTCCAGCGGCGAGTGTGACCTCACGGGTTTCAGAGTCGTAACCGATGTAGCTGATCGTTAGCGTGTAGGTGCCAGCGCTTTTTAGGTCAAGGGAGTACTTTCCGTCAACGTCGGATACTGTACCCATAGATGAACCAGCAGAGATGGTAGCGCCGATAACGGGATCGTCTCCGTCGGTAATCATTCCAGAAACGGTCTGGGCTCCAATCAGAAGTGGGCATGCAATTATTGCAAGCGTGAATAAATAGTAAAGTGATTTCATAAAGTGAGTGAGTTGAGTGAACCTCCCGAATCTTTAGACATACTCATTACCCTATCCTATATCTTGGACAAGAGAATATTAGACCTTCACCACTACTTGGTGAAAGCCTGCTTAGTAAAATGATGTTTAAGATCGATCGGGAGACGCCTGCTTCAGGGAAAGGTTGGTTTATTGAAGCGGGAATAAAATGGGTGAAGAACAGTTTGAACTGAGGCAACTTGCCTCAACAGAACCCGGCTTGGGTTCTTGGTTATTTCGCAAACATATAGAAAAAGCTTGTAAACTTTGTACATACATTGAATAATTTAGCGAATATTCGCCACTTAGTTTGTTTTGTGAAACAAAATTTTATCGTTGTTTTGGCCTGATAGTTTTCAATAAGTGTGTACCAAAATACAAGTAAAACTATACTGGAGTGACGGAGTCTGGTATACGTGGGGCATCACCAAAATGAGTCGGCCCAAACTTTGGGTAGTGCTTTGGGAGTTCCCCATATTTACAAGCTGGATT
>CAYPIM010000047.1:0-33336 GCA_964410795.1 uncultured Lewinella sp. | reverse complement strand
CTTCAAAGCCCAAGCCAGCTCTCGCCTCATTCTGGGGACCTACACGGAACGCACCGCCTCCGTCTCCTGCGGAGATATTGACGGAGATGGCGACAAAGACCTGGTGGTTGCCAACGGCAGGCACTGGCCGGGCCAGAACCGAGTGTTTGTCAACGACGGGCGCGGCATCTTTACCGTAGAGCGCGACCTGGGCTCCGACCGATCCACCAGCTACGCAACCGAACTTGCAGACCTGGATGGCGACGGAGATCTGGACGTCGCCGTAGGGAACGACCGGGCGCCGAACTATACCTTCATTAACGACGGAAACGGCGTTTTTACCAAAGGCTCCGCTTTCGGTAAACCCTACGCCTCCACCCGTAACCTCACCCTGGCCGACCTCGACCAGGACGGCGACGTTGACATCCTCATCACCAACCGGGGCATGCCCAACGAGATTTGCATAAACGACGGAAAAGGGAATTTTGATGAGACCCGGAGCTTTGGTAACGCAAAGGACGCCACCATCGATGTTGAAATAGCGGACATCAACGGGGACGATCTCCCAGACCTCATTCTCGCCAACCGGGACGACCAACCGAACTACGTTTACCTGAATGACGGGAACCTGGAATTTAAGGAGACAATACCCTTTGGTACGGGCAAGGACAACACCCGCTCGGTTGGGATCGCGGACATTGATGGCGATGGCTTTCTGGACATCGCTACGGCCAATATCGGAGAGCCCAACGTCGTGTATTTTGGCGATAAAGACCAGTCGTTTACGCGTTCCGTCATCCTCGGCCCAGACCAAGAATACAGCTACGCCCTTGCCCTCGCGGACGTAGATTCAGACGGGGATGTAGACGTGGTGATCGGAAATTCTGATGCTCCTAACGCCGTTTACCTGAATGCTGGAAAAGGAAACAGCTGGCGGCAACAGCTGCTTTCAGAAGAGGAGGCTGATACCTATGACATCATCATCGCTGATTTGAGCGGTGATGGCTTACCGGAATTAATCGAGGCAAATTCTGACGGCCTCAATCGATACTATTTTAATCGGACGGAGCGGTAGTAATCGGGGCGCGGCCGCAGGTGCAGTGGAAGGGTAGGGGAACTTGTCGGTTAGAGAAGCTAAGAATGAAAGCGTTATCTAATTGTCCACCAAAATAGTTTTAGGTTGTAAAAGAAAGCCATAGCTTAGGCCCTACCATTCTTTTATCCATTCTTCCTTTCCCTCCTTTTTCTTTCTTCCCCTTACTCCTCCCCCTTGCAAGACTACAAAAACATCCGCCCCGGCGAAGAACTACCCTGGCTCAAACTGGAAGTCTATCTCCGCGAGCAAATGCCTGACCTGGCTGGCGAATTCACCTACGCCCAGTTCCACGGCGGGCACGCCAACCTGACCTATTTGCTCCGCTTCGGAGTGCGGGAGCTGGTGTTGCGACGGCCGCCTTTCGGTAAAATCGCACCAGGGGCGCACGACATGAAGCGGGAGTATAAAGTACTCTCCGCCCTGCATCCCAGCTTCCCGGCCGCACCGAATGCTTTTCACTTGTGTACCGACCATGAAATTATTGGGAGTGATTTCGTGGTAATGGAGCGGCGCGAAGGCGTCGTGATTCGTACGGGTTTGCCTGATGGTTTTTCCAAATTCGATAAAGCTCCTGAGCGCCTCTCCGACGCGCTGATGAAAGCCTGCGCCGACCTCCACCTCGTAGACGTAGCTGCCGCCGGCCTCTCCGATCTCGGCAAACCGGCCGGCTTTGTAGACCGTCAGTTAAAGGGCTGGGCCAAGCGCTGGAGCCTCGCCAAAATCGAAGAAAACCAACACATGGACGCTCTGATGGACAGCCTCTTGAAGGATGTCCCCCAGCCCCAGCGTGTGAGCATTGTCCACGGAGACCTGAAATTCGATAACTGCCAGTTCAAGGCTGACGAGCCCGACGCCGTCAGCTCCGTCTTCGACTGGGACATGGCCACCCTCGGTGATCCACTCATTGACCTTGGCGGCTTGCTGAGTTACTGGCCGGAGAAAATGCCGAATGGCCAGCAACTACCGACCTCCATGATGCAAGGAGACTGGCCAACCAAAGCCTGGCTGAAGGAACGCTACGCCGAGCACTCCGGTCTCGATCTCAGCCGGATGGACTGGTACGAAGCCTTCGCTTGTTATAAATCTGCCGTCATCACCCAACAGCTCTACGCCCGCTTTGTCGCGGGTAAAACGAAAGACAAACGCATGGCTATGTTTGGCGAAGTTTCTAAAGTCTTCGCCCGCCTTGGCACCCAACTATACCGCGAGATGAAGCCGTAGAGTTACAGTAATACAGTGGGAGTTGTGTGATTTATATTTGCAACTGTTTAGGTCGCTAGCCTGGCCGAGGAGCTCTCTGAGCGCGAGTGGTCCGAGCACTCTCCGAGTGCGAGAAGGCACCGTTAATAAAGAGAGAATCCCTCCCTTCCCCGCTCCTCAAAACCTTACCTTGCACCTGCGCCCGCGCCCAAAAACGATCAGCATGAATTTTGAATACAACGACAAGACCAAGTCTCTCCTAACCCAACTAAAAGCTTTCATCAACGAGCACATCGCTCCGCTAGACAAGGAATACGCGGAATGGACCAGCAAGAATCTTTGGCAAGTCCATCCGGCCATGCCCGGCCTGAAAGAAAAAGCCCGCACTGCTGGCCTCTGGAACCTCTTTCTCCCAGAAGAATATGGTGAGTATAGCCCCGGCCTGACGAACCTGGAATACGCCCCGCTGGCCGAAGAAATGGGCCGCTACCTCTGGTGCTCGGAGGTCTTTAATTGTAGCGCGCCCGATACTGGAAATATGGAAGTGTTGGCCAAGTACGGTACGCCCGCCCAGCGGGAAAAATGGTTGCTGCCGTTGCTTGATGGAAAGATTCGCTCCGCCTTCCTGATGACCGAACCGGAAGTGGCGAGTTCCGACGCAACCAACATTTGTACCATGATCGTTCGCGACGGAAACGAGTACGTTGTCAACGGCCGGAAATGGTGGAGTACCGGTGCGATGCACCCAGATTGTAACATGTACATTGTGATGGGCAAAACGGATCCGGATGCCGCCCGCCACCAACAGCAGAGTATGATTTTGGTGCCAGCAGATACCCTTGGCGTTCGCATCGTCCGACCACTCGATGCGTTTCATACTTATGATTCCCCGTTCGGCCACGCTGAGATCGAACTGAAAGACGTCCGTGTTCCGCTCGAGAACATTATCCTGGGCGAAGGTCGGGGTTTCGAAGTGGCGCAGGGCCGCCTTGGCCCGGGTCGCATCCACCACTGTATGCGCCTGATCGGCGCCGCCCAGCGGAGCCTGGAGCTGATGTGCGATCGCGTCCGCTCCCGCACGGCCTTCGGCCGTGAGCTGAGCAAGTTCTCCAGTATCCGTCAGGAGGTGGCCCGCTCCGCCTGCGAGATCGAGCAGGCCCGCTTGCTTACGCTCTCTGCTGCTGACAAGATTGACCGCAAAGGCATCAAGCACGCTAAAGAACTGGTGTCGATGATCAAAATTGTTGCGCCCACCATGGCGCAAACGGTGATTGACCGGGCCATCCAGGCCCACGGAGGTATGGGGGTGTCTGGTGCGGATACGCCCCTTGCCGCCTTCTGGGCCTATGCGCGCAGCGTCCGCCTCGCGGACGGTCCGGATGAGGTACATATGTTCCAGTTGGGCCGCAATGTGATCGGGCGGTAGGTAGGTTTCCCGGCTTTCAAGTCGTGCTGGTTACCCGACCTTCAGGTCGGCATAAATACCGACGAACCTTCACGGCCTGAAGGCCGGGCAACCAATAACTACTGCGACCAAACCTTTCGCACCGCAGCTTTATTCCCATTCTTCTTTCTCCGCTTTCTACTCCTGTCTCCAATGGCGCGTTTGAAAGGTTTGAAGCCTCGCTTATTGCGCCATTCCTGAACGGCGGTGTGTTCAGGTGTGCCGATTCCGCCTACCATGGCACTGGTTTTTAGTTTCCAATTTTTACCGACTTCCTGCGTTGGGTCTCCTTTACCGTAGAACGCCTTGTCGTGGGGTAGGCCGGTGGCAACCGTCCCTTCCTGCCGGGTTTTGGGTACGTAGATCCGTAGCTCACCGTTGGGCACGGCCACGTAGCCGGTGCGTTTCTGCCGTCGGTTTCCGCGCCGGTCGTCCGGGGAGTGCTCGTTGTAACCATCTGCACCTTCTTCCATGCGGCTGTGGGTGTGGATGTCGGCTACAATTTTGTCGAAACCGAGGGTAGCGGGCAGGTCTACGCTGCTGGATTCGCGGTCCGTGCGCGGCCGGTCGTAGTAGTACGCGGTGCGTCCGTTCAATTTGGTTTTGTAGATGTTGGTACCAAATTCCCAGTTTTTCTTGATGGACCGTTTGTTGTAGATACGGGCGAAATCTATGGCTGCTCCCAGGCGGGTAGTGTACAAGTCATAAGCTTCCATACCGTCTGGATCAATGAAGCGTAATGGGTTGTGGAGGCCGAAGGCGTAGGGGTTGTGCCCCGGGTAAGCCTCCGCCAGGGGATCGATGCTAAGCCAGCGGCCGGTTTCTGCTTCCAGGTAACGAGCGCCAAAGTAGTGCAAGCCGGATGCTTCATCTTCTTCCTTCCCGTTGAAGGTATAGTTCAGTGGTGGTGCCGTTTTGGTCTGCTCGGTAAACAATTCTCCGCTGGGTAGGTAAGCCCGGTAAGCGACGGCTCTTCCGAGTCCATCGGTGATCCAGGTAACGTTGCCGAGCTGGTCGGTGTGATAGTAAGAGGTAACGACTTCGGGAAATACGCCGTAGCCTTCGTAACCGTAGCCGATCCCGATACTATCCCGGTCGGGCGGGCTGGTATACCAGGTTGGTGTTCCGGGCGGGCCGTCAGCAGTTGGGGCACCGTTTGGTCCCGAAGTGGGCAGGCCAGGGCCTGTTTCAAAATCACCGCCAGCACTCGTAGGAAGCCGATCGCCCGTCACCCCGGGCTGGCCATAGTAACCAGGAAGGGTGGGTGGCCCTGGCGGTAACCCGAGCCCGACGTAGTAGTTCCATACGGTATTGGTCAGGTCATTCATTCTGGCGGTATAGTTCAGGTCTCCGGCAGTCAAACCACCGTAGGGCCAGTAAGTATTATTGAATTCTCCGGTGCCTTCTTTCGTAAGGATCCGTTGGTCGCCGATGAAATAGTGCTTCGTGAAGGTGCTGTTCGTGAAGGTGAAATAAGGAGAAACGTAGGCAACGTAGTTTCCAGAATGACTAACGAAACCCGTTGGCGCACCGTCCGTGAATACGCCCTTCATCTTACCTTCACTTTGTATTACCCTAGCACCGTCTGCGGCGTAAGTGTACCTGCTAATGGTGCCGTTGTCGCTGAATTCCATCATCCGGTTTTCCTCATCCCAACGGCTTTGCTGATAACGGTAGCTGCCGGCTTCTCCCTGGTAACCGACGAGGTTGCCGTTAGCGTCGTAGTTGTAGGAGCGGCCGCCTAAGTTCGCGATGCGATGCGGGTGCTCGTCCGTTACCCTTAAGCGTTGATCATAACTGTTTAGGCGGTCGGTTTCGCCGTTGGCGGAGCGTTGTAGTTCGCGGCGGGTCTGGTTGTAAAGATCGTCATGATCGGCAAAGTAGACGTAGCTTTCCGCACCGTTGGCCGAGGCGAACTCACCGGTTGCCTCCGTCAGGCGGTAGAGCGGGTCGTAGGTGAATTGTTCACGGTTGGTGCCGCCTATCCCATCGGTACCTGCGGCTGTTTGGCTCCGGCTTTCCAGGTTGCCCGTCAGGTCATAATCCAGACTCAAGTCCTGAAGTGTTGTACCGTTGGAGCGTACTTTTAAGGTAGCCGGGCGCTGGGTCAGCGGGTCAAAGGTCATGGCGTCGCGGCTGTCATTGCCGAGGGTTTTACCGGTTACCCGGCCGAACTCATCGTAGGTGATCGCCTTGATGTAATCATAGCGATTGCCGTCTTTTTCACCGTGCATAGTAGCGAGCTGGCCAGCAGTATTGTAGCCGTATTCAACCCATTCTCCGTCTGGATAGCCGAGTCTTTTCTCGCGGTCCCAGCTGTCGTATTCTACTTCGCTGACGAAGGTGCGGGCGGTTGATTCGTTGATCAAAAGGGTGCGAATGGTCTTGCGCAAACTGCCGTGCTCGTCGTAGAAAAACTCTTCGCCGCCGCTGGCGTCCTGGCGGAGAACGACACGGCCGGTACGGTTGAAGCGTGCGTCTGGGCCACCGTAACTGATCTCGACTTTGTTCTGAAAATTAATGGGGTATACGATGCCAGTCAGGCGCTCGAAATCGTAGCTGTATTCAATTGCACCTTCTTCTCCGAAGACTTCCCGTAAGTTTGGGGTGTGCTTGCGCACGATGTTGTCAGCCAGGTCAAATACCTTCTCAATCCGGCCACCATCGGCGGAGGTGGTGGCGAATTTTCTACCGAGCCAATCGTATTCATGAACGGTCTGGAAGCCACCTGCATCGGTCACGGAAAGGAGCTCTCCGAGGGCGTCATAGTTGAAGATGGTTTGAATCGTGAGGGTGTCGGCCTCCCGCAGGTACACTTCTTGTCGGCCACGTTCGTCGGTCAGCGTTGTTTCAGTAAAGCCTAGCGCATCGGTCATTCTTTCCTGGAAACGGCGAATTCCGGTAGGATCCGTAGCGAAGCCATAGACCATTGTTTTGGTCGAGTTGTCAGGTAGGGTGATGCTTGTCGGTCGGTCCAGTACGTCGAAGGAAGAACGAGATTTTGGCGCGGCCGCAGGTGCAAAGGAAAGGTTTAAAGGAGCAGGGGAGGAAAGGCCGGGGTAGGTCTCGGTCACGGCCCGGTCGAAAGCATCGTAGCTTATCGTTCCGGTGGTGACCATCCGCAAGTTCCCGTCAACTTCCGCCAGGTGTTGCTCCTGAATTACGCGCCCCAGCCCGTCGAGGAAGACGGCGGTTGGTACGTCCACATCATTTTCCGGATCGTAATGATCGGTCTTCGCATAGGGAGGGTTCGCATTCGGGAAGTACTCGTACCGATAGCTGTAAGTTGAATCCTTCGGCAGTTTTATTGTCGCGATGCGGCCGTGTTCATCCAGCGTGAGCGTTTGGGTATGACCATTGATGTCAGTACCACTCAGTTGGTGTCCGTAGCGGAACTCGTAGCTCGCTGTGGACTTATAACCGTAGCTGTTTGTAGTGCTGACCGGGTACATGTGTTCTACCGTGTCGATTTCATAGGCATACTCCATCCGCTCACCCGAAGCATTTGGAGGCCTCGTAGCCGTCAGTACGTTGCCGAACTCATCGTAGGTGTAATCAAAAACCGCGGCAGTATTTTCGTCGACGAATTTTTGGAGTTGCAGGACGTTGCCGCGTGCGTCAACTGTCATTTCACTGCGGCGTTTTAGTGCTCCACCAGCATAAAGCTTGAGTGATTTTACCCGGTCCGTGAAATATACTCCAGCTGGAGAAGGGTAGTACTCGTATGCTGTCCGTAGTTCATCCTCCGGTGTTCCATCTCCGAAGTCGGTCTTCAACAACACTTGCCCGATGCTATCGTAAAGGAAGGTGGTCAATTGTTCTAGCTCTGCCGTAGGGCCACCTTCATAGTAGCGCTCGGTACGTTGCAGCAGGACGGGGAATGCCCGGCCCTGGTCGCTATTTACCAGGTTGGGGGAGAGTGCCGTCTGGGTATCCGGATTGCGCAACTCGTAGGTATATTCTGTTTCCCGGTAACGGTTGCCAGCGGCATCGAGCGTGTACTCTTTTACCGGTAGATTGCGGTTGTAGAAGTTGTCGTTGGTATATTCCGTTACGTAGCTGCGGTAAACAGCGTCTCCGTTTTCTGTGTCCAGTTCGGCTTCAATTGTTTTGGCGAAGCCAAAAAATTCCCGCTCGTGGCGCTCATGAACCGGGTCTTCATAGCGCATCCTTGTTTTACGCAGGCGAGGCCCATCGCCGTCTACGCCGTCGTTCAGTGTTACCTCGGTTAGGAGCCACTTCGGGAAGGGCATTCCGTTTTTGTTGGCTGCGGCGGCGTAGTCGAGGTTTATCGTAGCCCCAAGGGGGCGTTTTATGCTCCGAAGGAGGTTTACTTTGCCCAAGGTGGAGCGCCGAACGCTCAACTGATTATCCCTCGTAGAGCTAAGCTCGTCTAATAAACCATCTCCGTCGATATCGTTGAACTGGCTGAGTACCCGGCTTGCTCCGCGCCCCACCGATCCACTTGGGTTGACGCAGATACGGATGAAGAAGATCGGGATACAGACGGTGAAGGCAAAGTTGAGGCTCTCTGCCGTAGCGTCGCCCTTATCAAGCGGCTCGCTGAGCCGCGCCCAGTCAATGTAGCTGGCGAAGCCCGTCCCGGTGTTCAGAGCTACCCGCAGTATCCGGGTATCTGCATTGTAGGCTATAGCATCCGCCAAGCCGTCTCCGTTTACGTCCTGTAGGGCTGCGGTGGAGTAATTATCCGTCCGGGTAATGGCAAAGCCCGCAGCGAAAGAGTTGTTGCTGATGTTGATGCCGCCGCCGCCGCCATAATCAATGCTGATGCCCTTGCGGATATCCGCAAAGCCCCAATTCTCTCTTGGGCCAAAGCGGTAACCGTGGTTAAAGGCTACATCGCCGTTATCCCAGACCTTGTCCGTTAGTCCATCTCCGTTTACATCGAGCCAGGTGTGGAGGGTGTAGTCGTTGTCCCGAGAGAAGTTGACGCTGATCGAGCCACCTGCTTCGGCGGATTCGTTGGCACTCTGGGCTTTTGCACCCTGGTTTTTGGTGGTGGTTTTTGAGCGGCGGTGGCGCTTACGACTTCCCTTGCCGGAGGTGTCTCCGCTGTTCGTTGGGCTGGAGTCTACGTATTTACCGCCGGCCGTCCCGCCGACGGCATGGCTTTTGGCGACGTGATTGCCGAAGCCATGCACGATGCTCTGGTTACTCAGCCCTCCGTAAACCGTAGTGTACTGCGCCCGTTGGGGCGTGACGAGGTCTGGGTAACGATCACCGTTCAGGTCCATCACTTCCAGTAGGTTGGTAGTCGTGTTCCAGGCGGCGGAGCCGGCTAAGCTGGCGGGGCCGAAGCCAGCACCTGCGGCGATGGCTTCCATCTTTGAAATGCTCGTTAGCGGAGGCGCACTGCCACCCGTGCCGAGATCAGGAGTAAGGATGACATCGTCTTCTCCCAGGCGGGAGCTGCTTTGGAAGTCAGCGCCGACCAGGGTAAGGTCGTCGTAACCACGCCAGACACCAGCTTTTGCTTCCGCAACCATAACGATGAATTGCTCCTGGGTGGGGTCATCCGTTAGTCCTTCAAACTCACTGAAGTCCGGGTCGTCCGGGTCAATCTCTATGTCTTCAATATCATCTTCCTCTACATCAGGGTTCGGTAACTGGAGCAGTGTCTCCAAAATGGGACTATTGCCCAGCGCTCCGGCTCCCCGGTAAACGAACTGGCCCCAGCCCCGGAACTGCGGCCCAAAGATCATTTCATTGGCCGTACGCATTCGGTGTTTTCCGATAACGACGGGAAGAGTAGTGCCATTACTCGTTAAAGTGAAAGTACTTTCGTTCAGGGCACTTTCCAGGCTGGCAGGGCCAAATACTTCGATCCAGACAGAATCTCCCGGTACGATCGCTGCTCTTCCTGTCCAATTCACTGCACCTGCGGCCGCGCCCAAAATAAGCATAGTGTCACGCTGTAAATAAGTAGTGTCGGCACTCCGAATAGTCATGCTGAACCGTTCTAAACGCACGTCTAAATCAAAGTCTACGTAAGCAAGACTGAAGTCGTAATCTACGCTGTCTGCGGTGGCCACCCAGGGCTCAGGCCGCTGCAGCATCTTTGTCCGCATCGTATAATCAATGGCCGGGCAATAGCGGTAGAGATCTTCGCCGTCCGGTCCAATGACCGGAGTTCCATCGTTCGCGCTAACGTAATTGAGTACGGGAATCCAGGTCGGTGCCGTCCAGTCTACAGAAGCGTTGGCCCGCATTCGAAGTTGCAAGAGTTGGTCTTGCGCTACGGCAAAATTCAGGTGTTCCAGTTCAATGTCCGTCACTACGCTGTCGGGCGCAAACTTCCACGAACGAACCGCCAGTCCGCCAAGCATAAGCTCCAAATGAAGGGTGTCGGTAAGGGCTGGTTTGCTGAAGGTACTGCGCAAATCTACGCTTCCCGCCAGGGGCATTACTACGGTTTGGCAACTGGCGAGTAGGAAGTCTTCACTCGCTCGATAACGGTAAACAGGAAGCCCGTTCACGTCCGTTTCCGTAGGATCTTCCCCCAGGTAAGTGATTTCCGGATCCCAGATTACCCGGTCAAAAGCGCCGTCGAAAACGGATTGTACCCGGAAATAAATCCGCTGGCCGGCGCGTACCGTAATAGCATTGACTCCGTTAGGTGTCCGGGGAACGTAGTCGTTGGCGTTGATGGTGGCTTCGTATAGCTGCGTATTAATAAATCCCGTTGCGTTGGTTTCAATTGTTACCCGGACGCCGTCTTCGCGGTTGTAATCATCGATGCCTGGCTGTTCCAAAAGTTGAACACTTCCGCCAATGCGAACGGTCCCTGCGAAAGGCGCTTCCCAACTCCGAACAACATCGTGTTTGGGCGTCATGTCGATCAATTCCTGCTGCTCTGCCGGGTCAACGTTCACCAGGTCGCCGTCGGGTGCCGCGCCACTGATGATCGGGCTGGGCGTATCGCCGCTGTTGAGGGTGAAGGTCGGATTGCCGTTCGCGTCGAGGTGGTTAAAATATATCTTACCCCGGTGCAGGATGTCAACAAGGTCATCGCCATTGAAATCCGTGAAGTAAGTGGTTGTTGAAGTTCGGGATGTTGTATTTTCATAGCCCGCAAAGAATGGCGTAATGTTGGCCTCGAAACCGATGTTGGTCTCCGTCGTACTTACTACGCTAAATTCACGGATGCCCACTACTGGCCGGACGGGCCCGAAACCAGTAGCGCCTTCGCCGAAAAGATTCTTACGCCACACCAGATCGTTGCCACGGCGAAATACCTTGTCGGGCAGCAGGTCTCCGTTGATGTCGACGAAGGTCAAAACTCCCTTGCCTTCGCTTGATCCTGCCCCGAAGGTTCCGCCCACCGTTAATTCCTTTGAGGCGGGCGGGCCAATGGGGCCAATAGTTACAGCGCTACCGACCTGGCGGCTGGTAGAGGCCGAACCTCCAAGTGCGGATATTTCGCCGGTAAAACCCGGTATTGGGTTTAGGATGTTGGCTTCAACATTGTCGTTGCCACTTGCCCAGGTTTCGGTTGGTCCGAAGGCGCTGAAGTTGCCGGAGGGAAGCTCGTGGTACTCAAGATCATGCCCGGTCAGTCGGCTACCATCACTACCAAATTCGGTAATACTATTCAGAAGCGACTGGTGGAAAGCCCCGGTTTGGTAGCTTAGTTCGTAACGACGCACCAGGGCGCCCCGGTACCTCACTTCAATTTGCCGCAGTAGATCGGCAGTCACCATTTTATAGCCGCTGGTGAAATCAGTCCTGACGTCAGGACGTCGGCCTTCGCCGAGTTCCCGGTCTCGGATGAAGTTGATCTCATAGGGGCCTGCGTTGGTAAGGTATCCGTTGTAGGTAATACGGTCGGGATAGCGGTTTTTACCTGTTTCTGAGCTGCCAGGCCGCCCGTTGTCCGTCTGGACAGTGTATTGGTAGTCGATGCGGTTGCCGTGTACGTCCCAGCTCTGGACGAGGGCCCAACTGGCAATATTACCGGATTGATCCGTCAACAGTGCGGCCGGAACTATACCATCAGGAGTGCCTCCGTAGTATTCTACCATTCCGTCGGGCGAGGCGATTTCCCACCAGTAGTTTTTTGGGTTATTGCCGTGCCGGGTGATGCGCTGGAACTGGTTCTCGACGCGGGGGTGGAAGGTAAGCTCTGCGCTGCGCGGCCGTGTTTCTCCCCGATGGGCAACGGGTGCCAGCATGTCACCTTCAAGAAGATAGGTCTCGGTTTCGTTGGCGGCGTTGAAGCGGGGGACACCCCAGCGGGTTTCAACGTTGATGGTGGGTAGGGTGAGGTCCCACCCGCGACCCACCCAGCCGTGTAAGTGATCGCTAGAGTAGGTGATTGCCAGGGCAGGAGTATGGCCTTTGCGCGCAGGTGGTAGCTTGATGGGATGGGCAAGCGCTGCCGCTCCGGTTGGGCTTGCGGATGGGCTTTCAATTAGGGTGATGCCATCGGCAGGTTGAGCAGGGGCTGGTGGAGTAGGGGAGACCACGGAGTAAACTGGTGGATTGGCTACCGGAGCCTGGGCCCGTAAGGGGGAAAGGGGGAGAAGGGAGGAAAGGAGGAGGAAGGTAAGGCAGATAAGGGATAAGCGATAAGGGATATTTGATATTTGATTTTGCTGCCGCATGATCAAGATTCTCGATTCTCGATTCTTGGTTCTCGATTCTTGATTTGGCTGCCGCACGGCTCTGACCGAGAGAGGTATGCGATAAATGATATGGGATATTTGATTTTGCTGTCGTACAGCCCCGGAGGGGCGTCTATCGTAGCGAGGGGTGGAGCGAGACGGTGATAGCCGTCCGCGTAATTCCACCTTTTTGGTTGATAGCCCCACGTTAGCAGTTATCCATTCGCGTAACAACCTAAATGAATTCATGATAAGCATAGTGTTGGATTTAGGAGGTTAGTGCACAACGACCTTCAGGGTCCGTTGCGGGGCGGAGCGTTTTTTCAGGCGCGGCCGCAGGTGCAAGGAATAGGTTCCGGGAATAGGAAAGGACAGCTCCGTAAGGTGGTGCGTGTTGGGAGGTAGTGCCTGGCTAAAAACTTCACGGCCGAGGGCGTCGAAGGCGGTTATTAGTAGGGCTGATTCGTTGGCCAGTGCGATCCGGAGTTGGCTCGGCTGACCTGCTTGAACGGGGTTGGGGCTTAGTTGAGTGAAGCGAAAGAAGGTGTTCTCCGAAGGCGGTTGAGCGACCTCACAATCAGAACACCGTAGTGCCAACTGAAAATGACTGGTGGCTGGTGGTAGCTGAAAGGTTAGTCTTCCGTTTGTGTTGGGCACTGGATCGATGAGTTGGAGATCCGAGCTGGATTCAGGGTGTATAAGTGTACTTATACGCCTAACTTGTAGCACCCAGCGCTCCCCCGGTTGCGCGCGCGAAAACAGCTGTTGCGGATTAAAGGACAGCGTAGCTGGTGCTGCTTCGGCCGAGGCTTGTACCCGCCACTTTCGTTGTAGGGTGATGTAGCCCTCCGTATGGTCATCATACGGGTTGCGCGCTGTAGGTTTACCATCGTCCGCGATGAGCAGATAGGCTGTCGAATCAGGAGCTTGAGCCCAACTGAGATGTAGTAAGTCCGGAGCAAGGACCGAAAACCCTTCTGTGCGCTCCAGTCCTGCGGCGGGGTCTTGTGCCAGACCAATAATCCGGTGGCGGAATTCTCGTTCCGCCGTTGCCGTCCAGACAGGATAGGCTTTGCCGCCCGGCCCCGGAGCGAGGTAGTTAGTAGGTAGGGTTTGGTTCAGGGTCAGGCCGTGTTTGATGGCCAGGTAGCTTTCGGTGAGCTGACGTTGTTCCGGGGAGAGCAATTGGTCGTAGCAGAGTAATTCAGTGATGACCGGGGCGTCCGGCATTTCATTAACCCGCACTGCACCTGCGTCCGCGCCCAGGTCAACAAAGGTTCTCAATACCGAATGGTCTGTGGGGTTTAACCTGATTTCAGTAGAATCATCAAGCCGCGCCTGGTGGGTGGTTAACTTAGTCTTTGGAGTTTGCCACACCAAGGCTTCTTGTTGAGAAGTGGGGGTGTAAACGGTGAAGATATAGTGTGCGTTACCGGTGGTTTCGGCAGGGAGTATTGGCTGGGCTTGGAGGGGGGCTAGGGCGAGTATGATTGCCAGTGCTACATAAAGCCCTCTCCCATGACCCTTCCCCCAAGTAGAGGGAAGACCAAGTAGATGAGATAGTAGCTGTAAGGATTTCTTCAAGTATACCATCAGTTTGGGAATTTTATGGCCCAGCCCAAGGTCACCTGAAAGCCCGAACCCCGGTTGACGTTTTCAATGAAGTTGAAGCCATTGGCTCTCGTCTCGATTACGTCGCTAAGCCCCAGTACGTATCGTGCTTCTACCATTAAACCGAAATTGAAATCGTAGCCTACCTGACCGAGTAGATTTATGTCGTTACTGCCGGTAAGTACTTCGCGCAAACTCTGCTGTATTTGCAGGTCTGGCCCCAGCTCAGGCATGTTTGAGGTGTACATCAAGCGATCCGAAGCGACATTGAAGGCAGCTTGGGCACCCAGTCCTAAATGAAGCCCGCCACCGGGGTAGACTTTCACCAAGCCTCCAAGACTGACGTACTGATAGTTGAACTTGATGGTGTAATCGAGGTCGCGAACGTCCGTATAATGAAAGTCTCCACCGCGGCTGGCAAAGAGAATCTCAGGCTGTACGGCGAAGCGGGATTTGTAAAAGCGATGGTAGAAAAACACACCGCCAGCAAAGCCAAGCTGAGGAAGGGTTTCTACCTGATAGGTGTCTTCGGCGAAGACCTCAGGAATGATAGTAATACCGACATCCTTGATTTCGTGGCGGGTAGCTCCGGCCTTGAAGCCGTAAAACCAGGTGTCGTGCTCGGGCTGTGCACCGAGGTTTGCTGCAAGGCCAAAGGCCAGCAGGCAGAATAATAGATTTTTCATTTTACCTTGATTAAGTAGAAGTGTTTACATCACTTCGTGGTGTACGGGATGGTGAAAAACAAATGTTGAAACGGACCCTGATAACCTACGTCCTCACCGCACTGACTCGCTAGTAGTTTGGTGGGACGCAGGACAATCAAGGTAAGAAGTGGGTAGTAGTTAGTAATTAATAAGTAGCGGAAGTGCATGGGCGCTCCAACGAGTGGAGCACTAATCACTAACTCCTAATTTGTAGCTAGCCAAGTAAGCTCTTCGGAGGTAAGTACCCGATTGTAGATACGGACATCATCGATAACGCCCTTGAAAGAGGGGACGATATTGTTCTGGGAGAACTCACCGCCGATGAGTACTTGCGTATTTCGATCGTGATCATTTCTGGGGAATGGGATGGTAGCGTCAAGTTCACCGTTGCGGTAAACGGTAAGGTTAGCCCCATCGTAGGAGGAAGCGATATGGACGTATTCGTCAAGTACATTCACCGGATTTCCTCTAACAGACCAAGGGACATTGTTCCGGTAAGCTTGTATTTCCCGGTTTGAGTTAATGGCTAAATACCAACCGGCTGCAACACCGCCATTGAATTTGGAGATGGCTATGTGCCGACGGGTGTCGCCGAGGTCTTCAGGTTTGATCCATGCGGTCATCGTGTAGGTGGCAACGTCCCCAAGGCTCAAATCAGGCGCAGTACCGTAGTTAATAACATCGTCGATCCCGTCGAAACTATACGCTTCGTTGGCTTCGCCATGGCGGTCCGTAGTGATCGTCGCACCAGAGACGGTTCCCGTAAGGCCACCGACGGCAACATCATCGGCGTTTCCAGAAAAAGGTACGTGAAATAACAGCCCGATACGAAGTGAGGCGGGCTCTGGATCGGGTGTTGGGACAACCATCCCGTCGTCGTCAGTAACGACACAGGCCGAGGCCAGACAAAGAAGAAAGAAGGAGAGAAGGAAAAAAGCGTTTTTCATAGTAGCTCACAATTTTATGGTTAAACTTGTGGCTCCCAACCTGCTTGGTAGGGTAACCTTAATTGATGTGACAAACTTGCGGGCAGACACGCCCTGAATCCTATTTTTGCTACCGGACATATACCGGACAGGGGCAAAAGGCCCGTAAATACTGGGTTTTTTAACTGTGGAGTAACTATCTAGGTAGCCAGGAAGAACGGACACTCAGAGGTTTTGACTACGTCAGGAACACTCTGAGGTCCTTCGTTTTGGGCTAGAAACGCTCCAACGAGCGGAGTACTAATTACTCCCCACTAATCACTAACTCCTAATGTGTAGCCAGCCAGGTAAGCTCTTCGGGGGTAAGAAGCCGGTTGTAAATACGAACGTCATCGACAGTTCCCTTAAGTAGTGGGACCACGACGTTCTGGCTGTGGCTCCCCCCGATAAGCAAATCGGTAACAACATCGTTGGGGTGGCCTCCGAATACGGTCGTGCCGCTGAGCTCTCCGTTGAGCCAGACGGTGAAGTTGGAACCGTCAAAAGACGAGGCCACGTGGACATACTCATCGTAAGGGACCAAGGGTGCACCGGATATGGACCAGGGCGATACGTTGCGGTAAGCCTGGATTCTTTCCTCGGAGTTCACGCTCAAGTACCAACCGGCAGCAACCCCACCGTTGAACTTTGACATGATGGTATTGCGCTGGGTGTCGTCCCGTTCCTCCAGCTTTACCCAGGCGGTCATGGTATAGGTGTTTCTGCCACCAAAGCCGAGGTCGGCAGCGGGGCCGTAGTTAATGACATCGTTGATCCCGTCGAAACTATACGCTTCGTTGGCTTCGCCGTGGCGGTCTGTAGTGATCGTTGCGCCAGAGATGGTTCCCGTCAGGCCACCAACGGCAATATCATCGGCGTTTCCAGAGAAAGGTACGTGAAAGACCAGCCCGGTACGAAGTGAGATGGGTTCTGGATCAGGTGTGGGGACAACCATCTCATCGTCGTCAGTAACGACACAGGCCGAGGCCAGGAAAAGAAGGAAGAAGGGGAGGAGATAAAATGCGTTTTTCATAATGGCACACAATTTTGTGGTGAAACTTGTGGCCCCCCAGCCTGCTATGGGACGGGAATTAAATAAAATGTGTTTTTTGAGCTGACGCTTTTGAGCTCATCGTACTTGAAAAATTCTTTGCATAGCCTAAGCTACGGAAAGAATTTTTAAGTGCGGTGGGCGCAAAATAAGGCGGTCAAAAATCATGGTTTATTTATTTCCCGTCCCTTAGTCGGGGTAGCCTTGATTGATGCCACAAACTTGCGGGTAGACAAGCCCTGAAACCTATTTTTGCTACTGGACATATACTGGACATAGGGCAAAAAGCCCGTAAACACTAGGGTTTTTAACTATGAAGTAACGATTTAAGTAGCCAGAAGGAACGGACACTAAAAGGTGTCGACTACGCCAAGAACACTCTGATGCCCTTCATTTTAGGCTAAAACGCTACCAGGAAAACGTCCAGTTCGCCTCCTTCGGCCCCGGGTAGCTTCTTCCGTAAACGGTACTTTGCCTTGTACAGACTATCCTGCGTTACGCCAAGAATAGATCCGACCTCCTGGTTGGTAAGTTGCATTTTGATCAGTGCCGCCAGACGAAGCTCACGTGGCGATAGTTTTGCTTCAGCTACTGCCTTGAGTCGATCTTCAAAGTCTCCGTGAACTCCCTGAAAGTAGGTGCGGAAATTGGCCCAGTCCTGATCGATACGTTCTTCTGAGCTGAGTTCGCGAAGCATCCCATCCAGTTTCTTACGGTCACCGGGGCGTTCGCCTTTGATTTGGCGAAGCTCTTCACCGAGCTGGTCTAGCAGTTGGCCCTTTTGGGCCATCTGAAGGGCATGAGCGGAGAGCTCTTTCTGGTGGTTTTTTACCTCATCGGCCAGGCGAATTCTTTCCAATTCTTTTCGCTGGAGGCGCTGGCGGTAAGCATACCAACCAGCAATCATTAATGCAAGAAGGCCAAGCAGGCTGGCCACCAAGGCTGTTTTCTGCAGGCGGTCTGCGCGAGTTTTACTTTCGAGCAGCGCCAATTCTCCAGCTTGCTCACTGATGATCCGGTCTTGCTGTTCCTTCTCGAAGAGAAGGGTTAGTTCAGCTACTTTATTGGTCAGGTTTTCCCGGTTGAGGCTATCCTGGGTTGCTTTGCTTTGCTTCAAGTAGCGGTAAGCAGCACGGAAATCGTTGCGGCCTTCCGCTATTCGTGCTAGTCGACCCTGGTTTAGGGAAACAAGTGGGCGTTGGCCAGTTTGCCTTGCAGTCTGTACCGCTTCGGCGGCGTTTCTTTCCGCTAGTGTATACTTGCCTTGCATCAATTGAGTTTCCGCGAGGTAGCCAAGCATTTCGGATCGTTTGTTGGTAAAACCGGAACCTTTAAGCAGTTCTTCTGCCCGGCTTAATTCTACTTCTGCGGCCGCATAGCGTTTAATGTCCAGGTAAATGCCACCCAGAATAGCCCGGCCGTTTGGTTCCAGGTCCGCAAAAGAAGGATTGGCTTCCACCAGAGCAATACCTTTTGAAGCGTAAGTAAAGGCATTATCAATTTGCTTAAGCTCCCGGAGCACTTCCGCAATGTTGATGTGGAGATTGGCTACGTAATAATCAAATCCTTCCGTTGTAGCGGTTTCAAGACTTTGTTTGTTGTAGTCCAGTGCTTCTTCGTATTCTCCTAATGCGATGTAGGAGTAGGCTACTTCCATTTGAGAAGTTATCATCCGTGCTTTATCATCGCCTTCACGAGCAAGTTCATAGGCTTTGGTCGCAAAGATGATCGCATTTTCATAGTCTCCACTTTCCCGGTAAAGCAATGCATTGAACTCGTTTACACCGGAGCGTTGGCTCAAAAGTTCAGGTTCTGCGAAGCGTTCGTCCGCAAGATTCAAGAAATGGCGGGCAGAATCATTTTGTCCTCTTTTGTAGAAAACATTAGCGGTATTGAAATACACGATTCCTTGTAAATAATCTTGGCCGTTCGCTTCGTGAATTTTTGTTGCCTTGGCGTAGAAATACAGGGCACTATCCAGTTGTTCCATGTAGTCCGAAGTAGAACCCAACAACTGATAAGCACTTGATCGCCCTGAATCATAATCGAGCGCTTCGGATTCCCGCAGGCTTTGGTGTGCGTATTGTTTGGCCAGGGGGAGGTCTACCCACTGGGCGGCTTGGCATAAGTAGTGCAGGGTCCATAACCGGGCGGTGTCGCCCAATGGGCGGGCAGCAAGGTCTGCTTTGAGGCTGTCAACATCGGCCTGGCTCTGGGCGTCCAAGGGTGAAGAAGGACAGATGCAGAGTAAAAAGGCAGTAAATGATGGTAAAAGAAGGTGTGAAATAAATTTCATACGGATGCTCATTTCGGTGAAGAAGTTACCATAAAATAGTACGCTGTCGTCCGGGGCAGTAAGTGTCTTATACGCCTTACTTTCCTGGGCGCGGCCGCAGGTGCAATGAACGCTGACTATTATAGTGTACTAGATGTTCAACAAATATTCATCTAGCTCCCCTTCCCCCGCTGCTGGTAGCTTCTTCCGGAGTCGGTACTTTGCTTTATACAGACTATCCTGCGTCACGCCAAGAATAGATCCGACCTCCTGGTTGGTAAGTTGCATTTTGATCAGTGCGGCCAGACGAAGCTCACGTGGCGATGGTTTAGCCTCCGCTACCGCCTTGAGTCGGTCTTCGAAGTCTCCGTGAACTCCCTGAAAGTAGGTGCGGAAATTGGCCCAGTCCTGATCGATACGTTCTTCTGAGCTGAGTTCGCGAAGCATCCCATCCAGTTTCTTACGGTCACCGGGGCGTTCGCCTTTGATTTGGCGAAGCTCTTCACCGAGCTGGTCTAGCAGTTGGCCCTTTTGGGCCATCTGAAGGGCATGAGCGGAGAGCTCTTTCTGGTGGTTTTTTACCTCATCGGCCAGGCGAATTCTTTCCAATTCTTTTCGCTGAAGGCGCTGGCGATAGCTGTACCAGCCAGCACTGAGGAGGGCAAGTAGGGCGAGGATGCCGCCGATGAGCCCTATACGTTGCAGACGCGCATTGCGTGCCTGACTATCGAGCAGATTGAGTTGTGCAGATTGGCGTTCAATAACCAGGGCTTGTTTTTGTTTCTCAAAGTCCGTTGTCATACGGGCTACTGCCGCCAGCGTTTCCACCCGCTGAAGGCTATCGTGGAAGCGGCGAGATTCCTGAAGGTAAGTAAGTGCTAAACTGGCCCTGCCTGCGGCAGATTCGACCCGGGAAAGTAATCCGTGAATTGCTTCCAGGTTGGTGAAACCGGTGGGCGATTGCTCCGCTAACTTCAGGGAGGAGAGGGCGTATTGGCGGGCTTCTGTCAACCGTTTGCGCTCAAGCATTATCTCGGCGATGCGCCGTAGGATTTGTACCCGGTCCACCCCTTCGATCTCTTCACCCGCATACTGTTCTCCGAGGCGAAAGTAGCGTAGTGCTTCCTCCTTGCGGCCATTCTCGTAGAGCAGATTGCCCATGCTGTATCCTACAACAGGCCAGGCTGCGGTAAATCCTTTTTCGAGCAGAATGGCTTCTGCTTCGTTCATGAAGTGATAGGCAGAATCATTCAGACCACTTGATTGGTAAACGGCGCCCAGGGTCGTCAGGTCTACCATTTCGTTGTACTTATTGTGGCTTCCTCGTGCAAATTCAATGTTTCGCTTGATGTATCGGATGGCCTCGGGATAATTTTCCAGTGCGTCGTAGGCAAGGCTTACCTCGTGGATAGCGTCGGTAATTGCCAGGCTATCCGCAGCTTCTTCGGCCATTTCCAACCCGAGTAAGGCCTGTTGCAGGCCGTCGTCAAAACGTCCTTGGGTGCGGGCAATTGCGGCTCGCTGTGTTCGTACCGCCGCCAGCTGACGAACGTGCTTACCGGCCGTGAAGAAAGTGTCAGCAAGCGATAAATAGTAGTCTCCGCTGTCAGGTTGATTGTTGTAGATGTAGAGACTGGCGATATTGAAGCTGGTAATGCCCCGTAGGCGATCGTCCTCTAGTTCTCCGTAGATGGCCAGGGTGGGCCAGTAATAGCCCAGTGCGCTGTCCGCTTTCCCTTGGTAATCAAGTGTACTTGCCAGGCACTGGTAGGCTGCTGCTCTCCATTTTATATCCTCAAATTGCTCCGCTTCCTCAACCATACGGTAGCCGTACAGGGCAGCTGTATCCAGGTCATTGTATTTATAGGCTCGCCAGATTTTTGCCATGATCTTGATGCGCTGCGTATCGCCGATTGAGCGTTGGTTAAGGTCAGCTTTAAGTGCTGCAACCCGCTCGGCGTCCTGACCTGCCAGGATAAGGGAGTAAATTAAAAGTCCACAGATCATCAGGTATTTCAGCATAGCTCTTTTGATGTTTTATCATGCTAAAGGTAAGTCGGAAGCTTTTATTACCGCTCGGTGCCCCAAGAGCTTCATCAGTTCATTGTGTGCCGTATATAGGAACGTAAATATGGGATCCGCCACTATCTGTACATAGTGTCGACCCTACTTTTTATGTTGCTGAATCCAGTTTATTGTGAGCAGGGCAGCTGGCCCCACCATATTACCGTGGTGAAAACCTTCAAGTTCGTGTAGCTCCACGTGTTGATGCCCCGAGGCGGTAAGCATACGCCAGAAATAGGCCGTTTCTTCGTAACGGCCGAAGAGCTCCATTTCCCGATCACCGGTAACGAGTACGATGGGCAGGTCACTAACGCGAAGGTGGGCGATGGGCGCGTAGCGATCCACCACGACGTTGTTCCAGGCCAGGCCGCGCTCTTTGCGCGGCGTAAAGTGGGTAATGGTGTGCCCGCTGAACGGAATCAGGCCAGCCAGACTGTCGGGGTGCAAGCCGTGTTCGGCCAGGTAAGTCGTGTCTAACCCGATCATGCTGGCCAGGTACCCTCCTGCACTATGGCCGGTCACGTATATCCGGCTGGGGTCGCCACCGTAATCCTCAATGTGTTGCATCGTCCAGGCAACGGCGGCGGCTGCATCCTGGGTGTAGACCGGGTTATTCACTTTTGGGTACATCCGGTAGTTGGCCGTAACAACGGCGACCCCCTGGTTGTCCCAGGCATCCAGGAAATGCTTTTCGCCAAACTCCAGCCCACCACCGTGGAAGTAGACGATGGTGGCAAAGTCAGTGCTGTCCGTAGGGTAGCGGAGGTCTAGTTTACAGCGTTCCTGGGCGTAGGCGTCCTGGGCTTCCGGCCGGTAGCTTAGGTCAGTAAGTGTCTTATACGCCTTACTTGCCTGGGCGCTGACGCAGGTGCAAAGTAGAAGGATTAAGGAGCAGAGCAGATATTTCATGGGGCGAAATATAAGATGAACTTACCGTGAACTGTCCAAATACGCTAAAAACCTATGCCATAAGCTTTTCCTAGAGTGGTCTCCACTACCATTTCTTTTAACTTCGGCATTCTTTTGACTTGCTTTAAAATAGGTGTTGAAAAGACTTGTTAATCCACAAGATTCACTGACTCTTACGAAGTCAAAATATACATCTGAGGGTGTTTCCCAGTTCCGATTGATGAGCGATAAATCATACGCCCAACGATCTAATGAAAGTGAAAAGGGTTTATCCGCCGCAGGGTTTATCTTTTGCATAGATTTCCAATTTGCGTACGCTGTTTGTTCCTTATTTTTCACTGATTTGGAAGATGTGTCGTTTAGGAAACGTAGAATTCTAGTCGCTGAAATTTTATCTTTTTTACATTCTGCTACGTAAGCGTCAATTGCCTGTTGTAGGACTTCCTCACTCGGTTGTTGATCTTCCAAAAGCATGACGAGGTCCATTAAGTCTTTGACCCTCGTATTCACTACAGTTTGGTGAAGTTTCCAGCTTATTTGTAGCGCTATTGGGACAGTGCACTTCAGTTTAAACGGTGCTCCTTCTGTAGGGTGATAAACTAATGGGACAGGGGGTACACTTATTGGTATATTCCAACTGACATCCAGGCTAATCTCTATATACTGACCGTTTTCGAAATTTACGAGCAGATCGGTATTCGCAGTTGGGAAGTCATCGTGCATGGCATAGTCAATCCGACGCCAAAAAGCATTTTCAGTAAAGCTGCGAAAACTCATTCCGTCATCTGTATAGGTTTCGGTAACCTGAGTCATGAAACGAGTAAATACGGGCTCGGCGGAGATTCCGTCCGCAAATTCCTCCAAGCACACGAGGTCTATATCTCCGGGCTTTCGGACACTTGGGACAGAAAGGTACTGACGTAAAGCCAGGCTACCTTTGAGCATGAAAGGGCCAGTAACTTTCGTCATGCGGCGTAAGAAGCCTTCGTATGCTAAGAACTCCAGATAACTTTCATCGGTAATTTCAGGAACATCACTCCAGCCATGATCAATGGACTTATTGGAATCAAAGCAGCAATATTCTGCTTCCGATTTCAATAGTTGGTAGTTGTTATCGTCGAGCTTAAGCGTCAAATTCTCAATGGCTCGGTTAAAGTGATAAGCAGATTGAGCATTGCGTAAGGTGACCAGCCGAGTACCTGTTTGCCCTTTTAGCGCGTTTCGGGAAACATGTGCTGTGGCTCCAAGGAGTTGTTTCAAGTCTTCGGGATTACCAACTTCCACCTTCCCATGCCATTCAAAATAACCTCCATGATAATCTGGAAAAGCAGATTTACCATCTTCTAAATAAGGAACCGGCACTTCCACCTTAACCCGCTCGACTGGAAACCCTGCTGCAACAAAAGCCGCTTCAAGTTCAGTAAGTATACCGTGTATTTCCTGTGGGTCTTCCAGCTTAATAACCTTGCTGATCATCGGTTGTTGCCGCTGTTTACCCTCGGGCAATTCAATGATGATTGGCTTAGCTGAGATGGTTTCACAGAACTCGATGAATTCTGTAATTAACGGCTCGTCTAACGCTGTAGTCGTAATGTGGATTTCAAAAGGGGTAGGGTGCATAGTGCTTGAAAAGGGTTTAAGGCTAAAAGCCAACAACAACCAACCCTGCCTTTAAAGTTCCCATTGCACCTGCGGCCGCGCCAGAGAATTGAATGCCAAATAGGCTAGACAACAGCACCTAAACGACGCTAAGATTATCCTTACGGCCCTTCCGATCCAACAATCAGCCGCTTGGTCGTAATTGTCCGGCCAAGTGAATTGCGCAAGTTGTAGAGGTATAGCCCCTTAGGTAATGCGCTTACGTCAACATTGATGCGCGTTTGGTCGCCAAGGGGAGAGAAACTGCGCGTATCTACCATGCTGCCGTTTACGTTGTAAAGGGCGAGGGTGTAATCTCCCCGCTCAAGACCGGTAAACTCAAAAGTGGCGAGCTGACTGGCCGGGTTAGGGTATACTTTTATCCGCTCCTGGCGAAGACCGGGGCCATCGGTAGAAACAGGCCGCTGGCGGCGACGGAAATCCATGCGCTGTACTTCTCCGGTTTCCTCAAAGGTGAGGATTTCTACGATTGGTTCAATGATCTCAGGGCTCCAGAAAAGGTAGGTCTTAGTGATCGATTGCTGGCCTACAAAACTAGCCAGCCGGGGGTCAACAATGGCGAGCGTTGCCGTAACGTCCGTCCAGGGGATGAAAGGTGCAATCACTTCCAGTTTGACAAAAACACTCTCGGTCCGGGCTTCGCGAAGCACCGCATAGGTTTTGTCGTCGACGGTAAGGTTGCCGTAGGAATCCACCAGATCCGTACGGGTGGAGGTGGTTGTGATCCGCATAGAATCGAAATTTTCGATGGACTCACCGAACAAAGCAATTGCTTCGGGAGGTAAGCTGTCTACCGGAACCACCGCTACGTTTACCGTAACGGTCTCGAAGTTGTCCAGGTAGTTCAGCGGTGCACGACGGGTTGGTCGGGCAGGATCTGCCGGTGTACTAATTATAAACTCTGGTAAAAACGAGAAGCTCGTCTTAATGCCAACCAAATTGAATGCAGTGTCGGATACGGAGTAATAGCTTTGGGTATTAAAACCGGTAGTGATCTTTACGTCGGAACCTGCGAAAGTAGTGTCGTTTTCAGTAGAAACAACTGCGTCAGAACGTTGCTCATCAATGGGGGGAATCCCAAAATCCCAAGTGAGGTCTGCACCCGGTTCGGCGATGACGAGGGTAGTGAGGTAAATACTATCTACGGTGTTGTACTTCAGGGTATCTCCTGCAAGCGGGAAATAGTCGTTGCTCATGGTTACCTGAGCAATTAGCGGAGTAAAACAAAAGACCAATAGGAATGAAAGTAGAGATTTGGTCATGTTAGGGATGTGATTTTTTCGGAGCTGGCTGCAATATACGGGGGATTGAGTAGGGCGAATGTCTTTTAGCAGTTAATTAACGTAATTAAACCTCACCGAACCAAATTTATTGGTCTACCCGTTCAAACGCCCCGGCGTCAGGTGTGTTCATGTCTCGTGCAACGCCTAATTTGTCCGTAGAGAGAGTGGGTAAAAATGCCCCAAGATTCCGCGCTACGCTCAAGGAATCCAGTTGGTAATCGTCTTCTGCCAGTGAGATAAAAAGCTCGTCGCTAAATTCTAGATTATGGCAATCACGGCAGATGTTGCTGTAGAAGTCGGCAAAGATACCGTCCTGGGAATCGAGAAAAGCCTGGTCGGTACGTACAACCGAGTTATTCATCCGGATGTCCCACTGGCTTGGTTCATCGCCCGCAAAGATGTCCAGGAAGATCAGTTCACTACCTCGGGAGCCAGAGATTACGGAATTTCGAACCCGGGCCCTCATGCGTCCGGGCACGCAGTTTTCGTTGTTGTCGTCGCAGCTGAAATTCGTCAACACCAGTGCACTGGCGTCTACGCCGTAATTAGCGATGGTGGAATGTTCCATCACGAATGTTCCACCTTTGACGAACTGTACCGCATTGCCAAAATTATCGTGAAAAACGGAGTTGCGCACCGTTACCTCAGATTGAAAAGCAGAAATGGCCGGACCACCGGAATAGGCGATCACGGAATTCTCAATGGTCACCTCAGCGGCACTGTCGATTGTAATGCCTACGATAGAATTAAGCAACTGTGTATGTTCGAGGCGATTGTCGCGACTACCTCCGCCAAGGACCAGGCCACGGTATTTAGCGGGGTCCTGGTCGAAGCGGGGTTCCAGGCGGTCCGTCCGTAGGATGACGGGCTCGTCGAGCGTGCCGAGGAACTGGACGGATCCGGTCGCAGTTGTAAAGATCAAGCCGTCATTAAAGAAGCCCGTTCCGGCAAATTGATCATTGCGCTGAACGCCACCATGGAAGTAGATTTTAGTGCCAGGTAAAGCCCGGAGGATACACTCATCGACTGTAAGCGATCCGTAAATTACGGTAGGCAAATCGGTCGTTAAGGTGAAAAAGCCATCAGCACCACAGTTTATACTGTTAATGGCGCCGAATTCTCCTCGCCTGAAGCCATTAATGTAGTTCGCGTTCTGTCCAAAGGCTAGCAGTACCACCTCATCCTGAACGTCTCCGGTCTCGAAGAGTAGTCGGTCTTCGGCGATGAATGGACTAGTATTTACGGGATCAGTAGGATCTACTTCTACTTCAACGAAGAGGAAGATACTGTCTTCTCCCCAGATCACAATATCACGGGCTTCGGGACCACGGGTGCCGTCGACGTTGAAGATAAAGTTGACGCCGGTTCGGCCTTCCACGCGGACGCGGTCGATTTTGATCGGCTGTTCACCGTCGTTATAAACCTTCATGCGCTGGGTAGCGGAGCCACGGGCTACAAATACGGTGTCAAAAGCAACGGTATCTACGCTGAATCGGAGTTGCACATCATTACCGGTCATGAATTCAGTTTCCACTTCACAAGCAGAGGTAAGACAGGCAATAGCCAAAGCAGACAGTAACAAAAGGCGTTGAAAAAGCGTCATTCGGGGTAGATTGATTCGTGGAGGCAAAGGTAAGGGAGGAAAGGAGTGAAAGGGAGGAAGGGGAGAAAGGGAGGAAAGGAGTGAAAGGGAGGAAGGGGAGGAAAGGAGTGAAATGGAGGGTGGAAAACAGAAATGCTTCCCCTTTTCCCTTTATTCCCTTTTCCCTTAAGCGACCGTTGTTCCCGGCCATTCACCATCGGTTACCCGGCTGAGGATGTTTGGTGCACGGCCGTTACCTAATAGAACGGGAATTCCGGCCGCGGCAGTCTGCGTGGCAATGCGGAGTTTTGTCGCCATGCCACCTCTTCCGAAGGATGTCTTTTTCTCCTGCACGAAGTCTAATACGGATTCATCTTCGGCGGCGATACGTTTAATAAGTTCAGAATCGCCATCTTCAGGCGGCCCGTCGAAGAGGCCATCTACACTGGAGAGGATGACCAGCGCATCAACCTGCAGCATCCGCGATACCAGGCCTGCAAGTTCATCATTGTCGGTGAACATTAGCTCCGTGACGGCCACAACATCGTTTTCGTTCACCACGGGAACTACTTCGTCTAGCAACAGTGCACGAAAGCAGTTTAGCATATTGTCAGCGTGAAGGTCATCCCGGAAGTCTCCCTTAGTGGCCAGCACCTGAGCGCAAAGCAGACCATGATTGCTGAATAATTGACGGTAAATTTCCATCAACCGAACTTGCCCAACGGCACTCTGCACCTGCCTCCGGGCCACCTCTTCCGTACCCTCTCGTACCTGTAAGAGTTCGCGCCCCGCACCAACGGCACCAGAGGAAACGAGGACAAGGTTGACACCCGCCGCTTTGAGCGCAGCAATCTGATCCACCAAATGGCTGATGTTGGTAATGTCCAGGCGGCCATCCGGCCGGGTAAGAACATTCGTGCCAACCTTAATAACGAGGTTTTTGTACATGGCCGCAAAGATAAACACTAAGGGACGCTGTGTAAATTAATTATTGGTTTCGCTTCGCGATTACTTCGTGGTTTTTTCCCTAAAAAAGGTCCGCTCCCTACGAAATAGGAAGCGGACGCTGTGAATGGCTATCGTGGTGTTTTTCTACTCTTAAACTGTGTTCATAGTGTTGTAAACAAATATGTGTCAAAGGATCTATCTTAGTCCGGTTGGTAAATCAGACCTTCCGGATATGTACGTAATATCGGATTAGACAATAGCCAGATCAAGACCGGTCCGATAAGCGGTTGTTTTGATTTGATGAGTGGTCATTTAGGCGAGCCATTGTTCGACAAGTTTTTTTCTTCGTCTGCTTATTTCTGCAACTAACCCCCCGCTTAGGGCTAGTTCGTCAGTTAATAATTTTTTTACGTGCTGTCGGTTAACGACGAAAGATCGGTGAGTCATGAAGAAATCCGGAGACGGTAACATCTTTTTATAACGTCCAATAGGGTAGGAGGATGTTCGCCTGCTTCCGTCGAAAAGATGAATGAGCGTATATCCTTTGAACCCTTCGCAACAGATGATGTCTCCGGCTTTTACAAATTCTACACCACTGTCGTTGGGTATCCCAATTTGTTTTTCCGAATTACTGATGGAGTCCATATTTGACATAAGAGCCTCCAGTCGGCGAGCACTGTTCTTATGATGGAGCCGCTCTTCAGCCCTGGATATTGCTGTCTCCAGTGCACTGGGCTCTACGGGTTTAAGGACGTAGTCTAACACGGCGCAATTGAAAGCCTGTAAAGCAAATTCATTTCGACTTGTGACGAAGACAATCTCTGGCCTTAATGTTTCGCCTAGCTGGCGAATGAGGTCAAAACCCGTACCCCCTGGCATCTCAATATCGAGGAATAGAATATCGGGCGATAGTTGGCCAATTTTCAAGAGCGCCTCGTGAACGTTGGTCGCTTCGCCCACAACATTGATTTGGGGGTGCGCTGAACGAAGCATATTCTTCAACTCAGTGTTGGCAGCTGGTTCGTCGTCGATTAAAAGTGCGTTCATAGTTTGTCTTTAAACGAAATCAATTGAGTAGTACAAATTCAAAGATGTCGTAAAGTCGTAATACTTAACGTATTTTGCAGCAACACTTCGATTTTTTTGGCTATCCGCATAGCTTCCCTCAACTCTTTTGTGGAATTTATGCTAACAAGAACAGGCATTTGCTTTTTGGTGATTTTATTCCTCACTTCCTGTGGGGCGGAGTTGCTGTGTCAGGAATTACCCCAACAAGCGTACCGCCTTAAATACTTTGGGACAAAAGAAGGCTTGTCCAGTAGAATCGCTTATAGCTCCTTACGGGATTCAACGGGGGTGGTTTGGTCCGGGACAACCGGAGGCCTATGTCGTATTCACGAAGACAGAATTACCGTTTTTAAAGAGTTTACTCAAACCTTTCACGGTCCAATGACCCGTGACGGAAAAGGATGGCTGTACGTTGAGAATTTGGAAAACTCCGATTCTGTAGAGGTGATTAATCCGGCTACCCTTGAAGTCTGGGGTGTGCGTTTTAACGATCGCTCGCGCGGTATTTTTGGAGGGATGGTACAGCGGACCGGCGAACCGCTTTACTTCGTTCAGGGAAGCATCGTTTACAAATATGTTCCCGGAGAGGAACTCCAGCAGGTTCACCTACTCGCCAACGAAATTGAAGCTGGGGATCAGCTCCTCTTTGCTTCAGAAAAGGAGTATATGCTATACCGGACCTCTACTGAAACGGTAGAGGAACAAGTTGATGATGAATTTGATAGGTTTGAACTGCCAACGGATGCTCCACCAGACTTTATTCATCTTGATAAAAGAGGCTTTCTCTGGACCAGCAATAGCCTAGGCACTTTTCGTAAACCTCCTCGTGGAGATTTTGAACGTTTTCTGCCCCCGCTTGGGCAGGGTAAAATCATTAACTTCTTTGCTGAGGACGAGCAAGGGAATATGTTTTTTGGTTATCTGGATCCCGTACTGCTTCGCATTACTTACCTGGAACAGGTCATCAATGGGATTCAGAGCTCCGCCCAGTGGATAACCAAAATTGATGACAGGATAATTACCATATCTGGAAATGACTTTAGCCAGAGTTTGCGCATGAATACTTACGGAGGAATCTATGCGCTCGATTTTGAACCTGCTCCCGAAAGCCCTTTTCGGAGATTTCTTTACCGAGATGTACTCCCAGGGAAATTCGGAGATGTAATGCGGGGTTTTGCTGCGGATAACGACGGTTTTGTCTACGTCAACAAGGATTCTCGAATGCCTTACTGGTTTCGGATAGATCCTGAAACCAACGTACTTGATACCCTGACAATGTTGAAAAACGACGGTACTGTGGTAGACGATTGGGGCTGCGGAACGAATTTGCTCAACTATCAAGGAGATATTTATGGCCATAGTTGTGACCTCGACTCCGCTGAAACGTTCCTGGGTTTCGTTTACCGCTACCGTCCGTCTGAAGGCACTTGGAAACGTTGGGCTTTGCCCGAACCCAGCCACGTTATCCGTTGGATCACCAACGGACGGACGGATGATGAACTTCTGGTTATCACGGAGGAGAAAAGAAAACACCAAGACGGCCACCTCTACTATTTTTATCCCGCAAGAGATTCGTTTGCCATCATCCAGGCCAACGGACCAGAAAGTTCCATCAAAGGATACACCAAAGGAGTTGCCCTTGATGAGCAACGCGATGCCTTATGGATTGGTACTGATCAGGCCCTCTATTACTTCCACTTCAAATCCGAAGAACTCTGGTCTTATACTTTTCCCGATGGCCGCTCCACGTTCATTTCTGACATCTTTGTGCGGAGAAATGGTTTGATTACGCTGTCAACAGTTCAGAATGGACTTCAAGAGTTTGATCCAGTAACGAAGGAGTTTATTAAAATTGGTGGCTTCTTACCCGAAGGTCACCACCCTCCTGGAAGGGAAGAATTTTTGAAATTGCCTACTGACGACGTTGCTACGCTCAACCTGACGGATGATGATCAGCTCCTGATTACCACCTTTGAAGGGTTGGTACTCTACGATAAGAAAACCAGCCTAACTACCACTTTTACTACTGATGATGGCTTGAATAATGATGAGTTCAATACTTCGTCAGTTTTTTATAACACTCCTGAAGGTCGTTGGTATGCCGGAGGCGTAAATGGGTTTGTTTCTTTCTCTACGGAGGACCTTAAGACCTCTTCCAGTAAATACAATCCGGCATTGGTGAGTTACCGGATATTAGATAGAGGAGGGGATTTTGAAAAAAACTACCCTTTGCCGTCTGCTCCACTTGAAGCAATAACCCTTTCACCTTCGGTGATTTACTGTGCTATCGACTTTACGATGCCGGATTATTTCCCCCGTGGAGCGTGCCGGTACCAAACTAAGCTTATAGGCTTAGACCCTGATTGGACTGCGCCAACGACAAGTAACTCCGTAAGGTATTCCGGTCTGGATCCGGGAACGTATACGCTGCAGGTAAGAGCTTACGATGGTGAAGGCAGAAAGGGCGCTACAGACCGAAGCCTGAAGATCATTGTTCTCGCGCCGTTTTATCAGCAGTGGTGGTTCATCTTGCTTGTCGTTTTTTCTATCCTTGCCATCCTTTATGGTGTCCATCGTGTCAGAATGGCCAACCTGCGTGATAAAATGGAAGGCGAGCGAAAAGTGCAGAGCCTGGAACTTAAGTCTTTGCGTCAACAGCTCAATCCGCACTTTATCAGCAACGCGATGAATGCGATCAAAGAATATACCCAAAGACCTGGTGCTGAGGATCCGGCCCGCTACCTAACGGACTTTTCTTTAATGATGCGTCGTTTTCTTGAATCTTCCCGTCATCGATTCATTTCTATTACCGACGAGGTAGATATGCTCAAGCGTTATGTTAGCCTGGAGCAGCTCCGGTTTCCCGGTAAATTCGATGTGGAATTCACCATTGATGATGCGCTTGATCCGGAAATGGATGAAGTGCCATCTCTCCTCCTGCAACCAATTATTGAAAACGCTATTGAGCACGGCCTACGTCCTTTAAATTCGGGTGGCTTCCTCCGGATAAGCTTTGTTTTGGATGCTAATGACGATGACGTAATAATCTGTACGGTGTCAGATAATGGGGTAGGGCGTAAGATCGCCGCTTTACGTTCCAAGAGCCCCGGCCACATCTCGCGTGCAACGGCTATACTTGAAGAGCGCCAGGCGCTTCTTGCTGCAGATGATGAGATTAAGCTTGGCGTTTTAGTTCAGGACTTACATGCTGATCGGGAGCATACGGGAACGGTGGTTACCATCCGTATTGAGGCCAATTAGAGGGGGTAATCAGTTTTAGTTGCCTCTGCCACACGTCTCGCCTAAGGCTCGACGGACCGTCTCAGGCAGCCGCGTAGCGAAAGGGAGCGAAACCTCGAAGCCACGAAGGGAAATGTCCAGTAGTGTGGTTCTGGATATATCTTTGCCAAATGGGAAAATACAAGTGGCTTCTAGTTCTCCTAACCCTTGCAATAATTGCCCGCTGGGGCAGCTTCTTCATCTCCGTCATTAACCACGATGAGAGCACTTACATTGTTATTGCAGACGAGATGCTGCTTGGTGAGGTATACCTCCGCGATCTGATTGATACCAAGCCGATTGGTATTTTTTGGATTTACGCAGCTTTGATCAAACTAACCGGAGGCAGCATCTTTGCCCTACGTGCCGCGGCAGCGGCCGTAGTTGGCCTTGGTGGTTGGGGCTTATTTTTGGCGGGGCGAAGAGCTACTGGTAGCGAACAGGTCGCGGCCGCAGCGGGCATCATCTATGTTTTTATCTGTAGTCTGTTTACCTACTACGGCGTGTCGCCAAACACAGAAATATTCTTCAATGCTTTTACCATTGCGGCCGTTGTTGTTGCCGTTGCTCCGCGTATTCGGGCGGGAGGGGAAGACCTGATCTGGCACTGGCCTGTGGCCGGACTATTGCTAGGCTTGGCGGTCATCATCAAGCCTTTTGCGGCAGCGGAAGCACTGGCCGTGGGGTTGTTTATGGTTTGGTACTACGGCCGGCAGGCAGCTTTTGGGCGCATGATCGGTGCGGGTCTTCTACTCGTTGGTTTCTTTGCCTTGCCTTTGCTTTTCGTTTATGGCTACTACTACCGCCTTGGTTTGCTGGACCAGCTTGCGTTTTATACCCTGGAAGTTAGTGCGGCTTACCCTGTTGACTTGCCGTGGTACCTACGGCTGAAGTATATGGGAGATTACCTGTTACGCTTCTCTCCTTTCGTTATTTTAGGGGCGGGGGCGCTGGTGCAATGCAGGCGTTTTAAGCGCAAAGAAGGAGTAAAGTGGGGCTATTATCTATTACTTCAGTTCGTTTTGGTAACAACCGTAGTACTGCTGACGGGTAAGCGCTTCGGCCATTACCAGGTGCAGTTGCACCCCGTCATCGCCCTGCTGGCTGCGCTGTGGTGGCTGCCCGGGCTTACCGTATTTCCCTGGTTGCGCAAAGAAAAACTCCGGAGGGCACTCCCTTACGTTATAGGGGTGGTGGCCCTGCTACTTGGCACGGCGCACTACTTCAATTATACCAATAAAAAAGACCGGCCTAGTCAGATCGCCAGCTACCTCCAGTACAAACTCCGTCCGGGGGAAACCTACTTTCTCCTCAATGGTAATCAGATCAGCTACCACTTGCTCAGTCGGCCCGTGCCGACACCCTACGTTCATTCTTCACTCCTTTTCCTCGACCACCATGTTCGGGCCTTTCAGATCGACGAAATCGCAGAAGCGGATCATATCATAAACAACCCAAATGTCGTATACCTAATCGGGCGCAAAAATGATCCGGAAGTTAAAGGCACATTAGGGCAGCGTTTACTGGAAGTCTTTGAATTGGTGGATGAAATAGGAGAAGACCTGGTTGTTTATCGGAGGAGGTGAAACGTC
>CAYPIM010000046.1:14873-33777 GCA_964410795.1 uncultured Lewinella sp. | reverse complement strand
TCCCGATGAAGTCGCTGTGCCGGGTGATTGAGATCGACCTGAAAGAAATGTTGGGAGAGACAGAGATTCCAGATCCCGTTCAGGCAATTAATGGGGTGCTGATGTAACAGTCTTCACCGCAGTTTATTGTTCAACAATCTAGTAGCCTATCTACCCTGTCCAATTTAGACAAGGTTAATCTAACGATGCTATCCTCTTCTGCTTTCAGGTCGTGTGGCACATTTGGATCAAGTGAAAGTACTTCCCCTTCCTCAAGCAGTATCACTTCGCCCGTGATTCCGAAGGCGATTGCCCCCTTTATAATATGGATCACGATTGGAAACCCAGCTTTGTGCTTTTTCATCACCTGGCCTTTTTTTAAGAGGATACGAATTTCCTTAGAGAAGGAGGTTTCCAGAATTGGCTTGACGGTAATTCGCTCGTCGTTATACACCAAGTCTTTACTAAATGAAGCAACGGTCATAATTTATCAATTTAGATAATCCATTTTGTAAGTATATATTTCTTTCGAGCCTGACACCCAAACCACAATCACATTATGTTGGTATAGTTTGGCGATATACGGATACGCTCAAGCTTACTTTGGAATGTGATTCGCATTTTATTGCTACGCACTAAGACCTCGTCGGCCTTCTCCCCAGAGAAATTTTCTCCGATGGTTTCTTCGCAAAGGTCGATCCACCGCTGGAAGTGAATGTTCTCCACCGGGAGGTTTACGTGCTTGGAGAAAGGGTTGCCCCGGTATTCCGGTTTTGCGAACAATACGGTAGTCCAGAAGCCATACATTTTGTTCAGATGTGGATCCCAATTATCATCAGGAATCACTCCGCTAAAAACAGGCCCCAAAACAGGGTCTGCCCGGACTTTAGCGTAGAAGGCATCAACGAAGACTTTTACGTCTTCCTCGTCTTTAAGATCGGTCATTTCAGCTGGGTTTGAAGAAGGCAATTGAGGGAACAAGTACTGATTAGCCGTAGCCTCTGAAGCTTTCAGCACCATGGGTTTAAGTAGTCAGGTAGGTAATCAGGGGAACCGCAATCATCGTCAGGATTGTAGCGTAGTAGAGGAAGACAAAGACTTTCCCTTTAACTTCTGCAATATGAACCATGATGTTGGCGAAGAATAGGAGCATACACAGCCCCACGAAACCAAGGTAATTAGGCGTCAAAGAGGCCATCGCTATGATGGAAAGAACCATATACCCACACGGGATGATGAGCAAGATCTTCAAATACCATACGACGCGTTTCTTCTCAGCCTCTACCGTAAAGGCGATGTACCGTTCCCAGATTGAAACAGAATTAGCTGACTTACTTGTACCAGAGGTATGATCTGTATGAGTAGTAGGAGTTATAGTAATAGATTTCATAATTTTCTTTATTTAAGAATAAAAGACCTTTTTATCTTTTATATATTAAGCATTTAGACTCGCCATCGAGAAAATTCAAATTAGATGATTTGACGTTCGCTCGTTATAAGATCGCTCAGTGAATTACTCTTGCACATAACGTTCAGTTGGTTTCTTACTATTTCAAATGAAGTATGTACTACACATGGATTTTTTGCATCGCAAGCTGGAAGTCCCAATCCGCACTGGTAAAAGACCCCATCTCCATCAATCGCATTTACGATCTCATACAGGGTGATTTTGCTGATGTCTCTTGAGAAGTAAAAGCCTCCAGAAGGGCCTCTCTGCGAATCAAGAATATCACGCTTTACCAAGTCTTGCAAAATTTTAGCTGTAAAGGATTCGGGCGTGTTCGAGCTTTTGCAGACCTCCTTTATCGCAATCTTACGGCCTTCTCGGCTTGCAGTAGCAATAACAGCTAGTGCCCGGATCCCGTATTTACAAGCTCTTGAAAACATTATTTTATCCTAATTAAAGCGTTACAATGTGGTTACAAAGGCAAATTTAAGATAAAAAGGTCTTTTATTCCAAATTTATTTTCGAGTTTCTTCTCTCCTACTGTTTAACAGGTTGTAAAACCTTCTTTGCACCCGCGTCCGCGCCTACTTCACCTAAATTACGGGCAAAACGATAACCTAAAAACAAATTTGGAGTAGCTGCCAGATGTGCAACTACTCCAAATTAAATGTTTATGTTCCGAAGAACTACCTAGCCATATAGGGCATTCTGCGACTTGCATTACGCATCAACCCATTAACAAGTGCTTCGGACGAAGCGAAGGTACCGGCATTGGCCCAATCGTAGTTCCAGATCATACCTACCTCGGGGTCGTGCAGGCTAAGGTTTACCGTTGTTTCCTTCGTAGTTCCCCAGGTTCCAAATAATACACCGATGGCGATGGCGGCTCCTTCAGACATTGGTTTGGTGGTATTGAACGTAGACGTTATGACGGCATCGACACCGAGTGCATTCGCTAATTCAGCGGGGGTCAGGTCCTTTTCGTCAGACCAAAAGCCTATTCTCTCCAGTTTGATGTTCGTTGTTTCAGGATCCAGGATATCTACCCCCTGGATGCGCCCCTGTTGCTTACGGCGCAGCATCCAGCTGAACATTTCCTGTTGAAAGGTATAAACATCATTTTCAGCGGCAGCTCTGATGGCTTCGGGGTCATCTTTAGGTCGCCCCATAATGGTTACCGTAGGCGGAATAATTGCGATGATGGCGTGCGAAGAAGTCGCAGCCGAAGCGGCAGGCGCGGTGTAAACCTGTGGACCACAAGAACTAAGGACAAAAAAGGAAGTAAGCGCAATCAGGCAGAAAAACTGTTTCATGGGAAGGGGTTTTAAGGGCGCCATATTTGTATACAGCACTTATTAGTGTATACCTCCTTTAACTCCTTCCTGAAAAAGGTGTTGCGCAGCACACTGCCGGTAACCAAACGGTAACGCAATTGAATAAAACCCTCACACTTCCTTAATAAAATACACCTAAAATTCCCGGTAAGGGGCATCCAGGAACGCATTGGCCTTTTCCTCCTCGAAGCGAGCGCTAGCATTGTCCCAATGTAAAGTCTCACCCGGGAAACGCCCTGCGATGACGCCCAAAAGGATGGTTTCCGTTAGCCGGGCCGCATAGTCAAAGGGCGCGGTGCATTCCCCTTCGCCGAGGCAAGCATCAACAAACTGGTGGTAATGTTTGGGGCTTTCCGAGGCGTAGTCGCGTACGGGTTCTGGCATATTGTGTTCCTTTTCCGTAGCAGCAATCTCCGCACTGATGTCAACGTATTCACCATCAACAATCTTCTTCGGCAGTGCCATGAAATGGGGCAGTAGCAGCGTTCCCTCGGTACCGATAAAGAGGGCGCCCTGCTCGGGGAGTGTTTCACCGTTCGGGAGTTTCATTTCGGCATCATCGGTAGCAGGAGCACCGGGCCCGTCGTACCAGATCCACTGAAACTCATCGGTGGTATATTTCGTACCGGGAAAAGAATACGTTACTACGTTATTCTCAGGATAGCCAAAGCCATTCGGTGGGCGGCACTCCGTTTTAATGGTGTTTGGCACATCCAGCGCCAGGGCATTGTAGGGCGTATCGAAGATATGAACTCCCATATCGCCAAGGGTACCGCAGCCGTAGTCGACCAGCTTACGCCAATTGCCAGGGTGGTATACTTCCGCTTTATAGGGCCGTTCAGCGGAGGTTCCGAGCCAGAGATTCCAGTCCAAAGTATCCGGAACGGTGTCAGCGCCCTCCGGAGCCTCCTGATCTGTCCCCCAATTTTTAGGAGACCAGGCACGAACGCGCTTAACCTTACCAACGATGCCGGATTGGATCAATAGTGTCGCCAGTTTATAGTCATAAAATGAATGTACCTGAATGCCCATCTGGGTGGTCAGGCCTTTATCCTCTGCCAGCTTACGCATTGCCCGGGCTTCGGAGACGTGGTGGGTCAGTGGTTTCTGGCAATAGACAGGTTTCCCCATCTCCATCGCTTTCATCGAAGCGGGGGCATGGGTGTGGTCGGGTGTAGAAACGACGACCGCGTCAATACCGTCGGCCATCTCCTTTAGCATCACCCGGTAGTCTTTGAAAGTCTTCGCTTCCGGGAAGAGCTCCGAGGCGGCGGCCAGGTAGTTACTGTCTACGTCGCAGAGCGCCGTTACGATGACCTTGCCGTGGGAGGCTATTGCCTTAAGATCTTCGAGGCCCATATTACCGATGCCGATGTGGGCGGTACGGAGGTTGGTCAACTTTTCCACTACGGCGGCGGTAGAGGTTTCTGCGGCGGGGCTTCCGCAGCCGGGCAGGCTGGCGGCGGCGGCCAGGGCGGCGGAGGTTTTGATGAATGTCCTTCTTTTCATTTTATTAAAGTTATCGGTTGTCAGTTGTCGGTTGTCAGTCCGTGATTCATATTTGAAGTTGTAACCACACTACTGGACATTTTTGGCCCCCTTTCGCTGCGCGGCTGCCTGAGGCGGTCCGTCGAGCCTTAGGCGAGACCTGTGGGAGAGGGCGGGGGGAGAGGCTGAAAAAAAATGTCCAGTAGTATGGTTGCAACCTACAACCGCTTGATCTTAATATTCCTGAACCAAAGCGCACTGTCATGGTCTTGCAGGCCAATATAGCCGGTTTTGAACTTGCCGTAATCGGGCGCATTATCCCATTTCCCACTGTTCTTGCGTTCCTTCCAGTCTTCAGACCAGGGGACGAAGGAGACAACCTCCTTGTCATTAAGCCAGTACTCGGCACGTTCAGGGGTGAAGATGATACGGGTGGTGTTCCATTCTCCGGCGGGCTTCAAATTTCGGTCATCCATGGGGGCGGGGTACATGGCGTAATCCGCGCCGGTAGATTGCCAATCTTGCAGATCGGCGGAATAGCCGAGGCTTTTGTTGTAGTTGGTGATGTCGTGGTACTTGGTGTAGTTCTCGTCGTCAATAAGTTGGTATTCCGGAGCGACCTGAGATGGCACATCGAAGCCTTCTTTGACGTGGTAGAAAATACCGCTATTTCCACCAGGAGGAATTTTCCATTCCAGGTACAATTCGAAATTATCGAATTCTTCGGCAGCGTAGATGATGTCTTTGCCGCCTTCGTACTCTGCGTCGGAAGCCTTCTCTTCGTCGTTGAAGAAGAGAACGCCGTCCTTGATTTCCCACTGGGGTGGTAAGGTTTCGGCGTTATAGCCACGCCAGCCTTCAGTAGAAGTACCATCGAAGAGGACCGTCCACTCTTCTGCTGCAGGGACAATCTCGGTTTCGGCGGTAGCCTCCGTTTCCGGTTTGGGTTCAGCGTTGCAGGCGAATAGGCCGAAGGCCAGGAAGAACAGTAAGACTTTTTGCATGATGATGGTGTAGCTTGATGATGACTGGGCGCGGCCGCAGGTGCAAGGCGCGTTTTCGAATAAAGCACCGTGCGGAAAGCGATGCCGTGAAGCTACGGGTTGAGCTGGGAACATCCAAGAATGGTTTTTAATACTCCCTGAAGCCCCGTTATGTTGTGAGATTATTATCTTTAAACAACATTATTAGGTTACACAATTGCGTGTTATAGGTTTTAACGGTAAGTTTTGGTCTTGTCTCCCCCTATAACGGCATCGCGAAAATGCTGAAGTTCCTATATTCTCACCCCAAATACCCATTATGAAAAACTTGTACTTTCTATTATTCTTTCTTCTTCCAGTCTGTTGTACGGCTCAGGTATCCGGTATGGTCATCCTGCAGGAAGGTGACGCCATTGCGGGCGGCACAGTAACCAACGTAAACGTTCCGTTCATTAACGGAAACGGACAAGTAGGATTTACCGGCAGCGTTGATATCGGTGGTAACTCAGAAGGATTTGTCTTCTACGACAATGGCTTAATATTCTTAGGCTCCGACCTCCCTGCCGATATGCTTACTGGTGCTGAGACATTCATGGGGATTGGCAACAACATGGAATTCATCTACAGCCCAAGCGCCAACGGTAGCGATGCGGTGTATACCCAAAATGGACAATTGGCGGTTGAAGACGTCCAGGCTCCTGGCTTACCCGCAGGTTTAAACTCTACCTTTCATTCCCGCCCCCGAATGACGGCTGATGGGACCAGCTACTGGATTTCGGGTTACAATGATGGGATGGGTGGCACCGCTTCCATTGGCCGGATTTTCTACACCGCCACGCCCGCAGGAGTGATCTCTACGCTGTTGCTCGGAGAAACAACCACCATTATGGGACAAACGATCGACGATGGCTCAGCCATCGGATTCGATTTTGGCGTTGCTGATGACAATAGCAACTACATAAACGAAGTGAATTTTGCTACCGGCAATACAAATACTAATGGAGCTATAGTCCTCAACGGGTCGAGCACGATTGCCCAGGAGGCCAGCCCTAACGGAGACGGCGACAACTGGGACAACTTTGATTTGATGGACGTTAATAACAACGGCGACTACGTTTTTTCCGGAGATACCGACGGTGCGAGTACCTCCGATGAGTTCATTGCCGTAAACGGCAGCATCGCGCTGCGCGAAGGCACAACGGTAGACGGAATTGACCTCTCGAGTGCCTCCGTTCGTGGCCTGGACCTAAACAACAACGGCCTGCTTCTTCAGCTGTGGGGCGCTGGCAGTAGCGAATACCTGATCGTTGGGAACATCAACAACCTGGCGAATACCTCCAAAGTCATAGCTGCCACCGGCGACCAGATCGATACCGACGGAGATGGGAATGCGGACATAGCGCTTACCGACATCAACACCTTCGGATCATCCGTTTCCCTGGCCGACGACGGCACTATTTTCATCTCAGCAGATTATACCGAAATCGGTATGACTGATGAAATAAAAGGAATACTGAAAATCTCCGATTTTGCTTTACCGGTCAATTACCTCTCCTTTACTGCCAGGCTGAATGGCGCCAAATCAGTGGAGTTGGATTGGAGCACCGCAATTGAAGAGAATAACCTCGGCTTTGAAATCGAAAGATCAACTCCCGCCGAACCTAACCAGTGGGATAATATAGGAACTGTTGCCGGCCGCGGCGACCAGCAATCAATCAATTCTTATAATTTCCAGGACAACGCTCCCTTTCCCGGTCTCAACTTTTACCGGCTTCGCCAGGTAGATTACGACGGTTCATATAGCCTCTCCTCCATCGTATCAGCAACGATTCGCTCAGATGAAAATGACCTCGTGATATTCCCAACCACAACGACGAAGGAAATAGCATTTCGCTTTACCGAAACCGTCGAGATTGGTTCCGAGCTTATCGTTGAAATTCAGGATCTGAGCGGAAAGCAGATTTCCAACTTCGCCGTCAACGGTCAAACCATCAGTCTTTCCTCGGGCGTACCTGCTGGGAGCTACCTCCTTTCCTTCAAATCTGGCGTAAAGACCTGGACCCGAAGGTTCGTGAAGCAGTGACCCCCACTCTCCTAAGTGCATTGTAACACAAGCTCAGCCAGCTTACTTCCTAACCGCCGTTGGCGGATAGCCAAACTCTTTAAGGAACGTCCGCGAAAAATAATTGGGGTCACTAAAGCCCACCTGATAAGCCACTTCGGAAACATTCAGCTCCGAGGTTTGCAGCAGTTCCAATGCTTTCTGTAAGCGTATGGACCGGACAAACTGTGAAGGTGTTTTATTCGTCAGGGTCTTTAGCTTTCGATTAACCTGAGAATTACTCAACTTGGCCGCCCTGCACAAATCTGTTACCGACAATTCCGTATCGTCCATTCGCTCCGTAACCACGTCAAATAGTTTTTTAAGAAAACGATCATCAAGAGAAGGTACACTTCCGGGTTGATTAACCAATAATTCACCAAAGCTTCCAAAACTACTGTATCGTTTTTGTAAGGACTTTCTGATCGCAATCAGTTGCGCTAACCTAATTTGTAGTTCTTCTTTATTAAAGGGTTTGGTCAGGTAAGCGTCCGCTCCGCCCTGAAGGCCTTCAATCCGATCTTCGGATGTAACCTTTGCCGTCAGGAGAATAACGGGGATATGACTGGTGCGTTCGTCATTTTTCAAAAACTGACACACTTCATAGCCGTTTTTCACGGGCATCATGACATCCGAAACAATGATGTCGGGGATTGCTTCCAGCGCAAGATCAATACCTTCTTGTCCCGTTCTGGCAATCATGACTTCGTAAGAACTTTGTAGGATGCTTTTTATGTAGGTGACAACGTCTCGATTGTCATCAATTACAAGTACCAGCGGAGCATCCACTGGCTTGCCGATGGCGTCAATCTCTTTGGTGAGCTTGTTTACCGACAATCTGGTTTCCTTTGCTGAATGGTGTACACCTGGCTCAGCTTTAGGGGTATCTGCCCCTAGCATGACCGGCAAGATCACCTTGAAGATGGTCCCCTCCCCCAGCGTACTCTTTACGCTTATTTCCCCACCCATCATTCTGACGAGATCTTTGGTTAAGGCCAAGCCTATCCCCGTGCCTTCTTCCTGGCGAGTGGAGGAATTGTCTCCCTGATAAAAGCGGTCAAATATTTTTGGTAGATCTGATGAGGATATGCCAATTCCCGTATCATCGACGATGATTTCCAGGTATTCGCTTCCTTTTAGTTTGACTGCTTTCAGGTGAAGAATGATCTTCCCGCTTTCCTGGGTGAATTTGATGGCATTGGTCAATAAATTATAAATGATATGCTGAATTTTGACTTCGTCAAAATCCATGGTCAACGCCTTGGTCTCTGGATAAAAGGAGAGTCGAATCTCTTTTTCTTCGGCCATCGAATAGAAAGACTCCGTTAGGTAGCGCAGGTAGCTAACGATGTCTCCCTGCACCTTGTCCAACTTCAGCGTATTGGATTCCAGTTTGGAAAGGTCGAGCAACTGGTTAATCAGCCGAAGCAAATTCTTACTGTTCCTGAAGATCAGGTTTTTCTCTTCCTGGTGTCCACGAATGTTGCCCGTCATTCCCATAATCACCGTGAGCGGCGTTCGAAATTCATGAGAAATATTGGTGTACATCCTTGACTTGAATACATCCATCTCCTTTAGGCGACGGGTTTCCGCTTTTTCTAAAGCTTGCTTGGTCTTGTACCGATAGAATACCGCAACCAAGCCCAGGAACGCACCCATATACAAGCACCAGGCCCACCAGGTTTTATACCATACCTGATGAACAATGATGATATATTCTTTTACGGAGGATGCGTAATAATCTGCCGTTACGCCTCCTTTTACGTGTAGGGTGTATTTCCCCGGCGGAAGATTATCGTAGCGAATGGCATTCGTAGTAGTGGGTTTGGACCAGCTGGCCTCATATCCTTCCAGCCACCAAGTGTAAGTATTCTTTTCTGCGTCCCGATAATCCGGTACAAATACATCTAAGATGATGGACCGATGACGTGGATACACCTCAAACTTATTCGTCTCAATTAAATCAGGATGCAGGCTAATGAGGCTATCAGCTTTAGCGTCGAACCAGGACACCTGGAGTAGCTCAACTTTGAAGTCCTCTTCCAGGCGAGCCCGCTGTACTAAAGTATCGGGATGAAAACTAAAGAGTCCTTCTACCGAACCGAAATACATCGTCCCGTCTTCTGTTCGAAAGTTGGATAAACGATTGTATTCCGTAGAGGCCTGTAGTGGGAACATCCGGAAGCCCTGTAATATGCCTGTTTTTAGCTGAAGCCGGTAAAGCCCACGGTGAGTACCTAACCAGCAGTAGTCTTCGTCTTGACGTAGGAAGGAATAAACCTGTCGGCTTTGAAAATCATCAATAGCGACGTAGGGCTTGCTGATAAATTCTCCGCTTTTCAGGTCAAGCCGACTTAAGCCAGCAGAATGGCCAATCCAAAGCTGTTGGTCATCATCTTCAAATAAGGAAAGTATCCTGTTGAAGGGGCCGTATTCTTCGCTATTGGTCAGGTGCCGTACGACGGTGCCATCCAGATTGAGTTCATAGAGGCCATCGGCAATCGTGGCCATAAAGATCGTATTGGTCATTGAGCTGTAATGCAGTTGGCTCACCTGATTTAAATAACCTTTAGGGGTCTTGAAAGCAGCCATTTCTTCTAAGCCGCCCGTTGAAAGATCATAATGGTAAAGTAGGATGGGTTCCTCCCTTTTGTAGATGTTCCCGGCATCAGCTAGCCACATTTGCCCACCTTCCCGATCAATCAGATGAGTAATGTGGTGATCCGCCGTGTTGGGCAGTATCTCCGTCGTATTCCCCGTTTCCGGGTCGACGATCAGGGCGTTTAGGTACAGCTTGTCCTGATAATGGCTCAGGCTGTAGATCGCCCTGAGCTTATCTTTTCCAGTAATAGGGATTTCACTGATCTCCTTTGTAGCAAAGGACAATTTCTTCACGCCGTAATCATAACCAAGGTAAAGTTGTTGGTCGTCAGCAGTCATTCCACGGATAACGGAAGCCTCACGGGCCTGGGCCAACGGCCCTGCCCTGGCCGTTAAATAACGGTCGAAAGGTTCGATCGTGCTGGAGAATTTGAAAATATTCTTCCCCGCCGATGTCGCCCAAATTGTTCCCGTTCGGTCAGTGAATACCTGGATGACCCTATCCTGAAAATAAGGAACTGCCGGATGTTGCTGCTTGATATAATCGGTGTAATTTTTGGCCGGCTGCCCATCTTCGGTGAAACGAAGTAAAGACATATGCTCGTCCTTTAACCAATATTCCTTTCCCCTTGCTTGGAAAGAAAGCTCTCCTCCCGGCAAGTCGGGAAGTACGCGATCTAAAGAGAGTTGCCCATCTACTTGTAGGGAGTAAAAAGCGACAGCTATTTTTTGCGTACCGGGGCGCTTTGTATAATGATGGAAGGACACGGCCTCATTCGGTCCAAATTGTCGATCAAGAGGCGCTGCCAAGCGCCCCAGTGCTGGCAACAAATACGTTTGGGCCAAGCGGCCAGATGCATCGTACTGTAGAACCGCTTCATCTCCAAAGACAAACAGCTGATCTCCCTGTACGGCTAAATTACTGGTAAACTTTGTCCCGGTAAACCGTCTGTCGATTACTTGTTTAAAGGGCGCTCCATTCCGGGATTGAAGTATTATAAAATCTGCGCGCCAACCGGCACTGTAGACTGCCCAAATCAGGCTGTCTGGTCCAGAAATGATATTGTATAAATGGGGGCCTATGCCTTCGGGGGCAACACTTTCATCAACACCAATGGTCCGAATTATTTTACGGCGGTATGGATTATAGATCCGCAAACAATCTCCAGTCAAATAGAAATTCCCTGCCCTGTCTCCCTGGTATACCCCCTTAATGTACCCGGTGGAATCAGAGAGAAAAGGTAATGGCATTGGTATGACCTTTTCTCCGTTAGACACATACCACTTGCCTAAAGTAATTAACCACATGAGCCCCGTAGAATCTTGCAAGAAGTAATTAATCTGATCCCGCTCACCGCCTGAAAAAGGTACCTGCTTCACCACCACCTGCTCTCCCTGCCCAAAGCAGTTAAGGGTAAGGAAAAGCAAAATAATGGATAGCAGAGTTCTCACACTTAAGTAGCTAGGAAGGGGATAATCACAAAAAAAGGGAAGACAAGGATAAATTAAGTGGAAGTAAGGTCGCTCAAAGTACCGAGTCGAACAACTCTTTCCCCATTAATTACACAAATCCCTCTGGTGTCTAAGTAAAAGAAACGACAGACACAGCACCCTGAAAATCAGCACGATACAAACGAAAACAACATCTCTTGCAAAGAATGTGCTAGTATTTTCATCCGGGATGAAAAATAGGTACAGGAGATGAGGAGTGACGAAGCAGCACTTTGCGACTGTATCGATTGAAATAAGGAACGCTTTGGGCGCGGCCGCAGGTGCAAAGCAAGGGTAAAAGAGCAAGGGCGGTAAAAGATCTCTATTGTACTTCCCCTGCTCCTCAAAAACGAGTACTGCACCTGCGGCCCCGCCCTTCAAACCTACTAAACCAAAGAGCCCCCTCTAGAGCTCATTACAAAACCATATTTCAAACACCACTTTTAATTAACGAATCAGCATGTCAACATTTAATAGTTTCAACCATAAAGCGATGAGCAAGAACACGCGTTCCTTGCCAAATTATCCCTACCTATTTAGGGTAGTGGGAGAGCAATACCTCACGCTAAAAACCTTCTGCTTCTTATGTGCAGTACTTTTTAGTATTTCCTTGTCCGCTCAGTCCTGGGGCGCGCCGAAAAAAGACCGTTGCATCCGCAGCGGCATTGCCACCTACTCTGCTAAACTGGCCAGCGACGGGGGCAAGAGCTGGGAACAGGCTGCAAGGACCACTTCTATCCGTATTCTCGGCGTCAACCAGGGTACACCCGATCGGATCAGCAACCAGGGATTGGGTGGTATGTGGGGAGAATGGGACATTAAGGATCCTTCCTGCTTGCCGAAATGGGGCGCGCCAAAAAGGGACGGCTGTATTGGTAATGGCAGGGCGAAATACTCCGCTCGACTCGCTTCCACGGCCGGTATGAGCTGGGACGCTGCCGCCAAAAGCACCTCCATCCGGATCAACGGTGTCGATCGGGGGCGCCCCGCCCGCGTCAAAAACCTTGGAGTTAGCGGCATGTGGGGGGAATGGGAGATCCCGGACAATGCTTGCACCCCTAAATGGGATGCTGCCAAACGGGACAACTGCAAAGGAAACGGCATCGCCCAGTACTCCGCCCGCTTGGCTTCTGATGCCGGTATGGGCTGGGAAGCCGCCGCCAAAAACACTTCCATCGTCATCAATGGCGTCAATCGGGGTACGCCCCAAAGGACGAGCAATCAAGGTGCTACCGGTGGTATGTGGGGAGAGTGGGACATTAAAGACAATACCTGCCTGGCCAAATGGGGCGCTCCCCAAAAAGACGATTGTAAAGGCAAAGGCATCGTGCAATATTCTGCCCGCCTGGCTTCGGATGCTGGTATGGGATGGGAGGCCGCTGCCAAAAGCACTTCCATCGTCATCAATGGCGTTAACCAGGGCCCACCCAAAAGAACCAGCAACCAAGGAGCCGGCGGCGGCATGTGGGGAGAGTGGGACATTAAAGACAATAACTGCGTACCTAAGTGGCAGACCGCCAAAAAAGGTGGCTGCAAAGGTACCGGTATAGTGCAGTACACCGCTCGCCTGGCTTCAGACGCTGGCATGGGCTGGGAAGCGGCAGCCCGAAGAACTTCCATTGTTATCAGTGGAGTAGACCAGGGTAAGCCAGATCGGGTCAGCGACCAAGGCGTAGGCGGAATGTGGGGGGAATGGGATGTAAAAGATCCTAACTGTGTATCTCGGGCTAGTATTAAATCCGGCGTGTACTACAAGTTGCAGTTCCGAACCTCAGCCAATCAGAACTTATGTATCTGGGGAAATGGCGAAGCGGGTGGATCTGAAAAGGGCACCTATGATGAAGGGTACGATAAATGGCTCTTCGTCCCCACCGGCAACCCCGACGAATACTGGATCTTCAATAAGGCTGCCAGGGGCGGTTTCGGACAGACTTTGGCCTTGCCGGAATCGAAGAAAAACTTCGGGCAATGGGATTTTACGGCCAACGACAAACGCCAGCGGTTCCGATTGGTTTCCGAAGGAGATTTCGTCAAGCTATACAACGTGTTTAACAACGAAGTGCTCTCTACTCGCTGGAACCTGCCAGCTTTTACCTGGGCCGACACCCCGGGTGACGAAAAGCAACAGCTACGACTGGTTGAGGCGGAACCCATTCCGCGAGATGACGTTCTGTTGTCGTATTTGTTCTGGAATTTCAATAATGAAACCATCCGGGACTATATACTTAACAAATGCAAACGCCTTCCAGGCCCACAGGCTCTTGCCATAAAGGAACTGGTCTTCATCAATGGGAGTAGCAAGAAGATTGTCCCGGCTATCCATAAGTTCGGCTGCGGAGGAGTTCCTTGGAGAAATGGACTCGCGCAGTGCTGGTATGCAGACCTGCAACCCGGAGCAAAAGATCGTATGGTGGTGGATAGTTATCTTGAAAACTCAGACGCCATTTGGTCGGTCATCACCACGGCCACCGTAGCGGTTGTTTCGGTGGTGGCAACTGTAGCATCGGTAGGAGCAGCGGCCCCCGCCGCAGCCACCGCTACAACCGCTGTAGCAGGAACCGCAGGCACCCTGGCCAATGTAGCCAAAGTGACAGCTACGGCAGCTGATATGGCCTTATTCGGATTTGATCTTGCCAGCACGGCCACAGGCGTAGTTGGAGATATCCAAAATATAACTGATCGTGATGAAGGAGTTTTGGACGAGGCTGAGCAAATCCTATTAAACTTTGGAGTAGAGGATAGAAAAACCCAAGAACTTATTCAGGACGAATTGGGCAAGTACTCCTTTGCCGTCAAGGGATCGCCATTTGAAAATCTTATGAGCGATTGGTACCTCGAGGAAACAGTTTCCCAAATGAAATTGGACAAGATGTTTTACAGCGGAGGAAAGGCTGTATTCGTAATCACCGATTTTGAGGCGGAAGGACTTTGGAAGGAAGAATACCAGAAGAACCTCGTTGAAATCAATATGACCGGGAACTCCCTGCAGTTCAGGGAAATTCAAACTCCAGGAAGCAGCACCGCCATGAAGCCGTATGCATTTTCTTCGGATCCCACCATCCCGAACCAATTTAACCTATCGGGTGACATCTATAAATTCCTAAGTGATGACTCCTTTGAACTAAAGCCCAAGGGTAGTGATCAGGTCAAGAAATTCAATCGGGTTCACGATTCTGCCGGCACCTGGCAAAGAAACGGTTCACAAGGATTCCTGCGAATCACCCATGTGGTCAATGGATTAAAATCGGAACTGATTTCAAGAAATGGAGGCCAAGGGGTTGGTGAAGCCCGAATGTACATACGAGATCCGCGAAACCCCAACACCTACAGGAATTCCAAAGACGGAGAATACCTTACATTTTCGACTAAGAATGAACTCCTGATAGAACCTCTGGGAGGTAAAAATAAATCCGGCTATCATCGGTTACCTGAGGGCAAATAAACCCGTAAGATCGTCAATACTTCAACCTGAAGGCTGAGTACCCCTCACGGCCTAAAGGGCTGGGCAACCAACTACTCCTCAATCACCTGCACCCCGGATTCAATCCAGGCCAGCAACCGGTCCTTATAATGATTGTGGACCTTCGAGCGCTTGATCTTCAGCGTCGGGGTTAACATATTGTTCTCCACAGAGAACTGTTCTTTGACGATCACTACGGAAGCGACCTTCTTATAGCTCGCCAGCTTAGTGTTTATGAACGTAAGCTGGCCCTGTAAACCTTCTTGCACTGCATCCTGCGCCCGCGCCTCCCCGATCTCGCTCAACGAAACCAGTAAGATGGGTTGCGGCATACCGAGGCCGAGCAGGCACATCTGCTCGATGTCGTCGTTGCCAACGAACTTGTCTTCAATTTCGGTCGGGACGATAAATTTGGCCTTCGCCGTCTTAAAGGTGTCCTTCACCCGGCCGGTGAGGTAGAGGTAATCATCGGCATCGATTTCGCCCTGATCACCGGTGTGTAGCCAACCGTCGGAGTCGATGGTTTCTGCCGTCTTTTCGGGGCTTTTATAGTAACCTAGCATGGTGTACGGAGAGCGGGTAAGCACCTCCTGCGTTTCCGGATCAATCCGATGTTCCGTGCCGGGTTGTGGGCGACCTACGGAGCCAGGCTTGTTTTCGCCCGCCGAAATCATGTGGCTGGTTGCGCCGTTTTCCGTCATGCCGTAAGCTTCGGAAATTGGGATACCGAGGCGTCCGAACCATTCCTTTGTTTCGGTCGGAATCGGGGCAGCCCCGGAGACGTTACAGCGGCTCTTATCCAAGCCCAGGCCGGAGCGAATCTTGCGTTTCACCAGCATGGAGACAAACGGGATTTTCAGCAGTTTGTCCAGTTTTTCGGCGGGCATTTTGCCGAGTACGCCGAGGCGCAATTTGGTCCATATCCGTGGGACAGCAAAGAAGAAGGTTGGGCGGGCATCCTGCAAATTGGCTGCGAAGCGGCTAATGCTTTCGGTAAAGAAAATTTGCCCGCCGTGGGTCAGGCACATCGTTTCAATCACGCCCCGTTCGGCAACGTGGTTCAGGGGCAGGAAGCTGAAGTAGCGGTTACCGCCTTTATAGTCTGTCTTCAGGGGGTTTTTCTCCCAAAGGCTGGAGACCAGGTCAATCAGGGCCTTATTGGTTAGCATCACGCCTTTGGGCGTTCCGGTGGTTCCGGAGGTAAAGATGATCGTCCACAGGCCGTCGCGGTCGGGCACGGGGCTGTCCTTGATGGGTTCGTACTCAGCCATGATGTCCCGCCAGGCTTTGCCACGCATGATGTCCGAATTACCTTCGTAGTGCGGAAAACGAATCATGGGCATATCTTCGGGTACGCCTTTGCGCATATCGTCCCACACTTCCATTTTCCCGGCGATGAGCAGGTCTACATCGCCCAATTTGAGTACCTCTGCGATCTGGTCTCCGGTCAGGGTAGCGAAGAAAGGAACACTGACGTGGCCCGCCATCATGATGGCCAGGTCGGCGATGATCCACTCCCGGCAGTTCTTACTAACGAGGCCGATGTGGCTGCCCGGCTTCAAATCCAGGCTGCCCAGGTACGCAGCTACCCGGCGGGCCATTTGTCCGGCTTCTCCCCAGGTGTAGGTTTCCCATTTATCGCCAAAAGGCTGGTTCAGAAACGGCAGTTTGGGGTGCTTCTTTTCGCGGGCGTAGAAAGCTTCGAGTGTGGTTTTGTTATACATGATCTTACTTTAAAGGGCTTAAGGTAATCAAATAGTCAAATAGTCTTGTAGTCTGATAGCCTTGTAGTGTGATGAAATGTACTACAAGGCTTCCCGCCTACAAGACTACCAGACTATTTAGGGCGCAGCCGCAGGTGCAAAGGGAAGGATCAAGAAGCAAAAATTTCACTTCTCCTGAAAATCAGCAGACTTAAGGGATGACGTAAAAAAAATTGGGCATCGCTCATGAACACCTTTGCCAGCTCCCAGTTACAGTCTGTACTTGGTTCAGACGACAAACCACTGCAATTCAATAGCTATTGAGCATCTAAACCGTAGTGTTGGCAGTATTTTTCTTGACCTCCGCACTAAATACCCCATTAATGAAATCAATTCAACTTTCTCTATTCTTCCTTTTCACCCTGCTCTTAATGAGCGTACCCTGTACCAGCGTCCGCGCCCAGTGTAATAACCCCGTAGCGATAACCAATCTTGAGGCAAATGCCGTGAGTGCCCGCCTAACCACCGACGGGAGCCTATGGACCGGAAATTATACCGTTACCGCCGACGAAAACTCCCCCAGCGTAAACCCCGTAAATGCCATTTTTACCGGAGCACTATGGATGGGAGGCGTAGACCAAACCGGAGACCTGTTCGTCCGGGCAAATGGCTACAGCACCGGCCAGGGCAATACATCCTACCTCGCCGGACCACTCATCGATGGGGAAACCACCCCCGAAAATTGTACCCGTTGGGACCGATTCTTCTCCGTGAACATCGAAGATGTCCGCACGATGCGTGCCGCTTACCAAGACGCCCTGACGGATGGAACACTGCCACTCTCGATCGACCAAATTCCCGCCTCTCTACGCAGCTGGCCGGGAATGGGAAACCCCCTTTTTGAAGAAGCGAATGGTTTCCCTCTCCACACCGCGCCTGACGGACTGGCCCCTTTCTGGGATGAAAACCTTGATGCTATTTACGACCCAACCAACGGCGACTACCCACTTTTTTGTGGCGACGAAGCCATCTGGGTAGTCTTCAATACCGGAAGTGCTTCACTGGCGGCCAACCCAGGTGAAGCTCCCTTTCAAATCGAGGTGATGGCCTACGCTACCAATACGGACGATGCGGACCTGCAGCGTACAACCTTCTACGATTACAAAGTCAAATACTATGGCGAAGAAAACCTTAATGACTTTTACTTCGGTCACTTCGTTGATTCCGACCTCGGTTGCTCCGGCAACGACCGCGCCGATAGCTCTCCGGAAAACAGCCTCTTTTATGTTTACAACGACCAGGCTTCTGAAGGGGACTGCCCCACTGGAGAAGCCAGTTACGGCGAGAGCTCCCCGGTAAACGTATTCCAGGTGCTCGGCACCCGGGTTCCGCTAATAAACGGAGAAGACAATTCGGGTATCCAGCAGTACAACACCCTTTACAACGTTTCCGTCGGTGCTCCCAATCCCGGGACAACGGACCCGCTGTCCGCACAGGAGGTCTACAACACCCTAAAAGGTTTCTGGCGCGACGGAAGCCCCATCAGACGGGGAGGTGACGGTTACACATCGTCCGGGGCCGTAACCAAGTTCGCATTCGATGGTGGAGACATCAACGGTACTTCCTGGCGTTCCTGCAACGCCGAAGTTCCCGCCGGAGATATTCGTAGCGTTTACAGTAAAGGTCCGTACACCCTCGCCCCCGGTGCAAATACAACCTTCACACTTGCCGTCACTACCCTGTTCAACGTAGACTATGCTGACGGCAATTGCCCCAATCGTGAAGCAATACTCAACCGGGCCGCAGCCATTAAAACCATATACGAAGAAGGGTGCCCCCGTGAATTTAGTACCGCGCTTACCCCTGAACCCGCTTCGGCCATTCAGCTCGATGTATTCCCTAACCCAGTCCAGAACAAACTAAACTTTCACCTCCCGGCTGGAGAGCGTACCGTCCGAATTGACCTGTTTGGCCCTACCGGAAAGAAGATCGTTTCCACCAATTCCAATGAGCAACGTTTCACCATTGACGTGATGGAATACAACCTGGTACCTGGCCCATACTTCTATCGTCTTTACACGGCTTCCAACCGTCTTGTTACGGGTAAAGTAATCGTAACGCCATAGCGTTTCAGGCGCGGCCGCAGGTGCAGGGAGAAGGTTTCAAGGAGCAAAGGAAAGATAGTATCGTCTTAACCCATGCTGGAATTTCACGTCATCGAAGTAACTTACCCTCATGAAAACCACTATAGCCAATCACGTCGCCACTTTAACTTTTGCCAACCCAGACCGCGCCAATTCCCTTAACGAAGCGGACT
>CAYPIM010000046.1:3637-14773 GCA_964410795.1 uncultured Lewinella sp. | reverse complement strand
GCCACTTTAACTTTTGCCAACCCAGACCGCGCCAATTCCCTTAACGAAGCGGACTGGGAAGCGATGAAGGTTGCTTTTGAAGCTGCCGACGCCAACGACGATGTTCATGTCGTCATCCTCGCTGGCGAAGGCAAGCACTTCTGCGCCGGCATGGACCTGGCCGTACTGGGCAGCTTGCAGAGTCGCCTCGCCCCTACCCCGGAGGAAACAAAGACTCAGCTCATTGCTTTCATTGAAGGTATCCAGGCCACCATAACGGCCATTGAGCGTTGCCGCAAACCAGTACTCGCTGCCATACACGGCGGTTGTATCGGAGGTGGTGTAGACATCGTTACCGCCTGTGATATCCGCTACTGTACAGAGGACGCTTACTTCACCGTTAAGGAAATTGACTTCGGCATCGTCGCGGATATCGGTACACTCCAGCGGCTACCACATATCCTCCAGCCCGGGCTGGTTGCGGAATTGGCCTACACGGGGCGTAAAATGTACGGCCCCGAAGCCCTCGCCACCGGATTGGTCAACCGCAATTTCGCGGACCGTACTGCTCTCTTGAGCGGTGTCACCGAAATTGCTGCGGCCATCGCCGCAAAACCAACAAAAGTTGTCCAGGGCATTAAAAACAACCTCCTCTTTAAACGTGAAAACACAACGGAAACAAGCCTCAAATATGTAGCGGGGTATTCCGCAAGCTTGTTATTAGGCGAGTAGATCAGTTGTCGGTTGTCCGTTGTCGGTTATCGGTTGTCTAGAGACCGACAACTGATAACGCACAACCGACAACCGACAACCAAAAGTCGCCCAACTATTTGTTTTTTACCATCATTCTGACTGTGGATGTAAGAAAAAAACATAAAATTTAAATATTTTAAAAGGAAAAGTTGCACAACCTACCTAAAATGTTTTAATTTGCTGTTGATACCAAAAATACATCACCATGATTACTGAAGATCGACGCGAACTAAACGATCGCTTCAAAGAGGTTTTCCGCATCCTCGAGGAACGGGGAGAAATCATCAAGAACGATCGTAACGGTCGTGGTCTTGGTGATTTTGCCAAGCGGATTCTCAACAACCGTTCCTACGGCCACATTGTCCGGGCTTTTCTAAATGATGACGACAAGCGTTGCATCAACTACGAACAGGCTCGCCGCGTCTGCCACGAATACAACGTAAACCTCGGCTATCTGCTTGAAGGTGAAGGCACTCCCTTTGGCATGGAGCTTCCCGAGCCACCCGTTGTTACGGGTACTGACGTACCGCTGAACATCATGTTTACGTCTAAAGAAGCTTTTGCCGGTGCCAGTATTGACACCGATAGCTTCGTTCAGGAGGATACCGATTTCTTCCGCCTACCTGGCATCATGGGCTCGGGCTACGTTGCCTTCCCCATCACTGGTAACTCTATGGAGCCCGTCATTAATAATGGTGACGTTGTAATCTGCAAAGAAATTGACGGCATCCGTGAGATTCGCGAAAACCGCATCTACGCCGTACGCTCAAAAGGCAGCATCTGGATCAAGTACGTCCAGAAAGTTCCTGACTCCAAGGGCCGTATCACCGGTCTTAAGCTTATCTCTGCTAACTACCTCGAGCACGATCCTTGGGTAGAAGAAGTAGAAATGAGCACCAAACTCTACGAAGTAGTCCGTCGGATCTCCGAACTGTAGAGGCTGCTGAAACACAAGTGCAGGTAGTCTTTTCAGGCTACAACCGATCAAAACGGTAGCTGAATCTTCGGATTGGCCACCGTTTTTTTCGGGCCTGTTTGGAAGATTCACGCAAATTTCACTCCCTAATTACTTCCCTTTAACTAAGGGACGGAGATTAAATAAAACGTGTTTCTTGACCTGACGCTTTTGTGCTCACTGTACTTTGACTTATCAAGATCAGGTCCAGCGGTTTAAAGGATTCCAACCCGCCGCCAAGACCGTGTTCTGCTGTTTTTTGTTTTGTCTCCCGGCCCGGCGTCTTGCTGTTGACCGGGAGCTTTTTTAAGGTATACTGGACTCGGTCACTAAAGGTGAAATTTTGCCGAGGTAATTTTTGTGACTCACGAGGCGGAAAACGTAGGCAACACCATTGTGTTGGCGAGGCTTTCCAACGAAGTGGGACGCAAAAAGCATCCGGCAAAAATCACCTGGAGTGGCCGAGCCCAGTATACACGCCTACCTTACGCGCAGCGTCACCATTTTTAAATCTTCTGTTCGCGAGCTGGTTCCTACCATAATATCAAAGTCTCCGGGCTCAACCATCCACTTCATTTCTGGGCCAAGGTATTCCAATTGTTCCCGGCCTAAATCGAAGGAAACAGTTTTACTTTCTCCTGGCCTTAGCACGACTTTTTCAAAGCCCTTAAGCTCTTTCACCGGACGGGTCATGGTACTGAAGCGATCCCGGACGTAAAGCTGTACTACTTCGGAGCCTGTCCGGTCCCCAGTATTCGTGATGGTGACGGAGACCTTCCCCATTTCCTGAGCACCTATTTCAGCAACCGAGAGTGTCGGTGCGGACACCTCAAAGGTGGTGTAGCTCTGGCCGTAACCAAAAGCCCAGGCGGCGTTTACCTCATCAAAAAGATAGCCCCGGCGAGCCGTCGGCTTATAGTTGTAGTAGGCAGGGATGTGACCAGCAGAACGAGGGATGCTGATTGGGAGTTTGCCTCCGGGGTAAGCTTGTCCGGAAAGTACGTCGGCAACGCTGTGCCCAGTTTCCTGACCGAGATAGAAGCATTGAAAGACCGCAGCGGATTTTTCTACGACATTACTGATATTGAGAGGCCGGCCACCGAAAACCAGGCTAACGATTGGCTTATTTAGCTTGGCCAACTCATCTACCAGTTCGTTTTGGAGACCTACCATTTCCAGGCTTGGGCGATCTCCCATATGTCCTTCGGCCCACGCTTCACGGCTGGTGAGTTCGTTACCGCCTAGGGCCAGCACAATAACGTCGGCACCGCGTGCAGCCCGAACGGCCACCTTTATGCGCAGCCGGTCTTCGTCTTCCCCGACGGCAACTACCGGATCTTTGTACCAACTTCCCGGCTCCGTTACCCGAACGCCTTCGGAGTAGATCACGTTGGTTTTGCCACTGGCAAAGTGCGCTTCAAGGCCTTGTTTCACGGTAATGAAGTGATCAGGTTGATTACTATAACCTCCAAGGAGGACCTTATCTGCATTGGGGCCAATGACAGCTATGGATTTAAGCTCATCAGCGAAGGGGACAACGCCATCATTCTTGAGTAAGATCATTCCCTCAGCACCGGCCTTGCGGACGAGGTTATCATCTTTCGTAGTATTCTCTATGGCTTTTTCTGGCTCGTGGTAAGGGTTTTCAAAGAGCCCCCTATCGAATTTTTGGCGCAGAATTCTACCTACAGCCTGATCAAGAATACCCTCCTTGAGGGTCCTGTCTTTGACGGATTCTACAAGGGACGGGTAAGCTTCGCGATCAGGCAGCTCAATGTCTACGCCAGCGGAGATAGCGGCTACGGCAGCGGCTTTCCAGTCTGGCGCTACGGCATGGCGATCGGTTAGTTCTCGCACGCCGTAGTAATCGGAGACCACAGCACCTTTATACCCCCACTCATCGCGCAGTAAGTCGGTCAGCATCCAGGTATTAGCGTGGCTGGGAATACCGTTGACTTCATTATAACTGGCCATGATGTTGCGCACTTCGGTATTCGCCGTAATGTAGCGGAAGGGTTGAAGAAAGACTTCCCGGAGTGTCCGTTCAGAGATGTTGGCGGGTGCAATGTTATTGCCTCCTTCGGGTTCGCCGTGACCGGCCATGTGTTTGAGGGTTGCAAAGACTTCGCCTTCGTCCCATTTATCATCGTCCCCCTGGAAACCAAGTACGGCTTGCAGGCCAATCTGGCCTGCGAGATAAGGGTCTTCTCCCAGTGTCTCTTCCACCCTACCCCAACGGGGGTCGCGGGCAACATCCACCACGGGCGTGAGCACTACGTGCGCACCACGGCTGGCGGCTTGGCGGGCGGCCATCGCATATAGCTCGCGGGTAAGACTCCGATTAAAAGTAGCAGCAACGGAGATTGGTTGCCCCCAGCTGGTTGCATTTTTGGCGGCAAGGCCATGAAGGCTTTCTTCATGAGTCAAAGCGGGGATGCCAAGGCGGGTTTCTTCCACGAGCCATTTCTGAATATCGTTGATGTATTTCACCGTTTCTACGCCAGTCCGTCCAGGATCAGCTCCACCGTTGGTTTCGCTGGGGCGGGTAATGTGGCCAATTCCGTGGGGCATTAACAAGCGTGCACTGTCAGCATTGAAGCTAAAATCATCGTTGTCCATCCGCCGTTTATCGTTCCAGACGGCGGTAACTTGGGCAACTTTTTCCTCTACGGTCATTCGGGCAATAAGGTCTTCGATCCGTTTGGTGACCGACAAGCCTTCATCCCGGTAAGCAGCAGCATCAGATGGTTTCCCTGTTTTCGCCGAAGCATTGCCTTTTTGCTCGGCCTGAGTGGTCTCAGCGGTGGTTTTCTCTCCTCCGCAGCCATCGAGGGCAGCAAGGAATGGCAGCATTAAGAACAGTAAATAGCGCATAGAATGGTGGTTTAGCGCGACCAAACTACACATTTTTACTCCACCCAAAAGCCAAAATCTGATGCAGGTATACATACAACCGATTGCAGTTTCCCGCCCTTCTAAATTCTTTTTTTGAAGAAGACCATCTCGAAAACTTTCCCCTGCATCCTGCGACTGCGCATAAAAAAACTCCGATCAAAAGAATTGATCGGAGTAGTTAGTGAGCCCGGCAGGATTCGAACCTGCGACCGCCAGATTAGAAGTCAGGTGCTCTATCCCCTGAGCTACGGGCCCGCGTGGGGCGCGAAGGTAATACCTTTTATGAAACCTCCCCCGCCCTAACGAAAAATCTTTAGCGAGAAGTTGCATCCGAACGCCTAGCGAGGCGAATGTATACGTCAATACCGGCGTAAGACTCCAGCTCAACACCGCGCGGCTCCCTGGTTTTAACCGTGAAGGGCATTCGCAGGTCAATGTATTCATTCGTGTAAGCAAGGATCGGATAATGCCCGTATTCGTCGCCGTTTTTCCTTAGCACAATCAAATAACGGCCATCGGGTGAAAGCCGCCACTTCCGATTCCAAATTAGCCGATCACGGACCACCACGAGGAATTCGCCTCCTGCTTCCGCAGAAAACTCTAGCTCGGATAGTTCGTCGTATTCAATTCCCTTATAATCCCTTTGGTAGAGGTAGGAAACGTTTGCAGAATCTACTGACGGGTAGGTGTCATCTGCGATCACGAAGCCGGAATTTATCCGGTCAGCAAAGTCTGTTTCCGTAGCGTTTTCCCGAATAGGCGGCAGCAAAATCAAGGGCAATTCAACCCGCTCGTAGCGTTCGTTACTGATTTCAAAATAGGATGCAACAACTATTCCCTCTTCGTTCTTTCCGAACGAGTAGCGCTTTGAACTAAAGCCTCCTTTGCCAAAAAAGAAATAGATATTCTTATCCCGCATCGCAGTCATTCGATCGCCCCAATAACGGCCGCGGCCCTTTTCCACATAAGACCGCTCTTTCCGGAAGCCAGGCAGTTCATCTACGTAATACTCATATTCCTTAGGCTCATTACGTCCAAAAGTAAAGGTAGATGTGCCAAAATATACCTGCATCGTATCGCCCTCCGGGAAAGCGCACCGGAAGGTTTGGCCCGTCAACTCTCCGTAGGCAATCTCTTTGAACCGCTCCTTCTTTTCTTCGAACAGCCACTCTCCCATCAAACTATCTCCTTTATACAGTGCCGCATTGACTGTCGTGCCGATACCCTCACTCAGCCTGAAACCAACCAGCGTATCCGGTATTTCATTAGCCGTGAGCAAAGGATATTTTCTGGAGAACTGGGTAAATCGTGTTCTATAATCACTTTCTACCAAAATAGAATCTCCCTCCACCCGTATTACATCTCCGGGCTGAAAAACTTCTCTGCGCAAGCGGGCAGCAATAGGTGTACCCTCAGGTACAGACAAGTTTTTCATGATTGGTGGAGGATTGCTCAACGAGAACTCCCATTCCTGACCAGCAGCATCAAATGCAGTAGCACCTTTTTCGCCACAGGCGAAAAAGAGCAAAGAAATAGCCAGGGCGGCCAGGTGTAAGGTGCGCATAGGTGGGTGTAGGTATTTAAGGCTGGATCCGGAAAGCAGTTAGCAGTGAATTTCACCGCTACAACATAAATGCAAGGAAATCCCATTATGGTGTGCAAGGGTAAAATTTAATTATTTAACTGATTACACTACTCAACAACTTCGATAAATGATAAACTTCTCGTTCTCAGCAACCACCAAAACTTCATCAAAATAACGGCGCAGGTGTGTGGCATAATTGAGGTGGCGGTTGGCCACTACGACCAGGTTTCCACCAGAATTGAGCCTGTCTGATGCCGCCAGGAATAAATCCGTACTTGCGCTGATATCCGTCTGAAACTCATCATGAAACGGAGGATTGGTGACGATGAGGTCGAAGCAAACAGGGTTCTTAATTTCGGTCAATGCCCCCACTTCCAGCACGGTAGCCCGCTCCTTGTATCCGTGGGCGGCAAGGTTCATTTTCGTAGAAGCCGTTGCTACGCGGGATATGTCATAAGCGGTAAGTTGTGCGTCTGGGTAACGCCCCAACAGGTAATCGCCGATGATGCCGTTGCCACAGCCAGGATCAAGGATGTGGCCAGGTACTGGAAGTTCCGCCAGGGCATCGTTCGTGGCCCACTCACTGAGCAAAAACTGGGTGGCATAATCAATGTGATTGGCAGAGAAAACACCAGGGTATTGTAAGTAGGTAACGCCTTCGAAGTCAGATTCAATCAAAGGAAATTCCGGAGGAGTAATTTTAAAAAAATCATCAAGCATCAACAAGCGAGCCTTTTTATAGGCACGGCTTTGCGTTACTGAAGCAGCATATTTAGCGGCAACGTCCAGCATCCTGGGCGAAAAATAGCGTGTTTGGAAAGCGCAGGCAAGCTTGGTTTGGAGCGTCGAAGTTTTCGCGATGTGCTGCAGGTATAGTTCGAAGAGCTCTATGGATTTGGGCACATGCAATAAGTTGATCTTCGTGCCAGCAGGGGCGGGATCGAGCACATCACCAACCTCCAGTATTCCAACGGTGCCATTTCGTTCACAGGCGGCAAGCATTCGTTGGCGGTGCAGGTAATTGTTGCTGACGAAGACTTTCTTTGTGGCGGGCACGCAGGTGCAAAGAATGCCTTCCCGGTCGTGGTAGATCGTTATACTTTCGGATGCAAGATTGGGGCTTTGCTCCGTCGCCCAGTTGAGCAGGAGTTCGTCGGCAGGTTTGAGCTTGGGCTCCTTCGGGCTGCCCCCCAGGGCCTTGGCGGGGAAGCTTAGTTTTTTACCGTTGTGGGTTACCGTGAGGAGTCTTGCTTTTTGCATGGGTGCAAGGTAGGGTGTTCTATGGTAGCCGTCTCTATAGCCTCTGGGCGAGTTCGAGGGGTTACGGCCTCGGCCTCCACCCCTCGTAATGCTAAACATCCCTCCGGGATTATGCCATAGAAAACCTTTCATTGCACCTGCGGCCGCGCCAAAAAATCACTTCTCCGAAGAGGCTTCCGCGCCCATATTCCGCATTGCTCGCCGCACCAAATAAACCAGCCAGATGGTAACGACGATATCAATGCCCGTAGCGCCGTAGTATACCCCGCTGAGTCCAAAATAGCGCGGTAAAATCAACATTACCGGCACAAAGAAAACCAGTTGGCGGGCAATGCCAACGTAACTGGCGTACTTCGGGCGATTAATGGCTGGTAGCCAGGTTAATGCATTGAAGACCAGCGGCAAGATGGGTAGAATGAACATGTAGAGGTGAAAAAAGACAATGTCCTGATCGGTGAAGACAAAGTCAGGCAACACCAGGCGCAGGCTCAACTCCGGAAAGGCATTCATAAAGATCCAGAAGGGGAAAACAAGAAAGAAGCCAGTACGGACAAACAGCCAGTACGCCGCTTTTGCCCGTTCCATTTGCCCCGCGCCGAAGTTGACACCAGCAATTGGCTGAAGTGCGCGCATCAAGCCAAAAAGAGGGGTCATCAGGAGCAGCATAATACGATTGGCAGCAGCGAAGAAGGCAAGGTCTCGCTCGCCATCCGGACTAACCCCAACGATGGCGTTGAAGACAACCATCGCCTGAATCAGTCCCATCATTCCCAAAATGAAGCCGGGGAACCCAAGCTGAAGAATACGCTTGAACACCTTGGGGTGGTAGGAAAGCGAGGTCACATCGCTCCGAAAAGATGCTTTTCCCGATCTGAAATACCTTATCTCAGCAATGCAGTAGAGGAGCATTCCTGCGTTAGAGGCCCAGGCTGCTCCGGCAATGCCCATGCCCAGGTACTTAATGAAGATCGGTGTTAGGATCAGGTTCAGTCCGAGGCCGTACGCCATCATCCGGGCCGCGACGTTCATCCGTCCTTCTCCCCGAATAATAAAGTTCAGGGAGAGGCCGTAGGTCCATAGCGGTGCAGCCCAAAGGGTTGCGCGGAAGTAAGTAACGCCGTAGTTGAGCACCTCTCCATCTCCGCCCATCAGGGTCACCATTTCCGGTGCGAAGAAGTAGCTTGGTATAGCGAACAGCATGCTCGTTATCAAAACGATGAGGTTCGCGTTAGGCAAAATATTGGCCTGGGTGTCCTCGTCTTCTTCCCCAATAGCGATGCTGAGCAAATTCGCAGCGCCGGTACCCGCCAAGTTCGCCAAGCCCATGGTAAGCCCTACCAAGGGGTACGCCAAAGCGATACCAGCAAGGGCTGCTTCATTCATCAGCTGGCCTACAAAAACGGTATCCATGAAAGCATTGAGGCCGTAAAGAAGCATGGCCGCAATTGCCGGAAGGGCCAGGGTCCACATTACTTTCGGCAGGGGGCCATTTAAGAGAAAGGGGCGCTGAGCGGTCACGGGCGAGGGGGGGAGGTTTTGTAGTCTGGTGGGTTGTGGCTGCAAAAGTACACTTTGAGCTGGTTTAAACTTTTTGAACAAGAACAAAGTAAAAAGAAACAGCCCCGCCACTCAGGTGAGTAACGGGGCTGTTCAACAATTTTTAGACTGCATTATCAGCGTGCGCCTTAGTCTTTAACAAACTTAAGGTTTTGCTGGCCGCGGCCGTTGCTGAGTTGAAGAGAATAGACTCCGGAAGGGAGCCCTGCTGTCTCAATGCTGAATTGCTGGTTTCCACCAGAGAGGGTGCCCAGGTCCATATTTCGAACGGGCCGGCCCAGCATATCAAATACCTTAGCCTCCACGTGGGTAGCTTCATCGAGAGAGAAGCGTACTGTGGCTTCATCAGCCGTCGGGTTAGGGAACAAGCTAAGTTCGGAAGCGAAGTCTTGCTCTTCTACATCCGTGACGATATCACCAATGAGCTGCAAGAAGAAGGAACCAGGAGCATCGGAAGTTAAACGGGTAGTAACGCGAATGTAGTAGATCTCGTTTTGGCCGAGTGGGAAGCCACCGAAGAAGGTCTCTACATCAAGGTTATCAGCATCCGTGAAAGTACAGTTGACGGGGAAGCCAGAGGTATCCACCCGTTCCATGCAGTTGTCAAACAGGTCAATGTAGAATATCTCCGCAGCATTATCATTGTCTCCGTCAACGCCAAACTGAATTCCGATTTCCTCGTTACCAAGGGTTTCAAAGCTGTACCATACGTCGGAGAATTCACCACCGTTCTGATTGGTTAAACAGTTAGAAAACTGGTAGCCTTCGTTAATGAAAGTACCTCCCAGGGTAGTCCCCGTAGTGATGGAGTCAAAAGTTTCAGCCGTTTCAAAGGAAACGATGGAAACGGGAATAGCATCACCGCAGTCATCGTTCACCGGTGGATCAATTGGTGTGGTAGAGACGAGATCGAATGATCCGGTTCCAGACTCTTCAGCGTGGCTTCCCAAACGCAGGAGGTAAGTTTCTCCAGCAACAACGTTAAAAATGAGTTGGGAAGTGAAGCCGGAACAGCCACCACCATCATCATTACAAGTGAAAAGATCATCGGAAGCCGGAGGGCAGGCGGAACCAGGGTTGTATACAGCTAAACGTGTATCAAACGTAGCCGTTCCACAGGTGGTCCATTCTACTGCACCGGTGATGGGAGACGTAAAGGTGTACCAAATATCGAAAGTAGCCGTATTGACATTAAACTGGAAGCACGGGTTATTGTCGTGTTCCGGCCCGTCGGTGATGGCGTCGACGGTGGAAAACTCTTGATCTTCTCCCAGCTGAATTTCGATGGCATTAGCACAGAAGTCATTCGCCGGGCCGTTCACTACCGTAAGTTCTACGGTACCCGAGCCGGTTGTAATCGGAATGGTGTCGTTAGCGAAGCCTCCCATCCGGAGAACATAGCCGCTACCTGCAACCACGGGGAAAATTACGGCTCCGGTGTTATCGTCACAGCCGGCAGCATCATCGTTAGAAGCCAAGAGGTTATCGTCAGAAGCATCGCACGCGTCATCGGTCCGGTAAATGGCCATACGGCTATCGTAGTCTGCGGTGCTACAGTTACTCCACTCTACAACACCGGTTTCTTCTGCAATGTAGAAAAACCATACGTCGGCTGGAATCGAATCATTAGGATCACCAAAACTAGTGGAGTGATTAGGACCACTAGGGCCGTCAGTTGTAGCGTCTACAGTAGTGAAGGTAACCATTTCGTCAATTGCGATAGTTACCATATCGGCACAATTGTCGTTGGCAGGCTGGGCGTGGAGTACACAAAGTGATACTGCCGCCAGGAGGCAGGAAAGTAAAAGTCTTAGCATAGAATACTTAGTTGATTAAGAGTGTATGTAATACCTGAGTTTGGTTAACATCATGATTAACCGTTGATTAGGGCAGCAAGGTAGGGAATTCATTTGTTATAGCAACAATCCCCATCAGCATTTAAAGTCTTAAAATTGTGCATAGTCTTGGTAAGTTCACTCCAATTCCAGTAGGTACCATTCGATGGCTTCCATGTCCAACGCCGCCCGACGGCCAACCTCCTGCGGGGCATAATGTGCCGCCAAATATTTAACAATTGCGTCTTCATTCTCTCCCAGATCGTGCAGGCCCTGGGTGGCTTGCATCCAACGGATCATCTGCGTCCAGCCGGCAG
>CAYPIM010000046.1:0-3537 GCA_964410795.1 uncultured Lewinella sp. | reverse complement strand
CACACTAGCGGAGAAAGACTGCCAGGCGTAGCGGTTGGCAGCGGGCTGAAGCGTACAGGGTTTCCAGGTAGAACCGAAGTCGATGGAGTATTCCATTTTCGTTATCGCGCTGGCTGATGTCCAGGCTTTACCACGCAAGGGAAGCTTCTTTCCGTTGGGGATAGTCGCTCCCGTTTTCGGGAATGTGATCAACGACTTCACCGGCATCTCTTCAATGATACACATTTCATCGTCCGGAACCACCGTTCCTGGAGGAACGGGCTTGCAAGGAACCCGGTAAGACTGCCCGGTCATTTTGGGGCCATCGTGCACCTGGTCGCGCACAACGATCTTCTCCAGCCATTTGCCCGAGCAGGATGCAGGAAAGCCACCAAAGACCAGCCGCAGCGGGTAGCCATTCAGTAGTGGCAACGGCGCTCCGTTCATTTCCCAGGCGATGAGGCTTTCATCTTCGAGGGCCTTTCGAATCGGGACACCACGGGAGATGACGACCTTGTCCGGATTTCCGGAAAGGTGACTGTCTTTGCCATAATAACCGATGTAAACAGCATCCCCGGTAATGCCAACGTCGTTAAGGACGTCTTTGAGGCGAACGCCGGTCCAGCGCGCGCAGCCAACCGCCCCCGTGCTCCATTGATTGCCCTTTGCCGGCGGGTTAAACTCTGAGCGGCCGTTCCCTCCACATTCCAGGGTAAGATCGTAAGTTCTGACGGAAAACTTTGTTTTCAACTCCTTCAAGGTGTAGGTTTTCTCCCGGCGAACGGCTTCGCCGCTAATGGTCAACGTCCAGGTCGCAGGGCTAGCGTTTTCGGGGGGCAGCCCGTTATTGCGGACAAAAAACCGATCGTTCGGCGTCAGTGCATCATCTAGCAGGTGCGGTGGGGCTTCGGCGTTTATCGGTCGGTCGTTGAGCACCGTCAGGCCCGGGTCTTTACCCGGTAGGCCGATCAGGTCTATACCTGTGGGTAGGTTTTCGGCGAAGACAACTTTGGTCCCCAAGGCAAGGCCCAGCGTAGTCAAAGAAGTAGTCCGGAGGAAGTATCGGCGGTTGGTGGGCATAGTTTGCGTCTTAGAGCGGCAAGGTACAAATCCTCGGCTTTGCTCTTTCAAAAACCTTTCCTTGCATCCTGCGCGCCGTCGCCCTCTTGCTCTGCTAGCGGGCCAGCACACGAAATACCGTCGCTACATGGCACGATATTTACTGTCTAGCCCACTAGGGTGTGCGTCAAGGTAGCTTTTTGATGTAGGTACACGTTTTGCATATAAACATGTTTATATGCAAAACGCAGACAGTAAGCCGCAAAATATCATCTTTGCACCTGCAAAAAAGAACCGACCAATGCGCTTCATCCTCTCCACCTTCCTGTTGCTCCTCCTCACCGCCTGTGGGCCAACCAGTGAATCAGCTAGCACGACTGCTACTACTATTGCCCCTCCTCCCCCACCCATGGTCCTTACGGACGAGGAGGAGTCTGACGATCCTGCGGTCAATTTCATCCGTAAGCACCAGGGCATCATCAATGACCTGTTCAGTACCGGAATGCTGCAGCAAAAGAACGTGCAGTACAATTGTGACGGCCTCCGTGGCACCGCAGAAGTGCACCGGAAAGATGGCGAGGTGAGGCTCGTCCGCAACCGCTACAACGACGGTGACAACCGCACCATCACCGATCGTTTCTATTATAAAGACGGTGAACTTATTCACCAGTTTTCCGAAACGCTTCGTTGGGAATTCGACGGTACGACCCAGAAGGACCAAAACGGAAATGAAGTTCCCGGCATCATCAATCACGTAGACCGCTACCGCTACTACGTTCAGAATGGCACAGTTGTAAAGTTCCTGACACGCAAGTTCAGCTTCTCTTCCCTGGAAGTACAACCCGCAGAGGAGAACTTCCCCCTGCTGGAAACGGCGCCACCAGCTAAACTTCCCTACCGCACCAAGCTTGCCCAGTCGGCCAGCGAAGAAGGAACCGTAGACTGCTCAGTGTTTCAGTAAGCAACAGAAGCTTGCTTCCTCACTTTTCCCCCAGCACTTCAAACTGGAAGCGTTCAAAGGGACTAACCGTATGTTCCCGCTCCATGATCTCCCGGGCGCGCGCTACTTCCTGCGGATTACTGGCCGCCAGGTCATTTATTTCCTCAGGATCATCGGTCAGGTCATACAACTCAATCGTAAGGTTCCCCTCGTGCATTCGCTGGCGGACGGCCTTCCAGTTGCCAAAACGGACGGCCTGCTGGCCTTTGTAGGCCGGAAACTCCCAGTACAAGAAAGGGTGCTCTTCCTGGGGCTCGCCCTTCAGCGTCGGCAAAAAGCTGATCCCATCGTTGATGGGTGGAGTGGTATTAGCGATAGCGGACAGCGTTGGTAAAACGTCCTGAAAAGCAGATAGGTGCCCACTTTCGCTCCCGGCTTCAATTACAGCTGGCCAGCTGGCAATCATCGGTACCCGGATGCCACCTTCATAGAGAAAACCCTTCCCCCGACCGTATTCTCCACGAAATGGCGCGGCGCTTTCATAAAACTCCGGATCTACGCCACCCGCGTAGGTAGGGCCGTTGTCCGAAGTAAAGATGATCAGGGTGTTATCGTACAGCCCTAGTTGCTTTAGTTTCTCTACCAGTTCCCCCACTTGTTCGTCGAGGTAAGAGATCATCGCCGCGTAGGTTGCCATTGGGTACTGGCTGGGGAAATAGCTTTTGCCCCGGTATCCCTTTTCTTCGCCAATCTTATCGTGATAATGATCTACCCAACGTTGGGGTGCCTGTAGCGGAACGTGCGGCAAGGGAGAGGCGTAATAAAGGAAAAAGGGCGCGTCTTTGTGCTGCTGCACGAAATTGATGGCGCGTTCTTGCATCAGTTCTGGCGCATAGTCTTGCTGAAGAAATTGACCGAAGAAAGTGGAATCTGGTTGATCCGACGCCTGCTCGTGGAGTACATGAGGTGCCTGCAGTTCGTTCTTCAAATACACCCGGGATTCGTTCTCCCACAGGTGCGTCGGGTACAGGTTGTGGGCTTGTCGCTGGCAGTTGTAGCCATAGAAATAGTCGAAGCCCTGGCGGTTGGGGACGCCTTCCGAGTGAGGCGCACCTAAGCCCCATTTCCCAACCAGCCCCGTAACATAGCCGGCCTTTTGGAGGACCTCTCCCATCGTTACCAGAGAATCAGGGATGGGCCGCTGGCCCTCCAGTCGGGGATCGTCGAACATTGCCTGGAAGTTCCACACGTCGCCGCGCGCACCGTCTTCGTCGTTGCCGCGTACAAGGGCATGGCCGGCGTGTTGGCCGGTCATCAGGATGCAACGGGCGGGTGCGCATACTGGCGCTCCGGAATAATGCTGGGTGAACCGCATTCCGCTGCGGGCGAGCGCGTCCAGGTTCGGAGTCTCGATCACTTGCTGACCGTAGACACCAAGCTCTCCGTAGCCAAGGTCATCAGCCAGGATATAGATGATGTTGGGCGGTGCCGCGGCTTCGGGTTCAGGGGCGCGGCCGCAGGATGCAAGGAGGAGGATTAAGGAGCAAAAGAGGATGGGC
>CAYPIM010000045.1:22115-34013 GCA_964410795.1 uncultured Lewinella sp. | reverse complement strand
ATGGAGATAGGTTTAACTATTTGGGCGCTGAACGCGGGTGCAGGGTGAGGTTGAAGGTAAGAACCAGGTAAAATCTCCGATTTAAAGGCGAAAGACCGTCTGGCGGACCAAATGTCGGTATCCGACATTTGCCCACTCGCCGTACCTTAGCGCTCTGATCCCCAATTTTACCATGTAATGAACTATAGCTTCCAGAAATACCGTCCCTTACCTTCTTTGCTCCTTAATAGCATTTTTTGCACCTGCGTCCGCGCCCTGTATAAAGGAATAAAGGAAGAAGGTGGGAGAAGAATCCTTGTTTTACCCTTACTCCTTTTCACCCTTACCCCTTTACTCGCGCAGCACTCAGTCGCACGCGAGTGGAACGAAGAAATGTTGGAAGCGATCCGAAATGATTTTGCCCGTCCGGTTGTCCACGCCCGGAACCTGTACCATACTTCGGCGGCGATGTACGATGCCTGGGCGCTGGTAAACAAAAAAGGCTCGCCCGCACTGATGGGCACCGAGCAGGTAGGCTTTGCACTGCCAATTGAGCACTGGCTAATGGAAGACTACGCCGACCCCGTAGCAGCCTCTGACGAGGCGGTCAGTTACGCTGCCTACAGGATGTTGTACCATCGTTATAGTACATCGCCCAACGCGGTAACGACCTTGCCACGCTTCAACGCGAAGATGTTTGAACTCGGCTATGATACCACCTACGTAAGTACCGATTACCTCAACGGACGGCCCGCAGACCTGGGCAACTACATCGCCCAGCAAATCATCGCCTTCGGAATGCAGGATGGTAGTAACGAAGCGGGCGATTACGCCAATCGGACGTATCCCGAGGCGGTAAACCGGCCACTTGCTTTCACCAATGTCTTTTCCATCTTCGCCGTAATTGATCCTAACCACTGGCAGACGCTACAATTTCCTGGTACGATCATCGACCAGTCTGGCCAGGTACTCGGTAACGCCTTGCTACCTTTCCTTGGCGCTGAATGGGGGAGAGTTGTTCCCTTCGCACTGAGTGCGGAGGACCGGACGGACCCTACGCCGGAGAATCCTATCCGGGGCAACAGCCCCGTCTATCACGATCCCGGGCCACCGCCGGTCTATATTCCCGGCCGTCCGGATACCTTTGATATGTACCGCTGGGGCTTCGAAATGGTCCTGAAGTGGGGCAGTCACCTGGACCCATCTGATGGTGTGATGTGGGACATCAGCCCCGGTGCCCGTGGCAACTTCCAGGGCGACTACCCGACAGACTTTGCGGACTATCCCGAGTTCTACCGCGAAAAAGAAGGCGGCACCTTCGGTGCCGACGGCCACCCGGTCAACCCTGTCACCGGTCAGCCCTACCCACCCAACGTAGTACCCCGCGGAGACTACACCCGCGTTTTAGCAGAGTTCTGGGCCGATGGGCCCGCCAGTGAAACACCTCCAGGCCACTGGTTTGATATTCTGAATACCGTGATGGACCACCCCGAATTCGAATATTCCTTCGCCGGAACTGAACCGATGGATACATTAGAATACGATGTAAAGGCGTACCTCACCCTTGGAGGAGCTATGCACGATGCTGCCATTACCGCCTGGAGTATCAAGGGCAAGTACGACTACGCCCGCCCGATCACCGCCATCCGCTGGATGGCTAAGAACGGGCAGTCTTCAGAACCAACAGACCCCAATTACCAGCTTTTCGGACTCCGCTACGATAGCGGCTATATTGAACGCTATTTCCCCGGTATTGATATGCTCGAAAACAGCACATCTTTGGCCTTGAGCAAAGTAAGAACGTGGGTTGGGCCGCAAGCGATTGACGATCCGCGAACCGACGTAGCTGGCGTAGGCTGGATTAATCCTGCGCTCTGGATGCCCTACCAACGGCCCACCTTTGTGACGCCTAATTTTGCCGGTTACATTTCCGGCCATTCTACCTACAGCAGTGCTGCGGCGACCGTGATGGAGGAGATCACCGGCTCGGCCTATTTCCCCGGTGGAGTAGGAGAATTTGTTGCGCCCAAAGATTCCTTCCTTGTGTTTGAGCGCGGCCCGAGCGTGGACGTAGTACTGCAGTGGGCCACCTACCGGGATGCTTCCGACCAAACCTCCCTCTCCCGCATCTGGGGCGGCATACACCCGCCAGCGGACGACGTGCCCGGCCGCATCATTGGCATGGACATTGGCGAAGATGCTTTCAACCTGGCGGAAACGATTTTTGAAGAACCGCTTACCGCTGTTTACAATGAAGAGGTGGTTACTCCGGTAAAGACTTTCCCGAACCCCGCTCGCCGTGGCCAGGAAATTACCCTCGAACTACCCATTGACCCGCAGGGCCGTGAACTCCTGATTTATGACGTGAAAGGCCGGGTTGTCGGAGGGCTCAGAGCCAGCAGCCAGACGGTTTACGTGCCCACCGAAGCATTGGCTAAGGGGATGTATTTTGTTAAGTCTACAGATGGTAAGATTGGGAGTGTGTTTCAGGTGTTTTAGGTGCGCGGAATCATTTCGAGAAAGGCTGCGGTACGAACGACTTGTATTTTTGGAAAGCCGATCCGTTTCAAAATATTGAAGTGGCGATCGTCCGTTACTATCAGTTGTGCCTGACCATTTAGGGCGCAGTCTACAAATTTGTTGTCGTCTTGATCTTTATGAATTATTGATCACTTAAAGTAAATCTCTACTTGCTCCGTATCAGGAGATCTAAGTAAAGCATCAACTACATTGTCTGCGACAATTACATCTGCTTTTTGCTCAAGGATTTCCCGATACTCAGAAATAATATCATTCGAAATCAAAAGAGTGATTTCACCAGAAAGAATAGCATCGAAAATAGGACGGTATTTGGATTTGGTGCCTATGCTTACGATCAGGGAATTTGTGTCGATTACTACTCGCATTTACTCCTCTTCTGTTATCGAGGAGTCACTCAACCACTCATCCATAATGTCATTATTCCAGCCTTCTTTATCCCAGAGTGCGTCCATTTGTTTAGTCGCACGTTCAGCAAAGAAGTTGGCCAATAAACGTTGAACAGCAATCAGATCGCTGTCATCCAAGTCATGACTGTACATCTTTAGTAATTCCAACTGCAAGTTGCTCAGTGGCTGCTCTAGTACCATCATTGATAGTTTGAAAGAGGAAACAGAGTTTTGAGGTTAATAGTTTCGAGGATTGATATGCTCTCTACAATAAACAGAGCAGCTCACTGTCATCCCGAATCCAACCCGGAACTTAAAACCTAAATTCATAAACGATAAGGGCGGCGGAGCGCAGGATGCAAGGTTTGGTTTAAGGGGTTGTGGTATGAATGGTTGTTCATCTTATTTATGAGGTGTCCCTTACCCTTTATTAATTCATACCTTCGGCGTTAGGAAAGCAAATGCTTTTACACGACCTAAAATAACCTAATGCGTCTACTGATACTATTGCTGGTGATGATCACCTCTTGTCTTAATGCTCAGGCCAACTGGCAGCCAGGGTATATTATTAAAGATGGCCAGAAAATTGAAGGCGAAATTGATGATCGGGAATGGCCATACTACATTGAAGACTTTCGCTTTCGGGCTTCTCCAGAGGCCGAGGTGGTTATTTATTCTTCAGTAGACGAGGTTAGTTTTGGGGTAAGTGGACGTAATTACATAAATGATGAGGTGAATTACATCACTAATTCACGTGAACTAGCTAAAATAACAAAGGATACTACAATCAATCGAACAAGGGCACAGGTGTTTTTACGTCAGTATTATGATGGAGAACTTGGCCTATATCAGTTTATTGACCAGAAGAGTAAACGGCATTTCTATCTCAAACGGGCTGGTCAGGAGTTGGAATACCTGGAGTATGAACTTCGTTTACGGAGAGAAACGGGAGCAAAAAAAGTCAAATACCTGGAAAACTATAAATACCAGCTGACGCAAATACTTAAGGACTGTCCTACGCTATCAGGCCAGGCTGCGGCTTCTCCTTACACCTTAAAGGCGCTTACTAAATTGGTGAAATCGTATTACAAATGTCAAGAGGTCTCGCCAACCTATTCGGTCAAGGTCGGCCAGGGCACGTTTTCCTTTGGCGGTCTATTGTCTTATCTCAGTACAACACCTATAGGGCAAGAGTCGGAGAGTGGGGAAATTAGCACGGAAGCTGCTGCTGGGCCTGCATTTGGAGTAGGTGCACGCTATGTTTTTCCGGGCGCACGTGAAAAATTTGCGGTTAGATTAGAAGGTCTGTACCATTCATTTGACGATGCCACCCGTATCCAGACGCGGGAAAATGGCTCATCCGCTACGGTCATCCGTCGAAGTTTTTCGGCGAGTGTCATTCAGCTTCACCTACTCGCCGAAGTACAATTGTTGACGGGCAAAACCTCCGTTTATGCTGAGGCTGGAGTTGCGGCTAGTTTCTTACTTGATTCTGATCAGTCTCAGGTACAAATCACGATCGCACCGGATGGATCTGAAACCCGGTTCACGGAAGACCTGAACGTTGATGTCAACATGACCGATGAACTTGGCTGGTTGGCTGGAGTAGGCGTGCGACGAGGTTCCTTTCAGCTTGGCGTTCGTGCTTCTCGGGTCGCCCGGGTTAAAGGCAACTCTGGAATTGGCTTCATTCGTGCAGGCCTACTAGCCGGCTACTGGTTTTAACGTAAGGCTTTAGCCTTTCAGATAAGAGTGAAAGCCCCGTTCAACAAGGTTGAGCGGGGCTTTCTACTTCAGAGCCGTCCATCGGACTCGAACCGACGACCTATTCATTACGAATGAATTGCTCTACCAACTGAGCTAGGACGGCTTATGATCGGGGCACAAAGATAGGTTGTGGCGGCAAATCGTCAAACAGTTGGAGCCTAAATTATGAGGGGGTGAGCGCTTGCAGCGCGATTGCCCATATTATAATCGCGCTGCAAGCGTTCAACCCGCAGTTGTACTGTTTGGTCCGATTTTCTTACCCCACTTTGCACCTGCGCCCGCGCCCAGAATAGTTAAACAGCCGTTGTTATAAATATATGTATTGCGCGTGCGGTAGCGACTATTTGACGTCAGATTATCTGACTGTTTGACTACTTGACTACCTTTGCGGCGCATGAGTAACCAGAAACAAGAAATAGCCCGCCGCCGGACTTTCGGCATCGTTGCCCACCCGGATGCAGGTAAGACCACGCTGACCGAAAAACTACTCCTGTTTGGTGGTGCCATTCAGGTGGCCGGCGCGGTGAAGAGCAATAAGATCAAGAAAAGTACGACCTCCGATTTTATGGAGATCGAACGCCAACGGGGTATCTCCGTGGCCACCTCCGTGATGGCTTTCGACTACGAGAACAAGAAGATCAATATTCTCGATACGCCCGGCCACAAAGATTTCGCCGAAGACACCTACCGGACCCTCACCGCCGTCGACTCCGTAATTGTTGTGATCGACGTCGCTAAGGGGGTAGAGGAACAAACCGAAAAACTCGTTGAGGTTTGCCGGATGCGCAAGACCCCCGTCATTGTTTTTATCAATAAAATGGACCGGCCCGGTAAGGAGGGTTTTGACCTGCTGGACGAGGTAGAGCAAAAGCTTCAATTGCCCTGTACGCCTCTGAGCTGGCCCATCGGGATGGGCGAACGCTTCAAAGGCGTGTACAACATCTTTGAGCAGCGTCTCGTCCTCTTTCGGCCCGATAACAAGCAGGGCCGCCCCGAAGAAACCATCGAATTTGACGATCTTGAGGACCCGGAACTGGACAAACTCGTCGGCGAAGATGCTGCCAACGAATTGCGGGAGGAAGTAGAGATGATCAATGAGGTGTATCCGAAGTTCAAACGGGAGGAATACCTAAGCCAGACGATCAGCCCGGTGTTCTTTGGCTCGGCCGTCAACAACTTTGGCGTAAAGGAATTGCTTGACTGCTTTGTGCAGATCGCCCCGGAACCCCGCCCCCGGCCAACGGAGGAGCGGCAGGTACTACCGAACGAAGACAAGTTCTCCGGCTTCGTTTTCAAGATTCACGCCAATATGGACCCGCGCCACCGCGACCGGATCGCCTTCCTGCGCATCTGCTCCGGTACCTTCGAGCGAAATACGAACTACCTGCACGTTCGCCAGGGGCGAAAGATGAAGTTCGCTAACCCAACCAGCTTCATGGCCGCAAAAAAAGAGGTGGTGGATGAGGCCTTTGCGGGCGACGTTGTCGGCCTCTACGACTCCGGTAACTTCAAGATTGGGGACACGCTGACGGAAGGAGAGCTGTTGCACTTCAAGGGCATCCCGAGCTTCAGCCCCGAGCAGTTCCGCCGGGTTTACAACGGCGACCCGCTCAAGTCAAAACAACTCGCCAAGGGCATCGATCAGTTGATGGACGAAGGCGTCGCCCAGCTCTTCACCCGTACGGTTGATAACGCCCAGATCATCGGCTGTGTTGGCGCGCTCCAGTTTGACGTGATCCAGTACCGCCTGGAGCACGAGTACGGCGCTACCGTTCAGTACGAACCCATCAACCTGCACAAGGCCCTCTGGGTGACCTGCGATGACGATGCCGCGCTGAAGGCGTTCGAGGAACGCCGCCGCCAGCACATCGGGCACGACAAGGAAGGTAGATTGGTGTACTTAGCCGATTCGGCTTGGACGCTGCAGATGGCGCGGGATAACCATCCGGAGGTTGAGTTTCATTCAACTTCTGAACTGTAGTGTTTAAACGGGTTCTTAAGGTGAATTCAAAACATGAACGGAAGCCAATTTGGCTTCCGTTCAGATAATCAGGACCAAAGTCCTGGAAGAGTTAACACCATTTCCATAAGGAACCTAGGGAGCCGTTGTTGTATTTTGGTTTACAATTGGCCAAATGCCCGGCTCAGGAAAACCTACGCCATAATTGTCTCCCCTGCCTTCGTCTTGCCCAAAGGTATAAAGTGGCCAACCTTTATAAGTGAGTTGTGGCCGGCCAAATACGTCAATTACGCCGAAATCGGAACGGTTAAGGATGGAAGGAATTGCGCCGAGACTGGGGCCGTATAAGGGCCACAGGGCATTGTTAGAGAAGTCAGATTGGGTATAGTTGTTTTGGCTGGAAAGGTCATTAACGAAACGGTAAAGGGTATTGCCCTCCGCATCCGTGAAGTAAAACGAATGGCCGGTGCCAGCTTCGTAATTTTCGTTAAGAAGGGTTTCGTTGCCACTTACATCTCTACCAACCAGTTGAGCCAGTACGAGCATGATGGAGTAATCGGGTTTTGCTACAAACCAGACATCGTTTACGCCTTCACCATTAGTATCTCCGGCGTTAGCGTCATTGATGAAGTAATACAGTGGCCAACCTTTGTAGGTAGTCTGCTGCTGGCCATCACTACGGGTTACTACTCCAAAGTCTTGAGTGGACAACTCTCCACTAACAAGAAGATCTTCGCTATAGAAGATCGGCCAGGCGTCAAGACAGTCGTCTTCACAAGAGACTGATTGACCATCATGATCGAGGGAGAAGTAATAGAGTGTTTTGCCATTCGCATCGGTCAGAATTTTGCCGAGGGTGGCATCTTCAGCCAAAACAACGGTGTCGTTTGGTGTAGTAGTTCCATCATCATCGTTACAAGCGAAGAGTGAGAAAGAAAGGAGGAAAAGGAAGAAAATATGACGCTTCATTAGATTGAAATTTATACGTGAAAAGTTTATGTTCTTAGTGGGAGTATTGAGCTGTCTTCAGCTCCGTGAGGTGACTGAGTACGTTTTGAGCAGTGTCCTGTTTACCCTGCAGGTTAACCTGGTCAAAGTAGTTGTACCACCCTGCCTGTTCTACTGTCGTTTGGAAGCTCTCGGAGAGCTCCTGAGTAGGGAATTTCCAGATAGCAAAGTATTCATGAGGGCCGGGCTGACTGATGTCTTGCTCGCTTACCGACCAAGTAAGTATCTCCACCCCTTGATCGATTAAAGCTTTAGTAGCCGCAGCTACTTTCTGGACATAGTCCACTCTTTCTACGGAGGATAATGCTAACCATGCTGCAGTGGGAGTCCACATCTCAATGAAATAGATCATAGCAATTGATTGATTTAAAATGACGAATTGACCGATAATCGTAAAATCGGCCGTGAATGAATGATTAATAATAGAGGATGAATGAGCATGTTTTGACGTGTTTAATGCTCATTAGGTCAATATTATTAGTCGATAATGCAAATGTAGGGTCGTTCCTGAATAGTGCTCATATTTAGGATCATTTTTTATATGTCAATTGGCAATCATTCGTTTAAGAAATTACTTATTTGTTCATTTATTGAACTAATGAATAATTTTTTGATCTAATAATTAACTAATCGTTCAAGAACTAAAGTTGATTTTGTGACGTTTCCTCGGCATACTGTAAACAGAGACGATGAAAAACACATTTATCGAAAGGGCTACGTATTACCCCTTAGAGCACGGACAGCTGGTTGTGTACGAAACCAACATACAGTGCGCTGATATTGCCTTTAAATTTGACCGGCATATGATGGCGGTGATGCTGGCAGGCCATAAGTCTGTGCTCGCAGAGGACGTGCGTTTTGAGTTCTTTCCGGGTACCTTCTTCATCCCTCAAAAAGATGTCATTCAAAAGATTGACATTCCCAGTGCTTCGCAAAACAACCCTACTAAATGCCTCGAACTAGACCTGGATCCTGCTTTTGTTAGCGCCTTTTACGAAAGTATCCTTCATTCTGACCAAAGCGATATCATCTTTGATTACGAATCGGGTGATAAACAACCAAAAAGCTTCGTTTCTAACAATGATTGGCTCCTGAAAACCTTCGAAAGAATCTACCAGCGAAGAATTATAGGTGATGACAAGGCTAACCAAATGATTGTGACGCTAATGGTAAAAGAGTTACTGCTGGAACTGTTCCAGACGGAGGGTTTGCTCCTACTTATGCAGGATTTTGGCGGCAAAAAAATATCAACGCCAATCCAACGTAGCCTGGACTTCATCAAAAAGAACATAACGAAGAAGGTTACATCCAAACAATTGAGCGAAGTCGCTGAACTCGGGTTAACCTCTTTCTTCAATAAATTTAAGGAAGAAATGGATGTTCCTCCTATGGAATACTTAAAGCTACAGCGCGTGAAGTTGGCCAAGTCTTTCTTACGCAACGGGGAGTATTCCCTAAAAGAAACCGCTTACAATAGTGGCTTCAAATCTTACGAGCATTTCAGTGTTACCTTTAAAAAGGTTGAGGGGGTAACGCCTTCGAGTTACCGTAAGGCGTTATAGCCTTTGGTTATTAGGGCTACGATGATCTTCCTTACTCTTCCTTTATAAAGCATACATAAAGCCCAAACCTTTGAAGCCCCTCTCCGCCGAGCCGGAGGCGAGGCTTGTGGGAGAGGGGTTGGGGAGAGGCCACTACGGGGAAAGCTCCACAAATTAGACACCTTACTTTTAAACATAGCCTGGATCACTTTAGGATCTGGTCGTAACTCAAAGCGGTGTTTGTAGGTTTCAGGCCAGATAAAACGACAGTTTCAGAGGGCAAACCGCGACGGTTCGCATTAAATGCGACCTTGTCGCGTTAATTATTGCGACTTACTTGCAATAGCGCAATTATTTGCCTTAAGTTTGTATTAGAAACTAACCTTACCAATAACCCCGCATTCTTTTCTTTTACCAGGCACTGCGTTCATCCCCTTTGCCACGGGTTGTGAAAATGAAGACCCGCTATTCTGCTGTTCAGTTAACAGCCAACAACACTAAAGACTAATTACCCCAAATACAAATTGAATATTTATGCTTAACCGTTTTACTTACCTACTTCTGGCCTTCGTTCTTGTCATTTTCGCCGCAGGCTGCGAAGATGACGATGATCCGATCATCGAGAACGAAGAAGAAGTCATCACCCGCGTAACCTGGACGCTGACGCCCAGTGACGCTACTAACGAAACCGTAACCTTTTCTTTCGTCGATGCCGACGGTGATGGTGGAGATGCGCCGGTTATTTCCAGCACTGGTACTCTGGCCGCCAACGCAAGCTACGATGGTGCCGTTACTTTCGCCAACGAAGACGAACAGATCACTCCCGAGATCGTGGAAGAAGACGACGAGCACCAGATTTTCTATGTCTTCGCGGGTGGCGCAAACCTTTCCGCTGTCTACGGCGATTCGGATGGTGACGGAAACCCCATCGGCCTGGTTACTACGGTGACTACCGGAGATGCCTCCACTGGCACCGCACAGGTTATTCTTCGCCATGAGCCCACTAAGGGCGCTTCGGCTACCATTGATAACCCCGCCGCTGCTGGTGGAGAAACGGACGTCGAGGTTACTTTTGATGTAACCATCCAGTAAAGACCATACCCTGGATATTTTTGGCTCCCTCTCCGTCGAGCCTTAGGCGAGACGTGTGGGAGAGGGCGGGGGGAGAGGCAGAAAATCAAATCTCGAAGAAGCCGCGAAACGAAATGTTCAGTAAGATTTATTTTAAGTATGTGATTTTCCGCTTTCTTTCGCACCCTACGCTATTGCTACACGATCAGTTCGTTTTTCAGTGCTATTAGCCAGACGAATTGTTCGAATGTTTTTACATGACGGCAATAGCGTAGGTGCGAAGAAAGTTTAAGTAAAATTTCGCTGTATTCAGCTTGTCCTTTACGGATCCCTAAACCAGTTCACTCTTTACAGTTTCCGCAATACCCGGAAATTACCCCGTTAAAATTCTTTGCCTGGTAGCCTTTGGGCAAGCCTACCGTAACCTCGGAGCTAAGGCATTCTACGGAGTCGCAACTGAGGCAGCGAAAATGGAAATGGTTGTGCGCATGGGCTTCATGGCTACACCCTTCACAAAGGGCGAAGTACTGCTTGCCGTCGTCCGCAACTATGCGGTGTGTAATGCCGTCGGTGCAGAAACGATTCAGGATACGGTAAACCGTAGCCCGGTCTATACCGTCGCCAATAGCGGCCAGAATCTTGTCGTGGCTAAGGGCCGTACCCGCTTGTTCCAGGACGGATAAGACCGCGGTTTTAGATGGCGTGTTTCTACGTTTCATTACCTTTTATTGCGACGACATTGCAATAATAGGAAATTCTCCGTTGTTTTGCACTTGTGTCTCAGCCTTAGGCTGAAACGGAAAACTAAAATGGCCAAAATGACCAACCGACTCAATTACCTCCTCCTCGCCTTCGTACTCCTCGTTTTTGCCGCCGGCTGTGGTGAAGACGAAGACCCCCTGATTGAAAACGAGGAGGAAGTTATCACCGCAGTTACCCTGACCCTGTTCCCGAACGGTGGCCAGGAAACCGTAACCCTCGGCTTCAGTGACCCTGATGGCGACGGTGGCAACGCCCCCGTTTTCAGCACTACCGGCCAGTTGGTCGCGAATGCGAGCTACCGCGGCCAGTTGTCTTTTGCCAATGAAATGGGCTCCATTGATGCCGAAATTGTGGACGAGGGCACCGAGCATCAGGTTTTCTACCAAACTTCTACCGGGCTTGACCTGTCGCTTACTTACCTAGACACCGACCGGAATATTTTGCCCCTTGGCCTGATGACCGACTTCAGCACCGGTGAGGCCAGCAGTGGCCAGCTTACCATCACGCTTCGCCATGAGCCAACGAAAGGCCCCTTAGTGGTGATTAACCGTCCGGATCTTGGCGGCGGTGCAACCGACGTTGAGGTAACTTTTGACCTGACGGTGCAGTAGCGTTGAAATTCAAGTTCCTCTTCCTTGGCCTGTTTTTATGTTCCGTACTGGGCTCTTCGTCGTTGTTTGGCCGAGAGACGGATCCTTGTGCGTACAAACATCAGGTAAACTCCTCTCTCCCTCTCTCCCTTTCTCCCTTTTACCCTTCTCCCTTCCCCCTTTCTTCCTTTTACCCTTCTCCCTTCCCCCTTTCTCCCTTTCCCCTTTCTCCCTTTCCCCTTTCTCCCTTTTACCTTTCTCCCTTTACTCTTAGGGGCGCGGCCGCAGGTGCA
>CAYPIM010000045.1:10542-22015 GCA_964410795.1 uncultured Lewinella sp. | reverse complement strand
CGTACGGCAGCCAAATCAAGAATCAAGAATCAAGAATCGAGAATCGAGAATCCTGTATGTTTATTTCGTACGGCAGCCAAATCAAGAATCAAGAATCAAGAATCGAGAATCGAGAATCCTGCAACCTAACCCTCTCCGGCCGTCTCCTCTCTGAACACGACGACGAACCCCTGGCCTACGCCACCATCTACGGCCTATCCGCCGAACGCGGCATCCAAGCGGACAGCGCGGGAAACTTCGTCTTCACCAATCTCTGTGACGGGAAACAAACCTTCACCTTCACGCACCTGGGCTGTGATGGCGAATCTCTAAGCCTGGACCTGCGACGGGATACCCAAATCACCGTCTATCTCCACCACCACGATAATTACACGGAAACGGTCACCGTTTCCGCAGCCACTAATGCGGGCTACTCCAGAGAGCTAGATGATCGCGCACCCGAACAACTCTCCGATGCCCTCGAACGCATCACCGGGGTTTCCAGCCTACGGGCAGGTACTTCTGCGGCTAAACCGGTTTTTGACGGGGTGTTCGGCAACCGACTCAGCCTCCAGAACAACGGTATTGCCCAGAGCGGCCAGCAGTGGGGCAACGACCATGCACCGGAGATTGACCCGTGGGTGGCGGCCTACGTCCGGGTGGTAGAAGGCGTTGAAGCGCTGAAGTATGCCGGGCCAACGGTAGCCGCAACCGTGCTCATTGAGCCAGCTCCGCTGCGGGAAGACGAGGTGGCAGCGGGCAAGGTCGCTTACGGATTCCAGACCAACGGACGTGGACACAACCTCAACGCCCGCTTTAGCAATGGCGGACGCTTGGCCTACCGCTTAAGTGCAACGGGTAAATATTTTGGTGACCAGCGCTCACCAGGGTATTTGCTGGCCAATACCGGCCGCCGGGAAGGAAATGCTGCACTACAACTTGCTTACTTTCATAACCCGAAGTGGACAACGCGGGCTTACTACAGCAACTTTAATGCAAACATAGGCGTACTGCGCGGAGCGCACGTTGGTAACCTGACCGATCTGGAACTGGCCATTAACCGGGAACAACCGTTCTTTACGACGGATACCTTTATCTATAAGCTGACTTCACCCAAACAGGTCGTAAGCCACCACCTGGCTAAGGTGGAAACGGAGTTCCGGCCGAACGAAGACCATCGCTTCACTTTACGCTACGGAGGGCAGCTGAATGCGCGCAAGGAGTTTGATGTCCGGCGCGGAGAACTGAACGATAGGCCGGCCCTGAGCCTTCAGCAATTCAATCATCTCTTCGAAGGAGCGTGGCACCACGAACTCGGCCCGGACCGCCACCTGGACGCTAGCCTTCAGTACGAGCTTACCTTCAACGATAACCAACCGGGTACGGGCGTGCTGCCACTCATCCCGGACTACAACGCCAACCGTGCATCGGGCTACCTGGCTTACCACCAGGAAGGCGAACAGTTTCAGTACCACGCCGGGCTAAGGTTTGATCAGCAGTATTTTGAAGCGATCACGATCAGCCGCGATCTGCCACGTCGGATCGAGCGGTTTGAACACGTTTTTTCTACCCTCGGGGCGAGCTTCGAGCTGCGGCGTAAGCTTAACCAAAGCACCAGTTTGCGGGCGGGCCTCACCCTGCGCCAACGGGCACCTCAAATCAACGAGTTGTACAGCAACGGCCTGCACCAGGGCGTAAGCGGTATTGAAGAGGGCGACCGTTTTCTAGCGCCTGAGCAATCGTTAAAGCTAACGGCTGGCGTGCTGTTTGCCGGAGATCGCTTCACCCTCAATGCAGGTCTTTTTACCCAGCCCATAAAAGACTACATCTTCCTGGAGCCGCAGCCGGAATTTCGGCTTACCGTCCGGGGCGCTTTCCCTGTTTTCCTCTACCGGGCGGGCGATGCATTGCTCTACGGAGCGAACCTGCGTGCCTTTTACGTGCCACACCCTAAATGGGAACTGGACGGTCGGTTGGCGCTTGTACGCGGGCATAACCGGACGGAAGATCGGCCTCTGGTTTTCATGCCGGCGGATAACCTTCGGCTTGGCCTAAGTTACGCACCTGCGGAGGGCTTGAAACTCGGAGCAGATGCCTTATTTGTAGCCCGACAAACACGGCTTGAGGATGACCAGGATTTCCTTGCACCTCCACCAGCGTATGCGCTTTTTGACCTGAGCGTTAGCTGGGAACTCGCCCTGCCTTCCAACCGATCCTTGCACCTGCGCGCCGCCGCCCAAAATATTTTTGATACCCGTTACCGGGATTACCTTGACCGACAACGGTATTTTACGGACGCAACCGGGCGTAATCTTGAGGTTCGGATAAGCTACGAATGGTGATTTTTTCGTTGATAAGTTGACTTCGGCAATTACTGAGCGTCTTATTACGGAACCTCCGCACGAAGCGGATGGGACCAAACTTATCGAACTATGCAACGATTCCTTTTCTCCGCCTTGTTTTTCTGTGCGCTTTTCAGTGCCAGTTGTGGTACCGCACAAAACGCCACGGCGGAAACCAAGCCCGCTGTAGAAGAACGCCGGCCAGGCAATGGCAACCGCGGAGACCGCACTGCTAACCGCGCCTCCCGCCTCGATGCAGAAATAGAAGAGCTCGGCCTCTCCGAAGCCACTGCGAAAACGTACCGGGAAATTGTAGAACGCTACGGGAAAGAACTGAACGATTTGCGCCGCAACTCCGGCGGGGATCGCCAAAAAATGATGGCCGAAGGCGGCAAGCTCCGCGCCGCCCAGGAACGCGAAATCTTTGATATCCTCAACGAGGAACAACGCGAAAAATACAACGTGATTGTAGAACGAAAGAAAGCCCAAATGCGTAACCGCCAGCGTGGTGGTCAACGTGGTGGCCAGGGCGGAGGCCGACCCGGAGGGAGAGGGTAGAAATTAGCAACTAGAGAGCTAGAGGACTAACTTCTAGCTCTCTAACTTCTAACTCAGAGCCGCCGCCGTGCCCGCCCGCCTAGTTCGTTGAATTGGACTACAATCTCCGAAAGGTTGCGGTAGCGGAAACCCTTCTTACCAATTTTAGCGGCAAGCGCAGGACTCCGGTTTTCGAGAAAATCTTTCATTGTTCGCCTAAATCCGTTGCGCGGGACAGGCAAAATTTCCCGATCTCCATAGAGTAGGTAATAAGTTGGCGGAGGTACGGTAAAGAGACGGAGCATGCTGTCATCTACCCAGTTGTTAGAACTATCGGGTAACCGGTAAAGGGAGAGTGAGCGCCCCGCAACTTCTTCGTGAAGGAAGAACCACTGCCCTTCGTGAAAGCGGCTAACAAAGCGAAAGCTTGTCCCGTCTTTACTGAAGCCAAACCCTTTTACCAATCTCGGATGAATAGAATACACATCACCAAAATCGTTGGTGAAGGTGATGAGATTACCCGTAGGGCTGTAACTCAGTACGTTGAAATAACCGGTGAGTTGGTAATTATCCTTTGTAAGTAGAAAACCACGGAGTGATTCAGCCTGAAGGGAAAATGTCAGGCTGAGAACGAAGAAGAGGGATAGCAAATGTCTCATGCGTGTTTACTGTTTACGGAATGGTAAAATACAAAAAAGGGGTAAGTGGTTGTGCCCCAAGGGCTGAAATAGTCTGCCAGGAGATATTTAGGAGTCGCGAATTAGAAAATAGAGAGCTAGAAACTAGAGAGCTAGCTCCTAATTCTCTGGCTTCTAGCTCCCTAACAAGGGTTCCAGCGCCGCGCGAACATCGGGGTAGGTGTTAAAGCCTCGTCGGTAGACGTACTTCCGACCTTTTTGATAAATAATGGTGGTCGGTAATGAGCCCGTCCAGACACGATCGATGGTTTTGCCCCAGGTGGGGTCTTCGTCGGTAAGGATGATGGAGGCAAGGTCTGGAGCTGTACCGGAGAGGAAAGCAGGAATACGGTTGATGGCCGAGGTTTCGGTGTCAAGACTAATCAGCACCACCTTTAGTTCTTTGTCTTGCTCCTCCAGGGCCAGTTGGTTCAGTAGCGGCAATTCTTCCCGGCAGGGCTTGCACCAGGTCGCCCAGAAATTGATGACATAAGTGGTGTCTGATTGTTGCTGGAAAAGGCTGGCAATGTCATCAAACTTATCGTAAGTCACCGGATTGATAGCGGTTCCAAGTTGGGGCAAAGGAGCGGATGATGTTGGTTTACAACTAACTAAAACCAGAAGGGCAAATAGTAATACAATCAGTTTTCGCATTGCGTGAAGTATTGGGTTAGGGCGATAATAAAGCGTACAATTACACAGTATTAGTGGAAGAGTTTAGAAGGGTATTCATAAAGTTTTGACCTATTTTGAACAGTAAAGCCTCCACATAGTTACCTTCCCTCCACATTACTAGATATTTTTGGCTCCCTCTCCGTCGAGCCTAAGGCGAGACGTGTGGGAGAGGGCGGGGGGAGAGGCAGCGAAAAGCAAAAACGTCCACATAGTTACCTTCCCTCCCTAAATCACGAATTCCCCCCAATTTGACCGACGCACAAAAAGAATACCTTACCCACCAGCGCCAACTTGTTAAGCTGGAACGCGACGAAGAAAGGCGTCTTCATCTCGAAGTGATTCAGGCGATGCCGCTGGTGAAAAGAGTGGCAAAAGGCTACAGCTGGTACCCTTTGCAGGTGACGGAAACGGGCTACGGTATTGGCGGTCGGCCAACGGTGACGGTGGTACGGGAAGGAGAAGAAGCCCACCAGTTTCGTTCCGGTACGTCCATAAATTTGTTTACGACCCAGCCAATGGCCAATGGCCCACAGCGGGCGGGGGTGATTCATTACATCAAGAAAAATAAGATGAAGATCGTGTTGGGCGGCGAAGACCTGCCCGACTGGCTTCAGTCCGGTGGGGTAGGAGTGGACCTGATGTTTGATGAGCGAACGTACGTGGAGATGGACCGCGCCCTTGAGCTAATGGAAACTTCCGAAGGCAATCGGATCGCAGAATTACGCGACGTAATTATGGGGGAACGCGCGGCGGAGACGCGCCCAATCCCCGAATCCGCAGTAGCGCACCTCGGCCACCTCAACGAAAGCCAGCGGGTAGCAGTGCAAAAGATACTTGGCGCTGATCACCTGAGCTTAATCCATGGCCCTCCGGGCACGGGAAAGACAACAACGCTGGTTGCCGCCGTTGGCGAGTTGGTCAAGAGCGAAAGCCGTGTCCTTTTTTGTACCCCTTCCAACTCCGCCGCAGACCTGGTGACGATGCGCTTGGCGGAAATGGGCCTGGACGTAGTCCGGACAGGAAACATCAGTCGGGTAGAGGAAGAAGTCTTGCGCCACACCCTCGACATTCAGATTGCGGACCATCCGGATACCGCCCAGGTGAAAAAACTACGGAAAGAAGCCGCCGAGCTCCGCAAAAAAGCCAGTAAAAAGAAAGGACGAGAAAAAGGCTTAGGTTTTCGTGATGCTGGCCGACTAAGCAAATGGGCCCGCCAACTTGAAGACCGAACACTAGACCACGTGATCGATACGACTCAAGTCGTGGTCTGTACCCTCATCGGAGCCGCAGCCAGTATCCTTAACAAGCATAATTTTAAAACCTGCATCATTGATGAAGCAGCCCAGGCCCTTGAACCCGCCACCTGGATTCCTATCCTTAAAGCCAATCGGGTAGTACTGGCGGGAGACCCGTTTCAACTTCCACCAACGGTTAAAAACCGGGAGGCGGAGAAGAAAGGCTTTTCTGAAACCTTATTGGAGAAATGTCTCCTCAAGGGAAATCCTGGTTCCGCAGAGCTGAAATTGCCCTTGCCCGGAAAACTTGTGCCAGCTACGGGGAACCTCTTACAGGTACAGTATCGGATGAACGAGCCCATCATGGGCTACAGTAACGATCATTTCTATCAGGGTAAACTTCGGGCGGCCGAACTCGTAGCGCAACGCAGCCTTCCGGGCGTTCCGCTTGCGGAGTCGGTTGTGTTTATCGATACTGCCGGAACTGGTTTTGAGGAAAAGCTTCACCCGCGCTTTAAAAGCCGCTACAACGACGGAGAGCTAAACATCTTGCTGGAACACCTGCTTGATCTACGCAGCTCAACCCCACCCGAAGACGAACTTCCTACCGTTGCGATTATCAGCCCCTACCGCCAGCAGGTCGTTCGCGCTGAAGACCTGATCGAAGCTGAGCCTCGCCTGAATGACTTTAAGCTCGCCATCAATACCGTTGATGGCTTTCAGGGGCGCGAACGAGACGTGGTTTACCTCTCGCTCGTCCGCTCCAATGAACGCCAGGAAATCGGATTTTTGGCGGACTACCGGCGAATGAACGTAGCGATTACCCGGGCAAAGAAATATCTCATTGTTATTGGAGATAGTGCAACCATCGGGAACGACACCTTCTTCGCGGGCTTCCTCGAATATGTGGAGCAGAACGGGCTTTACCAGACAGCCTGGGAGTACATGAAATAGCTGAATTGGTGAGTTGGCGAGTCACTTAGTTGCTACGGCAAACTTAGTGACTCACAAACTCAGCGACTCGCTAAAGGAACATTTCTGCTAGCGGGAACCGGACTTTAGCGTAATGCTGCGTCTTGTCTTCTGCGGAGCGGTAGCCAACGGGGGCGATTACCGCTGCGCTTAATCCTTTTTCTGAAAGACCAAGAATCTCATCGAACTGGGCGGGGTCAAAACCTTCCATCGGGCAGGTGTCAACCTTCAGCTCACCGGCGGCGGCTAGCAAGGTGCCAAGGGCGATGTACGCTTGTTTTTTGCTCCATTCTTTAACGAAGGCCTCGTCTTTACTGGCCATCGAGCCTTTGATGTAATCAGCATAGCCTTTTACGGCTTCGAACGGAATGCCACGCTGATCGGCCAGCATTTGGATAAAACCGTCAATGTATTCCGGGGCCACGTCTTGCTTAGCGGCGAAGACGAAAATGTGGCTGGCGGTGGTAAGTTGAGGCTGGTTGAAAGCTGCTGCCCGTAGCTTTTCTTTCGTCTCCTTGTCCGTGATGACCAAGACGCGAAAAGGCTGGAGACCGTAGGAAGTTGCCGTTAGGTTGATGGCGTTCTTCAGGGTTTCAATGTCGGCCTTCGTAACGGTACGTTCGGCGTCAAATTGTTTGGTGGCGTAGCGCCACTCAAGGGCTGAAATAATGGTAGACATATTGTTAGTGTTGATAATGACCAGGTCTTGAAGACCTGGCAATCGTTGTTCTAGTTGTACTTTTTTGGCCCGGCGGCAGGTGCAGAGGAAGGGACAATAGAGCAAGGGAGGAAAAGGGCTCGTCTCGGGTTGGAGAATGCAGAACCCTTCTCCTTTAAACCTTTTCACTTTACTTCATCGGAACTTCCATAAGAAGCACTTTGGCGTCCGTTTCTGCAACGACGGAGATTGAATCGGTATCCCATACGCCGAGGCCATCCCGCTTATTCAATGCTTGGTCTGCAAGGGTGACCTGGCCGTCGAGTACAAAAGCGTAAATGCCGTTACCTGGTTTTTTGAAGTTATAGTCGAGCTTGGTGCCTGCATTGAGGTTGCTGAGGTGGAACCATGCGTCCTGGTTGATGGTCACACCGCGGTCATCAGGATTTGGGGATACAATTTGATCGAACTTATTCACCAGTGCTTCCGGTTCCAGCGTGATTTGGCTGTAGTTCGGCTTAATGTTCCGCGTTTTAGGCAGTACCCAAATCTGGAGAAATTCTACCGGTGCGTCCGGATTAGCGTTCATCTCACTGTGAGCAACACCGGTTCCGGCACTCATCGCCTGAACGTCCCCCTGGCGAATGACCGTCGTATTGCCCATCGAATCCTGATGCTGAAGATCGCCGGAAAGAGGAATGGAGATGATCTCCATATTATCGTGAGGGTGCTTACCAAAACCGCGGCCAGGAGCTACGTAATCATCGTTGAGTACCCGAAGAACGCCAAAGTTCATCCGCTCGGGGTTATAATAATTAGCAAAACTGAAAGTGTGATTGCTCTTAAGCCAGCCATGATTGGCCAGGCCGCGGCTTGCCGCTTTGTGAAGAATAGTCTGCATAGTTTAAAATAATTGATGTAGGTACATTAAATACTTTGGTCGCAATAAAGTTTAATCTGCAACTATTTTTCCTGAAATGCTTGTTCAGTTAAAACAAGCGTATTACTTTTGCGCTCGCTCCGGGGAAGATGTCCTTGTTTATTCGCAGCTAAGAAGTTTAATCTCACTAGCGCAAATGAATGTTACCATCTTCTCATACCCCGCCCAGATGGTGGAATTGGTAGACACGCCAGCTTGAGGGGCTGGTGTCCATTACGGACGTGCAGGTTCGACTCCTGTTCTGGGCACATTTTTCAAAGACTTCGTACCGTATGGTATGAAGTCTTTGTTGTTTTTGGGCCTCTCAAAGCCCGATTTTGTCCGTACCTTGCGCCAATAGCAGATTTTACCCGCCATCTATGGTATACCCCATCCTGACCAACGCCCGGGCCGCCGGCAAGAAATTACTGGCCGTGCTCATCGACCCGGATAAAGCCCGGCAGGACAATCTGCAACAACTCGCCGTACACGCCAATAAGGGAGAAGTCGATGTTTTCTTGTGGGGAGGAAGTCTGGTCAATGCGCCTCAGTCGGAGTATTATCTAAAATTATTGAAGGCCAGTGCTAAGTCTACCCCCGTCATCCTCTTCCCTGGTTCGGTGAATCAGCTAGACGAGCAAGCCGATGCACTCTTCCTTCTTGCCTTGATTTCCGGCCGTAACCCGGATATGCTCATTGGCCGCCACGTTCAGGTTGCGGGTAAGCTTAAACGGATGGACCTCGAAACCATTGCTACTGGTTATATGCTCATTGATGGCGGCCGGCCAACCTCGGTTTCCTACATGAGCAACACTACCCCCATTCCGGCGGATAAACCCTCAATTGCCGCGGCTACGGCCCTGGCGGGGGAGCAGCTGGGCCTGAAGCTGATTTATATGGATGCTGGTAGCGGAGCCCTCAACCCCGTTTCCAGCAAAGTAATCAAGGCTGTACGCAAGGAGGTCGATCTACCGATCGTCGTAGGGGGGGGCATCCGAACAGCAGCACGAGCTGCGGAATCTCTGGCGGCAGGAGCAGATATGATCGTTGTCGGTAATGGCCTTGAGAATGACATCAACTGGCTTCCGGAACTAGCCGCTACCGTTAGGAAAGCATCCACCTTAAGTGGATCGCCCAAACCGGAGATTGGAGAAAAGGCAGAAGCTTAATAGTAAAGGGTGAAAGGATTAAAGATGAACCTTACTCCCTTCCCCCTTTACTCCCTTACTTCGCACCTGCGTCCGCGCCTAATCCTGTATCATCTACGATAACGCGAGCCGTCGCCCTTATCATTTTGAAAGCCCCCAAATGAAATGCTCACTGTTGTTGCTATTGATCTTCAGTAGCTGCCTTACCGCCCAATCGTCTCATTTTTACGACATCACCGCAGCGGAAGGGGAAATCACCATCGACGGAATACCTGACGAAGCCGCCTGGGCAAAAGCTTCCGTGGCAACGGATTTTAAGCTCAACCGGCCAACCGACGATAAGCCCGCAAGCGAACGCACCGAAGTGAGGATGCTCTTTGATGACCGCTTTTTGTACATCTCTGCCACCCTCTTCGAAAAGCAAGGCATTGTTGCCCAAACCCTGAAGCGAGACAACCCTGGTGGAAGTGATCACCTCGCCGTTTGGTTAGACCCCATTGGGGAGCAAACCAACGGTTACGCCTTCGCGCTCACTCCCGCCAACGCCCAAATAGAAGTACTCACGAGTACTGATGATATTGATCTGGGATGGGACAACCGGTGGTACAGTGGTACCGAGGTCAGTGAAGATCGTTGGACGCTGGAAATAGCAATCCCGTTCAAAAGCATTCGGTACGCTGCGGATAAGAAGCGTTGGCGCTTCAATCTTGCTCGGATCGATGCGGGGGCGAACGAACTCTCAGTATGGTCGCCCGTACCAAGGCAGTTTAATCAGGGAGACTATGGCTATTACGGAGAGCTTCGTTGGCCAGCGCCGCCCGGCAAGGCGGGCGGCAATGTGAGCTTCATCCCCTACGTCCGGGCCGGACTGGACCAAAATGCCGCCGCAGACCCATCAACCATCACGGAGGTGAAAGCGGGGGCCGACGCAAAGGTTGCCTTGTCTCCAACCCTAAACCTTGACCTGACGTACAACCCCGATTTTAGCCAGGTAGAAGTAGACCGGCAGGTGACGAACCTAACCCGCTTCAATATCTTCTTCCCCGAGCGGCGTCAGTTTTTTCTGGAGAACTCGGATATCTTCAGCGGCTTTGGCCAGTTTGCGAACTCTCCGTTTTATTCCCGTCGTATTGGCCTTGACGCCAACGGGTCTGCTGTTCCGATTTTGTACGGCCTTCGCCTTAGTGGCAACGTAGGGGGGAAAAGCCGAATCGGATTGCTGAACGTCCACACCAGGGAAAGCAGCAGCGGTACCCCGGCCCAAAATTATTCGGCGGTTGCCGGGCAAAGAAGGTTCTGGAAGCGCTCATCGGTTAAAGGAATTTTCGTTAACCGCCAGGGTTTTGACGGTACGGATGCGCTGGATGGAGATTATAGTCGCAACTTTGGTGGCGAAGTAAACCTAAGTACAGAAGACGGAAAATGGAGCGGTTCCGGCGGCTACCTGCAGTCGGCCAAACCCGGGATAAGTGGAAACAATGGGCACGCCTACGGCAGCTTTATTTATCAGGGCACTCGCTTCCAGTCGACCAGCTTTTTGCAGCACGTTGGTACCAATTATTTCGCCGACGTCGGTTTCAATAACCGGGTGAACAACTTCGACCCCGTACGCGGTGAGTTTGTCCGTATCGGCTATACCCAGTTCAGTAATAACCTGGATTACTACACCTATCCGAAGGCGAGTAAGAAGGTCAATTTTCACTGGTCAGGGATGGAAAACTACCTGTACTGGAACGATGATGGTTATGGCTTCAACGAACGCTATACTCGCCTGAGACACTTTATCTTTTTCAAGAACACCAGTCAGCTTCGCTTTCGTTTCAATAATCAATTTATTGACCTGAACTTTCCCTTCAACCTGACGGAGACGCCACTGCCGGTAGGGGAGTACAACTTTTCCGAATTCAACATTCAGTTCAATACCGACCAACGGAAGCGGTTTCAGACCGAGTGGTTCGTGGTGTACGGAGAGTTCTACAACGGTAAAAAGCTGACCTACCGGGGCAGCGTGAGTTACCTGGCTCCGCCCTGGGGTACCTTCAGCCTTGGCATTGAGCGCAACGAAATCCGCCTGCCCGATCCCTTCGGCGACCTCAACCTAACCCTGGCCACCGGCCGGGCCGAGGTGAATTTTTCCACCAAAGTATTCTGGACCACCTTCCTGCAGTACAATACCCAGGCGGACAATTTCAACATCAACAGCCGCCTACAGTACCGCTTTGCACCAATGTCTGATGTGTTCCTGGTCTATAGTGATAATTACCGCGTGGAAGATGTCTTTCAGCAGAAGACGCGGCAGTTGATATTGAAGGTTAATTATTGGTTTACGCC
>CAYPIM010000045.1:0-10442 GCA_964410795.1 uncultured Lewinella sp. | reverse complement strand
CTAAAAAACACTAACATACCCCAAATGCACCTTAGGTGCATCCAGCTGAAGCGGTATCCCGTTGCTCTTGCCTAAGGCCAGGCTAAGCCCGAAAACTCCAGCCCGCGTATCGACATTGATGCCCGCCCCAAAGCCGAGCGGATAGTCTATGGGAAGGTTGGGTCTGCGTTTGTCGCGGGAATTGACGCGGGCGGCGTCGAGGAATCCGTAGAGGAAGGCATTGCCGCCGAGTAGGAGGCGGAACTCGGTGGTGAGCACGGCGTAGTCGCGCGCGAAGACGGATTGCTCATCGAAGCCTCGCAGTAGCCTTGCGCCGCCGATACGGAATTGCTCGTTGGGCAAGAGGTCTTCTCCGCTGAAAATACCGGCACCTTTAAGACGAAAGTAGAGGACCGTCCCGGAAATGGGATCGAGGTAGAGTTCGGCAGCCGCTTGTAACTGGGCTTGGGCGGACGTCCGTTCGTCGGGATCAAGGCCGGCAATGGCGGGCAGGCGGCGGAAGCCCGCAGCGGCACTCACATCTAAGGTGTAGCCGCGGCGTGCGCTGAAACGGCGGTCGGTCCGTTTACGTCGGGCCTGGAGGCCGAAGAAAGATCGGACCACACCGAGGGTGTCGGGTAGGTTGCCGTTTACGGGCTCCTGGCTGAGGTCCTGGCCGGGCACGATGGTCCGGCGGTTTTCCCAGAAGGCGGAGAGGCGGTCGTTGCCTTCGCGGAGGTAGGTGGCGGCGAGCTTCCAGTTGAGGTTGAGGAAGGAAGTGTCGCGGCGGTAAAGATCAAGCTCGCCCTCGAAGCCGAAAGGCAGGCCGAAGAGAAAAGGGTACTCCAGGCCGAGCTCCAGCTCCTGGGTCTGGGGCCGGAGTTGCTCGAACCGGACGGCAATGCGTTCGCCCTGCCCGAAGCCGTTTTGTAGCTCACCGTTGAGCTCGCCGGTGATGAGCAGTTTGCCGGTCTGGGCGGAGTTGGGCAGTACACCGATGACGAAGTCGAAGCGGCTGGCCGCTCGTTTTTCCAGCGGAAGGTCGAAAAAAGCGAGGCTGTCCTGAAAGCTGATGCGCGGGCTGCCCTTTAAGGTCAGGTAAGGAAGCTGACGCAGGCTGGCGCCCATCCGGCGGACGCGTTGGCCGCGGTAGACTTCGCCTTCCTGCAAACCGAGGTAACGCTGTAGGAAAGCCGGCCGGACGCGGACATTCTCCGGCGCCCGCACTTCACCGACGCGAACAAGCGGGCCGGTATTGAGTGCGATACGCGCAGAAAGTGCTCCTGCCTGGCTCAGCTCAACGTCTTTGAGCCCGATGGCGGCGAAGGGGTAGCCTGCATCGGCGGCACGGACGAGGGTACTGTCCCGGATACTATTCCAGGCAGTGGGCTCCAGCGGTCGGCCGGCCGCGAAGCGGCGGGCGCGGAAACCGGAGCGACGCAACCAACGGCGGGCGTCTTCGTCTTCCGGAGGGGTAAGGCCAGCCCAGCTGTAGGCATCGCCCCGATGCAAGACTGCGGTGAAAGCGGCGGCATCGGTACGGTAGAGGCTGTCTACGGAGGCTTCCCAGTGCGCCTTGGCCTGGGCTTTGGCGATCCAGTCCTGAAGGTATGCTACGATGGCTGTTGAGTCTGGGAATGTTCGGGTGTTGTCTTTCCACTCAAAGTCCGTAGCGACGATGTTGAGGTTCAGGGAGCTTTGCCCCTCAACCGATCCCTGCACCTGCGTTAGCGCCCAAAAGAGAAGGAAAAACTGAAGCGATGCGTATTTTTTAGAATAGCTTGCCAGCAGTATCACGTAGGCATGAAGCGGCTCCAGTAACCTCACCCCCGGCCCCTCTCCGAAGGGGAGAGGGGTGACATATCGATGATGATTCTTCAAAATAAGGTGATTTTACTTCTGATTATGGCTTAACCTTGGAGCCTGCCAGAAATGCCGACCCTTACTGGAGGTTCAACGTAACAGGCGCTAAAATCGCATATCAAATGTCGCTTATCGCTTATCTTTTTTACCCCGCAAACTACGCGCCAGGTTACTGAGCAAAACCATTCCCGCCAGCAGCAAAGCGATCCGTGAAATGATGTCTCCGAAGCGGACGTAGGGCGTGATGGCGTCGTTGAGCTGCATTTCTCCGCGCAGGAAACCCTCTTCGTCGTAGGAGGTTCGACTAAGGATTTGGCCACGCTGATTGATGAAGGCACAGGCTCCAACGTTGGCGGAGCGGACGACCGACCGCCGGGTTTCGATGGCACGGAGGCTGCTATAGTAAAGGTGCTGTTTATGGCCAGCGCTGTTGTCCCACCAGCCGTCGTTGGTGATCACGAAAATGGCCTGGGCGCCTTCCCGGATGTAGTCGGTGAAATATTCTCCGAAGACGGATTCGTAGCAAATGACCGGGGCGACTTTAGCCTTAGACGAAGTGAAAGGGGTACGCTTTTCCTGAACGCCATAACCGGCAATTGATCCGCCAAGGTTGGCCACGAGTGGTTCCAGGAAAAACAGCACTTTGTTGAAGGGAAAAGACTCTGCGCCGGGAACGAAGACTCCTTTGCGGTAGGTTTGTACTTCCTGATTGTTCAGGTTGAGTTGCAGGGCCGCGTTGAGGCGCTCGTACCTAAACGTAGTGCCGTTGCCCCGGTCAAGGATGCGCACGGCATCGCTTAGGGGCTCTCCGGCCTGGAAGGCATGGTAACCCGAATAGCCGGTGATGAGGTGGCCCAGACCGGTGTCTGCCAGCTCGCCCTGAAGGATGCGCATTGGCCCGTTTTTCAGCGGGCGGTCTTCTTCAAAATTACTGAAACTGGTCTCCGGGAAAAGGAGGTAGTCTAGTGGCCCCTCGGCGAGGGCAGCTTTGCTGAGGCGGACGAAAGTATCGATCACGGCGGGTTCTCCGCCCACGGCGAATTTCTCGTAGTGGGGCTCGAAATTGGGTTGGATGGTGCCTACGGTTATCGTTCCTGCTTCGGGAGGAGAGTAGGTGTAAAACCTCGTTAAAGAGCCAGCAATAGGAAGCAGGAAAAGGGCGATTAAAGGCAGTGTTTGAACGAGGCCGGGTGTTTTTTTAGGCTCGGCAGCAGGTGCAAAGAAGGCTTTGAAGGCAAGGTAATTGCACCCTAGAATCCAGGCTGAACCGCCAAGGACGCCGGTGATCTCGTACCACTGAATCAAGGCAGGCCAGTTCGCCAGTCCGTTGCCCAGCGTGAGCCACGGCCAGTTGAGTCCCCAGTTGTAGTGCAAGTGCTCAAAGGCGATCCAACAGACAGCGAAGGCCAGAAAGGCGATGCGGGGAGATTTGCGTCCCGTCCAGTAAAAAGCCAGCCAGGGCAAACACATGAGTGCGCTATTGGCCAGGACCGTAAATAAGCCAGGGCCGAAACCGGTATTGGTGACCCAATAAGTTGTGAAGATGTTGAAGAGTAAAAAAGCGGTAAACCCGTGGCGAAACACCTCTCCGTAGCCCGCATCCCTTTCCCGCAACTTCCGGTAGAGGACAAACATCGGGACAAACCCAACGAACAGCGTTGGAAAAATGCCAAGGTCTCCGGCAAAACCTACGCCGAGCAAAACCCCCGCATAAACAGGTAGGCGATAGCCGGGCCTGGGAGCACCACTTCGGGGTGAATTGAGCAGCAAAAAGAACGACGCAAACAGGAATACGTAAAGCAGGAAAGGCGCATAGCCCCACAGCTCTTCCCGGGTCGTGCGCCAGTACATTGACCCTCCGATTATGGCGGCGATGACTAAGAAGACGAAAGCGAGGGTGCGGGGTCTGGGTTGGCGCATGGTGCGAAGGTAAAGTAGATTGATAGATTTATAGTGTGATAGATTTATAGGTGTGTGTAACGAGTACAGTGTAATTTAAATTTGTTGACTTTTGTGCTGGTGGATTTTGGTGGCTAACAAGGCGGAAAAACCGGAACCTAGCCGTAGCTAAGTGAGGATTTTTTCAACGAAGTTAGCCGCCAAAAGGCGCCGCAGAAAAGGCGATGAAACTTAGATTACACTGTATTAGATGCACAATTGTCGTGATTTTGCCGCCTGCCACGTCCCCCCTCTCCCGAGGAGAGGGGCCGGGGGAGAGGGGGGCGTGCATCTCGTTATACACACGATTTATAGAGACAGGGCAATCGCAAAGTCCAATACTCGCAACGGGCTAATCGACGCCTACCGGCTGCCGATTAACCCATTACTAAGGGAAGTACCCACTTCGGGGTACTTATGGCGTCCGTCTGGCCCTGAAGGGGGCTTTCTTACTTACTCGCGCTGAGCAATCGCACCAGAGGTGCCCAACCCATTTATACCTGTTGAAACCATAGCGGACCATTGTTATGCAGACATATTAATAACAAAATAAAAGCGGTGCCCACTCAAAAGAGTAGGCACCGCCAGTAGGAAAACCTAATGAATCCGCGTATTTATTAGTGCACTATAATTCTTTTTTGGTGCATTTTATAACTGTGGGTTATCATTGTTATTTAGGCTTTAGTATAATCTACTTGCCGGAATCAGAAACGGCAAGTGCATAGATGACGAGACCGAAACCGATCTTATTGATGGCATCACCGATGTTGTAGAAAAGGTCGAGAGATTCCAGGGAAAGGACACCGGAGAGTAAACCGCCGGGAATGGCCATGTAGCCGATGGGGTAGATCGCCCAACCAACTAAAAGGAACCAACCCAGTGCCTTGATGGCGCCTTGTAGCTTAGGATCGTTCGAGTTTGTTGCGAGTTTCTTTGCGGAACCGAACCATACTTCGTAAACGATACCTACGTAGCCGATGGTGGAAATAGCACCCCAGATAGCCGAAGAATCCCGGAATACTGTTTCACCGAGGTACCCGGCAACCAACATCCAGACCGAGTAGAATACCATTTTCCAGAGGAGACCCTGCTTGGCGCCGACAGCACGAAGGATAAGGTAAAATTCTACACACATCAGTGGAACGGTGAGAATCCAGTCGATGTAGCGAAACTCCGTAGGGGAGGTGCCCGTCTCTGCCCAGAAATCCCGCATGTAAAAATAGTGAACGGCTGCAATGAAAGTAATAAGACCCGCAATGAGCATACTGTCGCGCCATTTTCCTTCTACCTGTGTTGTCTGGAAGAAGAAGAAAACGGTAGCGGCCATCATGGCCATGGAGCCAATGAAAAAGGTAAAGCCGACGTAGTCACCAGACTTTATACTGGCGAGAAAGAAGGATGGTATGGCTAGGAATAAATCCATAGTAAAACGTATTTAATGAGTAAAGACCGGACCTTCACTCACGAAGGAGGAGGTATTCGGTCGTGAAACAATGTGGTTTGATTTTTTTCTGTTGCCCGCTTGTATTGCGGATTCTTTTCTTTCATTCTGTTTTGCAGGAGACCAACTTGCGTAGAGTTGTTCTACCAGCAGCATATGAGGCATTGTGAGCAGAGAAATCATTACGAATACTCCACCAATAATGCTAGGCTGTAAGGCTGCCTCTGGGCCGGGGCCAAGCCATACTATTAGGCAAAAGGCCAGCGCACCAAGAACGGTCATCATGATTTCGAAAATCAACTGTTTGCGCAATGCCGGCGAAAGACGGCGCCTGAAAAACAAGAGTTGATCATGGGCGGAAGTAAGGGAATGCCAGAAAACAAAGTATATGGTGAAGCCAAGGAGGAGGCTATTGGTGAAAAATACCCCCATTAGTAAGGCGTAAGCTATTAGCTCCAGCAGCGCTCGGCTTTTGCCCAACGCTTTGGTGAATACTAAAAAAATGATGAATGCAATGTTTACTATCGTTGCAATACCGATGAGCAGGAGCACCACATCGTAAGGCGGAGCACTAAGCGTTACGCCCGTCATTGTTGATACTATTGTAATGGCCTCTTCAGTATGCAGCAGTATGGGCGTCAGCAGAATCCCTGATCCCCACAATAAATAGTGTACTGTGGCTACTGGTTTGCTTTTATAGCCGACGTCAACCCAGTTGGATTGTCCGAAATGATATACTGATAGAAGTATGAATATGACGAACGCGGCTAATGGTAGAACGTACCATACAAGAGCGTAAAGACCGATTATGCCGAGATATGCCAAGTAAAAATTAATCTTCTTACCTGAAGAACCTTTCTTCCATAAGGTTAAAAACAAACCATGGTCGGTCGCTCCGTGCGGCAGACCTATTAGTAACATTAAACCCAGTACCAAAAATGGCTCACATACGGCAACCAACCCCGAGGCGAAAGTGCCAAGGAGGATGAAAACAGTAGTGATGAGCATGACGAGTGGGGAAACCCTACCCGCAGTTTGTGGAGATGGGAGCATAATAACTACATTGGTATACCAGGCTCAGCTAGGCTGATTTGAGGTATATTAGACTGCTATGTTTTGATTAAGGGGGGAATATTGGTACGTAAAGGTGTGCGGAATAAAAATTTGCTAGGGCATTGTTTTTGCATCGATAAAACTAAAAGCGTGGGCCTAACGATCAATTCTATCGTTTGGTTCATGGGGAGTTAAATGTATTTTAAAAACATTGTCCGTATTTAGGAGCGGCCTTTCATACTCTGTCGTGAAGTAAATGATTCGCTATCCCATGACTTCCCTTAAAACCTTCAGCGAATTAATCTCCCGCATTCCTTCGATGTGGTAACGGTAATATCTAATTAGTTCCACAAGCAGCTGGTTACGTTGCTGTCGGGAGGAAGTAATGCCGCCGAGCTCGTCGTGGCGGGCGTGGAGGAGGGCAAACATCAGGGCGGCCTGCTCTTCGTCGAGGTATTCGGGGTGCCCAGGGTGGTCTCCGGTGAAGGAACCTTCCTTGAGGTCGAACAGCGGAGTAGCTTCGGTCCAGCTACCGGCAGGGAGCATGCCGAGGTGGGCGGTAAACTCCAGCAAGAAATGGAGATGAAAATGGGTGATTGGCCCTTCAGTAGTATCAAGCAGGCGGAAAGCTTCGAAGAGAAAACGGAACATAGACGGGTTCTCCTCAGCTTCCTGGATAGCGTTTCTGGTGACCTCCAGCATGAATAGGCCAACCGTTCCGCGGTATACATCGAAGGGCAGGCGGGTGTACACATGGGCTGGGCGAACTTCCTTGAGCCGGGTCATGTCCTTACCCTCACGTTCGTAGGCAATCAGGTCTACCAGGTTCATGGGCTGAACCAAGCTCGCTGGCGTGCGACTCCGCGCCTTACGGACCCCTCCAACGATGTATTTGCGAATACCCTTCGCCTCAGTGTAGGTCTCCAGGATCAGACTAGAGTCACCGTATTTGATGGCGCGGAGGATGATGGCTCGGGTTTCTATTAGCATGGCTGTCAGTTGTCCGTTGTCGGTTGTCGGTTGGCGGTTGGCGGTTGCTGGAGTCGACAACCGCCAACTGACAACTGACAACCGACAACTGTTGACCGATCATAATTTCCGTAATATTAACCCTTCCGGTTTTAAATCGTTTCACCAACCAACTTTCCAATGTCCAGTTTTACCCGCTTGCTCATACTTTGTGTATTCTTACCCGTTGTCAGTGCTTGCAGTGAGCCTGCCGCGTCCGCTCTGCCGGAGGAAACAAAAAGCCCACCCAACCTGATCTTCATCATGGTAGACGATCTCGGCTACGGGGACCTGAGCTGCTACGGCTCCACCCGCATCCATACGCCCAACCTGGACCACATGGCCACCGAAGGCCTGAAGATGACCAATTTCTATGCTTTTCCTTCCTGCTCGCCGAGCCGGGCGGCACTGATGACCGGGTGCTATCCGCCCCGGGTGGGCATCCCCGATGTGATCGGCCCTCCGGGCCCGCAGTGGACGGCGGATAAGCAGTACGGCCTTAATCCCGCAGAAACAACCTTGCCCGAAATGCTAAAGACGGCAGGCTACGCCACCGGAATGGTTGGTAAGTGGCACCTCGGCCACTGGGCAGCAACCCTGCCTACCCGGCAGGGCTTCGATAGCTTTTTCGGCTTGCCCTACAGCAACGATATGCTGCCAGAACAAGGCTACCCCGACTTGCCTGTTTACGACAATGAAAAAACAGTAGCGTACAACCCAGACCAGGCTTTGCTTACGGGCTGGTATACCGAAAAATCCCTTGAATTTATCCGGGAAAACCAGGACACTTCTTTCTTCCTGTACCTGGCGCATTCGATGCCGCACATACCACTCTTTGTGGGCGATGCTTACGTAGACCTCAGCCGGCAAGGGCTCTACGCTGATGTGGTGGAGGAGATTGATGGCTCCGTTGGGACAATTCTTACGGAGTTGAAAACCCTGGGCCTGGACGACAACACCCTCGTCATTTTCACTTCAGATAACGGCCCCTGGCTTACCTACGGCAACCAAGCCGGCTCCGCCGGGCCATTTCGTGAAGGAAAGGGAACAACCTACGAAGGTGGCATGCGGGTACCGATGATTGCCCGCTGGCCAGCGGAAATTACAGCGGGGAACATCAGCCACCGAACGACTTCACTAACGGACATCTTGCCAACTTTTGCTGCGCTTAGCGGGGCGGAGCTTCCCGCGGCCAAACTCGACGGTCAGGATATATCCGCGCTCCTTACCAATTTTCGGCATCCTGCGTTCGCGCCAAATGAAGCACCTTTTTGCTACTATCGGTCAGGAAACCTGGACGCTGTTCGGGTCGGGCAGTGGAAACTTCATGTACCGCACAGCTTCCGCTTCGTCAGCAAGGTGGGGGATGATGGTATACGCGGAGATTATGCCTACGAAAGTACCGGTTTGGAACTGTACGATTTGCAGGGAGACGCCGCCGAAAAGTACAATGTTGCGGAGAAGTTTCCCGAGAAAACAGCGGAAATGCAAGCGCTCATTGAGCGCCTGCAAGCGGAGATGGATGCGGAGATACGTCCGCCATTTCGTCCGGAGGAGGAAGAGGGCGACGGCGCGCAGGTGCAGTGATGGTTTTTAATAATTGCCCGGCCGATGCTCACTCCGTGAGCGAGCGGTTGCCGCAGCCTCCGGCTGCAGAGAAGCTCTAACCCATTGTTCGAGCCAATAACGTAGTAAGCCGCGCCGCGCTCGGAGAGCGCGACGACCGCTCGCTCACGGAGTGAGCATCGGCCGGGGGGTACACATCCTTCCTGACCCTTACACTGTTCCCCTCCCATGACCCCGACCAAAACGATCATCATTGGTGCCGGACTGACCGGACTGACCATCGCCTATGAACTGCACAAAGCGAAAAAAGCCTTCCTCCTCATCGAGGCCCGCGACCGCATCGGTGGTCGCATCCTCACCTCCCGGACGAACGAGGGCGCACCGCTAGAACTAGGCGCTACCTGGCTGGGCAAAAAGCATCAACACCTCATCAAACTCCTGTCTGAACTGGGCATCGGTGTCTTTGAGCAAGTTACGGGAGGGAGGGCGATCTACGAAGCCAGCTCCCTCAGCCCCGCCCAGGTGGTTCAGCTCCCCCACAACGATGAACCCAGCTACCGGATCGCTGGCGGAAGTGAAACGCTGATCCGTGAACTTCGTAGCAGAATACCAGCAGCTTCCGTCCAGCTGAACGAGCAGGTGCTTACCCTGGCGGGAAGCCCGGATCACGTAGAAGTAACCACCAACAAAGGAACCTATAGGGCCGAACGGGTGGTGTCTACTTTGCCACCTAACTTGTTGGTCTCGAAGATTGACGTCAGCCCCGCCCTCCCGGAGCAGCTACTGACAATTGCTCGCCAAACCCACACCTGGATGGGGGAGTCGATCAAGGTCGGGCTGCGCTACGCGCAGCCGTTCTGGCGGGAAGACGGGGCGCCGGGCGGTACGATCTTTAGCAACGTCGGCCCCGTATCTGAGATGTACGACCACACCAACATCGAGGAGAGCAAGTACGCCCTGAAGGGCTTCCTCAACGGAACTTATCATTCCGTTAGCCGGGAAGCACGGCGGAATATGGTCCTGACCCAACTCCGTAAATACTTCGGGGACGTGGTGGACGATTACCTGGCCTACGAAGAAGGTGTCTGGCGACAAGAACCCTTCACCTTCGCAGATTACGATGACCACGTGCTGCCCCACCAACACAACGGGCATCCCGTATTCCGAGAGGCTTACTTAGGTGGACGCTTGTTTTTGGCGGGGGCGGAGACCGCCCAGGATCATCCGGGGTATATGGATGGAGCGGTTGGTAGTGCGGTGCGGGTAGGGGCTGAGCTCGTCGGCCGAGGCGGCCGTTAGGCCTGACTCGTCCGCCGAGTGATTTCGAGTGCTCAAGGACCGCTCGGCGGACGAGCTAGAAACCCCGCTCTCATCCCCCCCGACATCACGGCTTGGCCTTCTTCACCAACCGATCACTCAAGATCCGAACGCCTAATGTTTTGCCCAGCGCATTGATCTCTCCGAGCTTGGTTTCCAATAAAGCATCCAACTGGTCGAGCTGGACTTGCAACTCTCCCGAAATGACGCCAAAGGCCTCTTCGGCCTGGTCGGTAGGGCGATAGTCTCCGCGCTGCTGGTCGGCCAGCAGGAAGGC
>CAYPIM010000044.1:6970-34186 GCA_964410795.1 uncultured Lewinella sp. | reverse complement strand
CGCTCTATCTGCTAGGCAAGAAAAGGTGCCGGGCTTGCTGGCAGATGTAGACCAGGAGTACCGGAGGGGCGTTGCTAATTACCTTCGAGATCAGCACCAAATTTATGGAGTAGAGCAACGTTTTAGAGGGGAAGTATTTTGGCAGCGTAGACACCTTGCTCCTTGAATAGTTTCACCTTGCATCCTGCGTATGCGCCAAAGCCACTTTCTCCAATGATTTCTTAAAGCGAAAGAAAGGTCAATTGGCTAAGGTCGGTCGGCGCGCATTTTGCTCCCAATGCTTTTTGTTGCCCCAATAGGGCATTGGGTTGTTTGCAACTATTTAGAGCGGCCGTTCCTTTCTTGCAGGTAACTTACCAAACAAGACTATGCCTGAGAAGAAACACCTCATTGAAGCATTTGATTACTACGGAGACCTGATGGTAGATCGCTACTTCGCGATAAAGTATAATTGCGTAGCCACGAGTGCAGAAATCTCCATTCAACTAAAACCGCAGAAGGAAATAATGGATCAGCTACTGGCTGAACTATCGTTTGGGCAAGCGGACATTAAAGTAGTTTATAAAGACTGGAGAATTGCTAAGCAATCAGATGTGAAGGATGGAGATGATTTCGTCCGGTACGCCTATTTTAGCAGTGATTCCAGTAGCTTGTGTGTAGAGATTGAGACCTATACCGAATCCGCTTCCGTAGAGTTTTATTATGACCAGAAAGATACGCGCCTTGAGAAGTGGGTATTTACGGAGATTAATAAACTGAGGATGAAATTTGGTAAGCCAAAGCATCCTGTTTTTCGGGTACTAACCAAGAGTAGGGATAGCTATAAAACCAGGGTGGTTGATATCGATCATGCTAACATCGACCTGGAGGCAAACTACAATGATAACCTGCTGGAAGTAGACGGAATCATCAATCGCTCGATTGAAGAGCAAACGTCTGGTTTGATCTTGCTCCACGGAATTCCGGGGACGGGTAAGACGTCTTACATCAAGACATTACTGACCCGCTATATGGACGAAAAATTCATCTTCATCCCGAATGATTTTGTGGATGAGATGCTAAAGCCCGATTTTATCACATTTCTAATTACGCAGAAGAACTCGATTCTGGTCATTGAAGATGCAGAATCGGTTATTATGGCTAGAGACCAATCACAGAATAAATCCATCGTTTCCACCATCCTTCAAATTACGGACGGACTGTTCAGCGACTACTTAAATATTAAGGTGATCTGCACTTTCAATACTGACGTTTCCAAGATCGATAAAGCATTGTTTCGCAAAGGCCGCATGATCGCGTTTTACAAATTTGAAGAACTGGATGAACGTAAAGCGATGGCGTTGCTCGGGGTATGTTCAGCAGCGGATTTGCCTGAAACAAGAACACTAGCCGAGATTTACAACCACAAAAATCGCTCGTTTACCGAGGCGGTAGCTAAGAAGACCATCGGTTTCAATCGCTAAAAGAGAAGTTTTAACTTTACCCTTCAAGAAAAAACGATCATGCGCAACCTGACTTTTCTGATGCTGCTCCTATTTACTTTTGCTTGCACGAACGACTCCGCCACCGAAGCCACTACCGAAAGTGGCGGAGAAGCCTTGGAGAAAATGCTGGTAGAGTACAACGAAGAACGCCTGAAACTTAACCCGCTGGAAGCTACTTTTCAGGGAGACAATCGCTACAACGATCAGCTACCCAATATACTCGCTGCGGAACACCGGGAGGAGCTAAACGACTTTTATCAACAGGCGGCGGATAAACTAAGTAAGGTAGATCGCAATACCCTGAACGCTAACGAAAAAGTGAGCTACGATGTACTGCGCTGGGAAACCGACATCAACCGAGAAGCCCTAGCTTTTCGTGAAGACTTGTTGCCGCTGGATCAGTTCAACGGTTTTCACCTCATGATTGGTCAGCTGGCCAGCGGCCAGAGCGCCCAGCCGTTCAAGACTACGGAAGACTACGATAACTGGCTTGGCAGGGCCAGTGCTTTTACCAGGATGCTGGATACCGCAATGATGCGAATGCAGGAAGGGATAAGTAAGGGCTATGTACTGCCTTCTTCCCTGATCGTTAAGCTGCAACCTCAACTTGACGACCTGACCAAAGAACCCCTCGAAGACCACCTTTTCTACGGGCCAATCCGCAGCTTACCGGATGACATAACAGGAGAAGACCGCAAACGCCTGATTGCAGACTACCGTACGATGGTGCAAAAAATTACTGCTAAATTCACAGAGCTGGCTACTTACGTGCGCGAAGATTATGCACCAGCTGGCCGTGAGAGTAGTGGCATTGATGGAGTTTACAAAGGGGCTGCCTATTACAAGCACCTGATTAAGCGTTACACCACTACGGCTATGACGGCTAATGAGATTCATGAACTTGGCCTTAAAGAAGTCGCTCGCCTGGCCGAAGAGATGGAAAAAGTAAAAACGCAAGTCGGATACGACGGCGACTTGAAAAGCTTCTTCGACCATGTACGTACGCGGACGGAACTGATGCCTTTCGATAAGCCGGAGCAGGTGGTTGCGAACTTCAATGCCATTCACGAAAAGATGAAACCGCAGCTGGCGGAACTCTTTGACCAGACCCCAAAAACTTCTTTCGAAGTGCGCAGAACAGAAGCCTTCCGGGAGGCGAGTGCTTCTGCCGAATACAACCCCGGTAGCCAGGACGGAACCCGACCGGGAATTTTTTATGTGCCCATCCCCGACGTGACGAGCTATAATGTATTCAGCGATGAAGACCTCTTTTTACATGAAGCCATCCCCGGCCACCACTATCAGGTGAGCCTGACGCAGGAGAACGAAAGCCTACCGGCTTTTCGCCGTTCGCTCTGGTATTCTGCCTACGGCGAAGGTTGGGCGCTTTATACAGAGAGCCTTGGACGAGAACTTGGCCTTTATGATGACCCCTATCAATACTTCGGAATGCTGAGTGCCGAAATGCACCGGGCCATCCGTCTTGTTGTTGATACGGGCCTGCACAGTAAAGGTTGGAATCGAGAGAAAGCGATTCAATATAGCTTGGATAACGAAGCCGAATCTGAAGCTTCCATTACCGCCGAAATTGAACGTTACATGGCGATCCCAGGACAGGCACTAAGCTATAAGATTGGTCAGCTAAAAATTAGGGAGTTGCGGGCGAAGGCAGAGAAAAACCTGGGAGATAAGTTTAACATCAAAGCGTTTCACAACCTTGTACTTAGCCCGGGCTGCGTTCCTTTGGCCGTGCTGGAGACGATGGTGAATGATTGGATTGCTGAACATTAACTTGTTCCCGATCATGTACAATGCCCTGAAACCTTACCTTGCATCCTGCGTTAGCGCCAAAAAAGATTCCTGTGAAAAGAGATTTCCTGCGCCTGCTGAAAGAACTGGACGAAGATGAACTCCGCGAGGAATTAAAATCTTTGTACGAACGCTTCCCCGTTTTGCGCGAATACTATAAGCTGGAATTGAGCGGAAGCACAAAAGTGGTGCTCGAAAAATACAAAACAGCTGTACGTAAGACCTTCTTTACTGGCCGCCGCCGAATGGGAAAGCGTGGGCGTAGTAACTCCGCGAAAGTGATCAAGAATTTTAAAGAAGTCTCCATTCACGTAAAAGACCTGATCGAACTGAACTTCTACCGGGTAGCCGTAATGGTAGAGGCGATGGAGTACTATAATGTAGACAATGATTCTTTTTACCATTCAATGCTCAGTAGTTTTGTAAAGGCGGCAGAAATGACAAGAAAGGAACTTATGCAGGATACTTTCCGGGAAATAGCGGAAGACATCGTGATCACTTTTGAAGATTATGATCATTATGGCAACGGGATAGAACTACGACTAAAGTTTCAGGAGTATTTCGGAGACAGTGAACTTATTTAAGAAAAATTAGGCGAGCGCCATAAAAAAAGTAACCAGCCGATATAATCGACTGGTTACTGCTTTCAAATCGTTGTGGTGTCTCTCTTAGGTAATCAAATAACAAAAATGGAGTTCAAAAGAGTATTGTTCATAGTTGTTGTTAATAAGTATTCGTAAGTTAGGCCGACAAAGGTTTGAGATTTTTCACTTATTTTTATTTTTTTATTTCGACTATTTATGTTTTCAATGTATCATCTAATAAGCAGTGTTTTCTAAAATGAAGCGACGTGTAAAACTTACTCAGTTTCAAATTCTCGAACTCTGTTCGAGGTTTAAGCAACGGTATGCCCAGCTGCATCCTAGTGCCTCGCTTAACCTAAACACTAACCCCGCAAACTACCGAGAGCTTGCTGGGAGCATAAATGAGGGTATAGGAGAAGACCGAATCAGCGATACCTGGCTAAGAGACCTGGTCGTGTACGCAGCCAACGAAGAAAAAGGTAAGGTGCTGAGTGCTTATCAACTTGAAGCACTTCATGATTACATTGACGGAGGTGATAAAATGGCTCAGGTAAGGCTGAAAGAAGTTGATAAGCGGCTGAGAGGGCGTTATCGTTTCCTCTGGAGGGGGACAAGGCTCGAAAAGGAAATCATTGACAACCTGGTTACCTTTTATATTGAATTCAGCGAGGATGAAATAACTTTTAGCGAAGCAGAAACCGGTGCCAGCTATTTTAAACACCATCATCTATTTCTGAACGGAATTGATTACATCGCACTGATGGATCAGCACTATTCAGAAATCGTATTCCTGACCCTGCACCGAGGGCAGGCCTATGCACGCGACCTGAACGTGATTCCCGGGTTTTTTCTGGGAACAGATACGGGCTACCTCCCTTGTGCGGGGCCTGTACTGCTAGTCAAGGAAGAGATTGACTATAATGAAGAGTTCATCAATCGCTTCTTTGAAGATTATGACTTCACCTCCGTAAAGGGGAAGTCCATCACAGAAGTCAGCGGATACGATCGGGCCCTGGTCCACCCGAAGGCCACCAGCAAAGCAGCTTTCCGCAATGGCCTTGTGGGAGAATGGTTGAGCGTGTGCTATGTCCCTTGGGACGAAGGCTTTCTGGTATCTCACCTCACCATTGGAAGTAATTCTATTTATTACGAAAGTTTAGTTAGCCTGTACCATCGGGGATCGGTGGAAATTATTGGAGAACGTAGCCTGGCCATTAGCCTTCAGGGAAAAGGCCGTGGAACTACTTTCATCAGTGATATCGGGAATTACCGAAAAACCGACCAGATACGACAGTTTGCAGCTGCCCTTACCTGTTCGGCATCCAGCCGTCCTTCTTATGGCTATACGCTGTTTTTCAGAACTAGCCAGCTGGTTCATAAACTCCCAGTAGGCCCTTGTTCTCAGGATGGTCTTCAGGCTGCGGGAATTGAAAAGGCTTTACTGGAGAACCTTAAGAAGAATGGACTGCAGGAGTTGCCTCAGATTAGTAATGTTTGACACATTGTACTAATTAAGCCGCACCACCTCACCGTACCCCAGTTCCTTCATCCGATCAGCTTGTGTAGCGGCATCGCCGACGACCAACCAGATCATCTCCCCGGGCTTTAAGTACTGCTCAGCGAGTTGCTTGATCTTCTTTTGGCTCATGCCACGAACAATGGCTTCGCGCTCCTTCACGTACCCGGCTTCCCAGCCGTACTCACTCATATTGTCGAGCATATTGAGTTTAGCGCGAGCGGTTTCAAAGGCACGGGCGTTGGATTTAGTGAGGAAGCTACGGGTAGTTTCAAGGTCTTTCTCGGAGAAGGTCTCCGGGTAATCTTCTAGAATTTGCTTAACGGCCTGGGCAGATTCCAGGGTTACATTGCTGCGGACGCCGCTCCCGATCTGAAATTCGCCTACTTCCTTCGAACCAGAAAAACCGGAACGAATGCCGTAGGTGTAACCTTTTCCTTCGCGCAGTTCCTGCGTCAGGCGAGAGGCGAAGCCGCCACCGCCTAAGATGTAGTTCATCACTGTGGCCGGGTAATAGTCGGCATCCGTAACCGTAGGTGCGGGATTTCCGATGCGGAGTACAGATTGCTTTGCGCCTGGTACGTCGTAAAAGTAAACCTTTGCGGCAGTGGGCGGAGAGGGGATGGGCCATTGTTTAACGTTGACCTCCTTGGCGGACCACTCCTGCACGAGTTTTTTGAAGGGGGCGGTAACTTCCGCTTCATTGAGGGCGCCAACTACGTTCATCTTCGCGATCGAGGGCGAGAGGTAGTCGTTGTAGTAAGCTTTAAGGTCATCCATCGAAATGGTGGGGATGGATGCTGCCGTGCCCAGTTCGTTGTAGGCCCTGATATTATCTTCACCGTACATCAGTTTGTTCCATTCCGCGCTGGCGATGGCGTTCGGAGAAGCAGCGTCTTGCTCCAGGTCGCTCAGGGTCTCCCGGCGGATGGTTTCCAATTCTTCGGCATCCCACCGGGGTTCGAGCAAAATCTCGGTAAGCAACGCCATGGTCGCGGGGTAGTTTCGTGCCAATGTATTGCCGGAAATAACGAAACGCTCAGTCGTAGAATATACATTTATACGTGCACCAAGCTGCTGAATGGCAGCTTCCAGGTCGGCGGTCGTTTTGTTCTTTGTGCCTTTGTTCATGAGCTCGGCGAGCATACTGGCTACGCCGGGCTTGTCAAGGTTTTCTTGAAGCTGTCCGCCAGCAATGGTGAGGTTGAAATTAACCAGTGGAACTTCCGAGTTCTCGATGCCGTAGGCAGCAATACCATTCTCCAATTCTGTTTGCCATACAGTGGGCGGGTTAATTTCCGGGGCCTCACCGTAGGCAGGCTCCGTAGAACGATCGAAAGTAGAAGGAGTTACCTCGTATTCTGCGACTATGGAGGCGTCAAAGTCTTCTTCTGCTCCTTCTACGATTTCTTCTTCCACAACTTCTGCCTGGGTGGAACCGGCCAGGGCAAGTGCTTTGTCTCCCTTAGGGACGAAGCTGGTGGCAACGAAAGGCTTGCCCTTCAGGTAGGTCTCGTATACCCGCTTCACATCCGCTGTTGTAACGGCCAGAATATTCTCTATGTCTTCCGCTACAAAGCCAGGATTGCCGGCAAACATATTGTACTGAGCCAGCTGGAAACCTTTGCCGAGTACACTGCTCAGGCCGTTATAAAACTGCGTCTCTTGCCCGGCTTTGATCCGACTCAGGTCGGTATCGGAGATACCGTTGGCTTCGAAACGAGCAAATGCGGCCTCTACGCCAGCCATTACGGAGTCAAGGGAAGTACCGGGGAAGGCACGCACAATAAGTTGGGTTTCCCCCGCCAACTCGGAGGTTCGGTTGAACATAAATGCGTTGGGGGCGAGCTTTTTCTCATCAACTATTACTTCGTTGAAAACGGCTTCTTTGCCGCTGGCAAGGAAATCCGTCAGGACATCGAGGGCATAGCCGTCTTTGGCGTACTGCTCCACCGTTGGCCATACCATAGTGAGTTGGGGCAGGCGGGCAAAATTGTCTTCGTGGTAAAGCTTAATGGTTTCTGCCACTTCTCCACGGCGGACGGCCATGTTCTTGACCTCTTTTCCGGTAGGGATTTCACCAAAGTACTTTTCTACCCACTCCTTCGCCTGGGCGGGTTCGAAGTCTCCGGCAATGGTGAGGGTAACGTTGTTAGGTACGTACCAGCGGCGAAAAAACTCCTGCACATCCGCGACCGTTGCGGCGTCGAGGTCTTCCAAAGACCCGATAACCTGCCAGTTGTACGGATGGTCTTTAGGGTATAGCGCCTTACCGATTACGTAGGAGTTGTGGCCGTAGGGGCGGTTGTCTACGCTCTGGCGTTTTTCGTTTTTTACGACCTGTTTCTCTTTAGCGAGCACAGGATCGGTGACGGTATTGATGAACCAGCCGAGCTTATCGGCTTCGGCCCAGATCATTTTCTCCAGCGCGTCTTTCGGAACGGTCTGGAAATAGTTCGTTCGGTCGCGGTTGGTGGAGCCATTGGCTCCGGAGCCGCCGATGCGGGCACTCATGGCGTCCAACCCACCCTTGCCAAGGTTTTCGGACTCAAGGAAGAGTAGGTGCTCAAAGAGGTGAGCAAAACCAGTACGGCCTTCTTTTTCGCGGGCCGAGCCTACGTGGGCGGTCAGGGCAACCGCAACTACCGGGTCGGATTTATCGACGTGTAATACTACGTCAAGGCCGTTGCTGAGCTCAAATTTTTCGTACGGTACCGAGAACTTGCCGGCGGTGTCAGTGTCGATGTCGGCATTACAGGAAAAAAGGGTGAGCAGGAGGAGAAAAGGGAAGGTTCTGGAAAGCATCTTGGTGATTTGGGTGTAAAGCAATGGCCATTTGGGCGCGGCCGCAGGTGCAAGGTAAGGTTGACGGAGCATTCGGTTTGAAAGCTATGCGTCGTTTATGTACTGGGCCGTGTACCAAAACTATGGCCGCGACGCTGCGCGTCGAGCGTAGCATGCGCTTGACGCGCAGCGTCGCGACGGATTTCTTTTTCTCTATCTGTAACGATTCGTGAATCTGCGGCTATAAAGAGACAAACTAAAAAATCCTTCTATTATGACTTTTAAGTCCCTTCCCTTTTTTATCGCCCTATTTGCCATTAGCCTGTCTTCCTGCGGCCTGGTAGACGACGTCATTCCTGATATTACGGTTGATGTAAACGGCTCCGAGATTGTCTTTACTTTGCCGGAGGCCGACGAGGCCGGAACCTTCGTACTCCCCAATCAGGAAATCCCAAGCGAAGTCGTCTCCAAACTCAACGATGAAAACATCAGCACGGACCGCGTGAAATCGGTTAAGCTCAACGCTGCTACTTTCCGCATCGCAACGGCCGACGCTTTGATTGACTTCGACGCGGTAGACCGCGTCAAGCTCACCATCACTACCCCCGGACTGGGAACCATCACCCTGGCCGAGAATGACTTCTCCGACCTGACCGGTGGCTTCGTTACCCTGGAGGTAAATGATGCCGAGCTCTTGGATCACCTACTTTCCGCCTCATCAGACTTCCAGCTGACCGTAACAACCAACGTACCGGTACCTGCGGACATGGATCTGGCCGTGAAACCTGAATTCCAGCTTACGGCTTCCCCGCTTTAGCGCAAAACTATAGTTTAGAAGGCTGCTGCTAAAGCTGCAACCTTCATTCCGAAGCCCTGCGGTCCTAGCCCGCAGGGCTTCGCACTTCCAGGAACTGTGCCTTTCCATCATCCGCTACCCATCCGTGCCAGATCGGCCCGTAGGACATGCCTAGGTATTCGGCGGAAAGAGCGAAGGCGTCATAAAACGAGGCATTAATGACTTCATCATTGCTGACCGAGAGAACGGACATTCGTTTGCCCCTTAGCTGACGCCCCAAATCTTTCTGGCTCTTCAGTAAGTCACTGATTCGATCAAAGAAAATCTTCATCGGCCCCGACATCGAATACCAGTACACCGGGCTGGCGAAGATTATTTGCTCGCGCGGTAAAATTTCCTCTTTGACGAGCCGTAGAAAGTCGTCGTCTTCGGGATAGACTTGCTCGTAGTTGAAAGGGTAAACTTTGTAGTCGAGCAGATCGAGGTGATTGGCTTTGAGCTTGGTGGCTAGTTTTTCGGCTACCTGGAAGGTGTCGCCTTTGGGGCGGGCGGAGGCTTGGAGGAGGACCATTTATCGTTATAAATTATTAAAGATTGCCGCCAGAAGAAAGAAAACGAAGGCGGCTATAACAAAATATAGTGGCCGCCATTTTGCTGTCCGAATTCCTTCTCTAGCTGCTTTTTCATCATTCGTTAATTTGTCTGGATGCAGAGAGTAGCCCTTCCAACTCAACCACATCATTTTTAGGTTATAGTAGCCCGCCATTAAAAATGATCCGATCGAAAGGCAAAGAAAGATTTTGTAAAGGATGAGCATACTGTAATAATAATGGTTTTTAGCTCAAGAGATAAAGTGCAATACCCCGCCCAGTACCACAAAAACAACAGCCGCTAACCCGATGTTTTTCCCGCCGAACTTGCTTGGTAGCTTCGCGAATAAGTAAGCGAAGCCCAGGGCAATAAGGTAAACCAGTGGCCAAAACAACCATAGGTTGATTTCCTTAGTACCACATTGCCAGCAAAAGATTAGCCAGCCCAGGATAACCGTGGCGTATAAACTGGCCAACCAAATAATGACGCTGGCAATAATTGTTAGCAGGTAAGCTAGGATTTTCATACAACCGGTTTAGTAGGCGCGGCTTCAGCCACTGCCTTAAAGTTAATAAGGTAACGGCTGAAACTGTAATCCAGGCTATCAAACTCAGAGTTAGGGTGGGTGATGTTCGTAAGGCAACCTGGCCGAGGCGCTCTCTTGAGCGCGAGCGGACCGAGCACGCTCCGGGTGCGAGCAGTCTCCGTTGGTAAATAAAACCTTACAGGAAAAGTCTTAGGGACGGGAAATAGCTTTACACACCCTGGCTAGAGGTTGTGTCCCTAAAGGAAACGTCGTCTGGCGATGGATTGACCGCAGCCGAAGGCTGAGATCAGCTCATCGCGAATTGGAGCACGTACACGATTGTCTTGCGGCAGCGATCTATACCCGACTCACCGCCAGGGTAGCCTTCTCCTCTCCGGGTAATTCCAGTGCCTCCCCGTCAACATCACCATCCAGCACAAGGCTGTCGGCCAGCACTTCGGCGGAGATGTAGTCGCGGAAGGCCGTAGCAGCCTCCTCTACGGCAGGGGAGCCCTGCAGGCGAACGCGGATGCGGTCGGTGACCTCAAAATTACGGTCTTTGCGCATGTTCTGGATACGGTTGACGAGCTCGCGGGCTAAGCCTTCCTTTGCTAGTTCCGGCGTGACCGTCACATCGAGGGCAACGCTGATCTCGCCGTCCGAGGCGACTTTCCAGCCGGGAATGTCTTCGGTAGCGATGAGTACGTCTTCCGTGGTTAGGGTGACGTCTTCGCCGCCGTCGGGGATGGTGACCGTCAGCTCACCCTTCGCTTCGAGTTCGCTGATCTGCTCGCCGTTGAAACCGGTGATCACCTTGGCTACGTCTTTCATCCGCTTACCTACCTTCTTGCCAAGGACACGGAAATTAGCTTTGATGCTCTTCTTCAGAAAGTCACCGTCGGTCAGGAATTCGACTTCCTTAATGTTGGTTTCGTTCTTGATGATGTCGGTTACCGCAGCAACGTGGCGCTGGAAATCTTCGTCGGTAGCCGGAACGAGAATCTTCTGTAGCGGCTGACGAACGCGGAGGTTGTCTGCCTTACGGAGGCTTAGCGTCAGGGAGCTGATGCGTTGGGCGTAACCCATTCGCGTTTCGAGGTCTTTGTCGATCTGGCTTTCGTCTACGCCCGGCAGGATGTCGAGGTGAACGCTATTAGCAATGCCTCCAACGTCCCCTGCACCTGCGGCCGCGCCCGTCAAATCCTGATACAAGCGCTCAGCATAAAACGGTGCCACGGGAGACATCAGCCTGGCTACCTGCAACAAGCAACCGTAAAGTGTATTGTAAGCCGCCCGTTTGTCCTGGCTCATCTCGCCCTTCCAGAACCGGCGGCGGCATTGCCGCACGTACCAGTTGGAGAGTTCCGCGTTGACGAAGTTCTCGATGGCCCGGCAGGCCGGAGTGGCATCGTAAGCGGCGTACAGGTCAGATACCTCCTTCGTTAGCGTGTTCAGGCGGGAGATGATCCAGCGGTCAATTTCCGGATAGTCCGCAAACTTCATTTTATTCTTCGGGTCCGTAACGTCGTAGCCGTCGATGTTGGCGTATAGGGCCAGGAAGTTGTAGGTATTGTGGAGCGTGCCAAAGAAGACGCGACGGACTTCCTGGATACCATCTTCGTTAAATTTCAGGTTGTCCCACGGGTTGGCATTGCTGATCATGTACCAGCGGGTAGCGTCGGCACCGTACTGATCAATGGTTACGAACGGATCGACGGCATTGCCGAGACGCTTTGACATCTTCTTACCGTTCTTGTCGAGTACGAGTCCGTTGGAAACTACGTTTTTGTATGCTACGGAGTCGAAGACCATTGTACCGATGGCATGGAGGGTGTAGAACCAGCCACGAGTCTGGTCAACGCCTTCGGCGATGAAGTCAGCAGGGAAAACCCGGTCGAACTTGTCTTTGTTCTCGAAGGGGTAATGCCACTGGGCGTAGGGCATTGAACCACTGTCGAACCAGACGTCAATAAGGTCAAGCTCACGAACCAGTTTTTTACCATTCTTAAAGAGAACAACCTCGTCAATGTATGGGCGGTGGAGGTCTTTAGGGACGCTCTGGTTGAGCCCAAGTTCTTTATTGGCTACCTGGATGGCGGCGTCCAGCTCAGCGATGGAGCCGATACAAATTTCTTCGGAGGCGATTTCGATACCCTTCTCGTCGTATTCCGCCCAACGCCAGATGGGAAGCGGGATTCCCCAGTAGCGTGAGCGACTTAGGTTCCAGTCGTTTAGGTTTTCCAACCATTTGCCGAAGCGGCCGGTGCCGGTGCTTTCGGGCTGCCAATTAATGGTGTCGTTGAGCTCGCTCATGCGTTCTTTGACGGCGCTGGCTTTGATGAACCAGCTGTCTAGCGGGTAGTAAAGCACGGGTTTGTCCGTCCGCCAGCAGTGCGGATAGCTATGGTTGTATTTGGCGACGTTGAAGGCCAGACCAACTGTTTTTAAGTGGATGGCGATATCGACGTTGACGTCTTTGTATTCGGGGTCGTTCTTGTAGTCTTTGACATAGCGGCCGGCGAACTTACCGGCGTCGTCGGTAAATTTACCTTGCTTGTCAACAAGGGTCAACGAACCGATACCGTTGGCTTTACCAACGGCCATATCGTCCTGGCCAAAGCTTGGGGCGGTATGGACAATGCCGGTACCCGCATCGGTAGTCACGAAATTGCCGGTGATGACACGGAAAGCATCGCCATCGGTCGGAGTGGGCCCTTGCAGGAGCTGCTCGTAGCGAAGGCCGGCAAGCTTGCTGCCGGGGAAAGGTGCGCTCATCGCTTCAACGACGGGCTGGTTGTGGCCGCCGAACCATTTGGAGACAAGCTCCTTGGCGAGGACCACGTCGTTTGCCTCGCCGGTGTACTGGTTCTTGGTCCGCACTTTTACGTACTCGATCTTTGGGCCAACGGTTAGGGCGGTGTTGCTGGGTAGCGTCCAGGGGGTGGTTGTCCAGGCGATGATGTGTACCGCACTGCTGTCTTCGCTTCCCATGGCACCTGCGGCTGCGCCACCATCTTCGTCTTTCGCTGGTGGAGCCATTACCGGAAGGCTAAACAACCAACTAGACTCCGCATTTTTGTTCGTCTTGAACATGGCCACAACGGTCGTGTCGCTCACGTCCTGGTAAGCGCCGGGCATGTTAAGTTCGTGGGAGCTAAGGCCCGTACCCGCTGCGGGAGAGTAGGGTTGGATAGTGTAACCTTTATACATCAGGCCCTTTTCGTAGATCTGCTTCAGCAACCACCATACGGACTCCATGTACTCCTTCTCGTAAGTTACATAGGGGTTCTCCAGGTCAACCCAATAACCCATTTTTACGGTGATATCGTCCCAGATGCCCTTAAAGCGCATCACGGTTTCTTTACAGGCCTTGTTGTAGTCGTCCACCGAAATTTTGGTGCCGATGTCTTCTTTTGTGATGCCCAGTTCAGATTCTACCTTCAACTCAATGGGGAGTCCGTGGGTATCCCAGCCGCCTTTGCGTTCAACCCGTTTACCCGTCAGGGTTTGGTACCTACAAAAGATATCCTTGATCGTACGCGCCATCACGTGATGAATGCCGGGCATACCATTGGCGGAGGGTGGCCCCTCATAAAATACGAAGGAGTTCTCTACGTCCCGCTCCTCAATGCTGCGCTTGAACACATCGTTCTTTTCCCAGAATTCCAGGATTTGCTTGTCTACTTCGGGAAGATTGAGGCTTTTATACTCTTTGAACATGTTGTCAGTTGTCAGTTGTCGGTTGTCGGTTGTCAGCCGTGTAACCGACAACTGACAACCGACAACCGATAAAAAAAAGCTCCGGCGGAAGCGTGTCCGTCGGAGCTTTCATGCTGTATCACAAACAGCGGCTACCTACGGACGCGAAGCGCCGTTAATAATTATGCCGCAAATAATTCGAGTTACTAACATAGTGCAAATGTAACAAGCGATTTTTAAATGAGTTGATTGGGCTAAAGCAAGGGGGCTTTGCGTCATTTCTAAGTAAACGAAATTTCGCTGAAACACGAAAAAAAATGGTCGAAACCCTTGCGGGTAAAAGAAATTATTCTACCTTGTCGATATAATTGAGCGGTACTATATATTGTTACCACTCCGTTAATTTAGTTTTCATTTGGTTTTTTGGGGTTATTGGGAGGCAACATAGTTTGCCTCTTTTTTATTGGGGAAGCGGAGCTTTTTCCTGGCGGAAAGTGGGCTTAAGCCCACTTTCCGCCAGGAAAAAGCTCCGCTTGTGTTATAGGAGGGACAGGCGTAATAAGCGTTACGTACGTTGGAGTAGACAAGATGTTTTAGGCGCGGACGCAGGTGCAGGGGGAGGTTCAGAGTGGCGTTCTCTGGCGAAAAACAAAGGTTGATTGCTCATTCGATCCATAACTACTTCATGGCCTGTGGCGTGGATTGTCCGAGGGTAAAAAAAGGTGCTAGACAGAGAAATCCGTGCTAATCAGAGAAATCTGCTAAAATCAGCGATTCCGATTTACTGTTTTACCCGACAACAACTTCCCCTCCGTACCCAATAGGGACGTTAACCGAGTTTGCGATAAAGCATTTTTTGCCCGCTTCATGATGGATCTCTTTTGCTTGTTCAATCTTGTCCGCCTGAGCGATGACGATATGAGGTTGTAGGGTGACGGAAGTGAAGCGCCCGCTTCCGCCCGCATCTTCGGCCATAGTCCCTTCTGCGTGGTCTACATATTCCAGAACGGTAATGCCATTGACGGAGGCGAGATGCAAATACCAGAGCATATGGCAGGAAGACAAAGAACTTAGGAAAAGCTCCTCGGGGTTGTACCGCTTCGGGTCTCCCCGGAAACTCGGGTCAGAGGAGCCTGCAATCACTGCAGATTTTCCGGCTGCGGAGATGGAGTGGTCGCGCTTATAGGCGCGATAATCGAGGGTTCCGGAACCGAGGTTGCCAATCCATTCGGTTTTGATGGTGTAATTGTGTTCTTTGGCCATGGTGTTGGGTTACTTTTAACTCAGGGTTGTCGTATATCATACGGCGTCCCTAAAGTACGGTTTTTAAAGCCATTCCGGGGCTATTATTCCTTAGTCAAAGGGGAGTATTAAGATCGTTAAATGAAAACACCCCGATCAGGAAACGTTTCCTGATCGGGGTGTATTTCTTCAAGCGGTTTTGAAGCCTACTGTCCGTCCCAGAAGAAGGAGCCACAGTCTACATCAAGTACGGTTACTTCCAGGGTCACAGAAACAGGCGGACATACACCGGCAGCATCGGAAGTAAGAGTAAGGCTGACAGTTCCTGATTTCCGGTCTTGCGTTCCGGGTAGATAGAACAGCACATCGTCGTAGCGGGTGGGAGTTACCGGAAGCATGAAGGCATCAAGGAAAGTTCCGTCGCCGGTGCTGGTCCATGTTCCGTTGACGTTGGTTGGGATGATCGTAGCCAAAGCCGGAAGGTCAAGTGGCTTATTCCCACAAATAGAGATGGGCCCGGGCTCAGTTACAATTTCCAGGTTACAGACAAATCCGAAGTCAATGGTCATGTCACCACTTGCGTCGAAGCCATCATCTTTTTCTGTGCCCTGTTCATCTTCTCCCATGGCGTCAATGGGTTCTTCACCAGGTTGGAGGTCTATTACGGGAGAAAGGACGATGGTGCCATCGCCAGCGTCTTGTTCTCCGTTATCATCACCATCAATTCGGTTGTCCTCGTCAGTGGTTGAAATATCAGTTGAAGACATTGGTAAGAACTCAAGGCCTCCGCCGCCATCAAATTCTGTAGCGGGGATTCCTACTTGGTACATCCCTGGTGCTAGTCCTTGGAAAACATAATCACCTAGTCCGTCAGTTACGGTCATGGCAATTGGGGTGGTTTCTGCACCGGTGATGAGGCCATCACCATTTGCATCCTGATAAAGGAATAGGGTGACCGTTGGAATACCAGGCTCACCCATTTCTTGCATTGCGTTGTTATTGTAGTCCGCGAACACAGTACTGCCGATGGCCACGTTAGGCAGGAAGCCAAAGTCAATAGTCATATTACCATTTTCGTCGTCTTGACCATTGTCCACATCCTGTGTGTTGCCCTGGAAGTCTTCATCTCCGCTAGCAACTGTTGGCTCCATTGTAGGAATGAGACGAATAATGGGCGAAGTAACCTGAGAGAATGAACCGCCAGCTTGGGTGCCATCATCGTTACCGTCTACATTATCATCCGTAATACTAGTTGGAGTAGAAGAAGTAGCAAAATCTCCAAGCGCGTTGGCCGTTCCAAAGTTGACGTTAGAGACTTGTACCTGATAGTTGCCGGGAACCAACATGCCAAAGTAGTAATCCCCGTTAGCATCCGTAGAGGTGGTTGCCACAGGAGTCATTTCTCCCGCGTCAATCATCATATCCCCGTTAGCGTCGAGGAAAAGTTCCAAGATTACATTAGGAACACCCATTTCTCCCATGTCTTGCATTCCATTGTTATTAGGATCGACAAAGACCGTACTACCAAGAGCAACACTATCAATGGCGATTAAAGCTGGGTCGGCATCATCCTCGTCTGTGTCAGCACTGGTATCTCCGGGGTCTCCCATTCCGTTCCCGTTAAGCGCGTCGTCAGAGTCGGACAGTGGAACGCCACCAGCGTCGTCGGTAGGATCAGAATTGGGGGTGCTGTCGATGTCCAGTGCAGGTCCTCCTCCTGGGCCCGTTGCGGAAGCTATCTCCGCGAGGTTGATCCTTAGGAACGTTTCCGCCATAGCGGTTGGAGCCACTCGTAATTGAATCTTGAAGTCAAAAGTGTCTCCGGGTTCAAGGGTGCCTGGAATCGTAAGGATTGAAGGAGTGAAAGCTCCAATTGGTGCTCCTGGCGAAGACCATGGCGGTGTTGCTGTTTCATTCGCAGCAACCCAGGTGAAGCCATCGGGGACGTAATCAATTACTTGAATATTCTCCGCAGCAATATTACCCTGATTGATGACCATGAAAGAGTATTCCACTATATCACCAATCGCGTAGAATGGATCGGTGTCCAGCATTTTTACTAATGCGAGGTCAAAAATTTCAATGGCGAACGGATCAGCATCATCTTCATCCGTTGTTGGTTCCTCGTCTCCAGGAACTCCTTCACCATTTCCAAGGATGACGTCATCGGAATCAGTATTTGGCGAACCTCCAGCATCATTTCCGAAATTCATGTCAGGGGTGCTGTCTTCATCGAAATCAGAAACATCGTTGCCAAGGGTATCCTGGAAGCTGTTTATTTCCGCAAAGTTGGTATAGGCATCTGGGTCCCCTTCAACCATTTCGAGGTTGACACATATAGTGGCTATTTCAAAATCTCCTGGAGCAATAGGCCCTGGGATGATGAAGAGCTGTAAAGGATTAACATCAAACCAACCAGGGCTATTGGCAGTGTTGAGACTGAACCCAGCGGGCAGTGAGTCAAATACCTGAATGTTCTGAGCGGTCTGCATACCCTGGTTATAGACGGTGATGTCCATACAAATCAGGTCGCCATAGTTGTATGGCGCAGGAGTAGGCATTATTGTACTTGCCGTTTTTGTTAGCGCCAGGTCAAAAGTACAGGGGGCGAAAGGCCCTGCCATTGCGGTGGCGGTACAGGCGGTAGCTTCCTCAAAGACTGCAGAGATGTTGTAACTCACGGCGGCAGAAGGTGAAAGGAAGGTGTCTAATACAATGGAGTCTCCGGCTAGTTCCTCAATTGTAACTGGGAACATGAACCCGTTAAAGTCAACATTAAGAATATCATTTCCGTCACCGAATTGGTCATAAGTGTAGGGGTTACCATCCCAAATAGCGATAACCTGAATTCGCCGGGCCAGTGAATCGCCGGAGGGGACACACTCGCTCACTGTCAATTCTAACTCTAGAGAACAATCGGGAATAAATCCTGCATCTATCGTGAAGTTTTGCTCATCGAGCGGAAGGAAGGTAGCGGGAGTTATGCCCGTAATCGGATCTGCATCGCTATCGTCATCATCATCGGTATCGGATAAGGCATCATTCATCGTAAAGACAAAACCGTCAGGTAAGACAAATTCTACAGCATAATTGCCAGCAGGCAACATATCGAAAATGTAGAAGCCATCAGCATCCGTCATCGTTGTACTGATTGTAGCACCGGTATTTGCATCGATCAGATTTACGGTTACCATTCCAATACCTGGTTCGCCCATTGTCTGAAGACCGTCTTCGTTGAAGTCAAAAAATACGGTGTCACCGAGTGCAGTGTTGGCACCACCACAGTTTATTGCAGTGAGGTTTATCGTTAAGGTAGCCGGGCAGCCACCGCCTCCGACATCATAAGTCAGTGTATACACGCCTGACGCTGAGACATTATCAATAGTCGCAAACTGGCCGTCAGGAGAGATTGTAAGTCCTGCCATAGGGGACCAGCTAAAGTTGGAAGCATTAGGGTCGTTTACGGTTGGAAGATCGTAGGGGACCCCAATACAAGCCTGAATGTTTTGAACATCCATAACTGCGGGAGCTATTGTTATGCTGACCACCTGGTCATCAAAACAAGGCGCATTAGACGTCCGTAAAGTATACTGAAGCGTTATTGGAGCGCCAGAGTTGTTTGCGGGCGCAGTGAATACCGTTGGAGTAGTTTCCGTGTCAGAGAGATTTCCAAGGTCTGAACCCGCTACGGATAACCATTCGACGTCATAGCCAGTAATAGGATCTGGGCCAATACTTACTTGTTCCCCACTACATACATCAAACGCTGTTTCGTAATCGAAAATGATTTCTGGACGGAAGGTATTAGAGGATACTTCACTACACGTACAAGTGGTTTCTGGATCTAACACTCCGATTACCGTACAAATATTTGAAGCTGGGAAAGTGGCTACATCACTGATTACGATCATTTCACCAGGCCCTAAAGGTTGGGTAATCGTAGTATCTAACGAAAAGAGATAAGTGTCGGTGCCAGGGTTGAAAGTGCCGTTGTTGTTTACATCTTCATAAATGTCTACACTAACACTATTGCCGGGGTCAAGTGTAAATCCGAAGTTGGTAAGTTTAACCGAGAAATCTGCAGTTGCAGTGCCACCATTCGGGTTAAGCGTAATGTCTCCATCGATGAAGTCAAAGTCGTAGTCAGGCTTTTGTGTGTTTACGGTCTGGAAGGCTTCACCAGATATCTCACTGGTGTTACAGATCATTCCCATACATTCATCTTGAAAGGTAGAATATGCCTCAAGAATGATTTCTGCTTCTCCACAGAGTTGTCCGTCATCAAAGGAAAAAACGTCTATGTCAAAGGTTACCATATCTCCTTCGGTAAGTCCGGAAATAAGGGGCCAGACAAGGACTTGATCTCCGTCATCTCTAATGATTGTGGGGTTGTTGCCAGGCGTAGCATTCGAGCCAGGTACGTAAGAGTCCATAACGTACTTCAGCCCTTGGGGTAAAATAAATCTTACGGAGTCAAGATTTGTGACATCTCCTTCTCCAATAGTGATCTTTGCGCTTGTCGTGGTTGTGTCCATATTACACGGATTCAAACTAAGCTCTGCTGGAGCTATTTCCAGGTCGAGCCCAGGTTCTGATGGCCGTAAGCGAACACGGCCCGAGCGCCGACGAATATTGGGAAGTCGGTCTTGGCAACTGTTTCTTGAGTAAAGATTAAAAAAAGCTCTACCTCCGGAGGCGTAACCACATGTTGTAGCTGCCATAAATTTGAAACTTATAGCACTGTTATCAGGGTCTTTAGACCCCACAAGTCCTTCCGTACGTAGCGTCTCATCATACAGCGGAATCCTTAACCTAAACCTATTGGGGCTATACTCGTCGAGGTCCATGACCGGTACAAAACTCCCACCTAAAGATGGGCTCGGGATAGCCATCATAAGGCTACCTTCGATGTAATCTTGTCCTTGAGGTAGGACCATAAGAATGTTCATACTTCTTACGTAACCCAAGTCTGAGCTTAGAATCTCAATCTCATAAGGTATAGGATCACAAAGATCAATGATTCGATTCACAGATGGTGCGGGCTCATTGACGATGAAAGAAACGTTTGAATTTGCGTTGGTTAGTGTGATGGAAGAAGGATCTGTACAAGTGGCATCGTTGATGGTCTCAGGGTAGCCCTCACAATCCCAACCCGCAACGAAGTCGATCGTCTCGATGTCACAAGTGTTCTTGGTGAAGAAGACTTTTAATTCTCTCTCAGCAACTCCTCCAATATTGCCAAGTTCGTAAATACCGAAAGCATTAGGCATGATTTCATTGCCGTTGTCGTCTTCAATACGAGTGATGATAACACCACCCGTTGGCTGAGGATAGATAAAGGTGTTAACTGCAGTCGGCGTTTCCAGGTTCCTGACCCGGATCTGAGCCATATCATTGCCGCTGCATAAGCGGATAACGTCCTGGTCAGAAATAACGACCACTTTTGCTGCTCCCAGGTATTCAAATTCCAGATCCTGAACATCATTCGCAATCTCATCCGTACAGAAAATATTTTCTTCAACGGATTCGAAGAATTGGTACGAGTAATCGTAATCACCCTCAATCGATTCACAATTGCCCTGAATTCTTGGATACATGAACACGCGGTATCCTTCATCAGGAGGGATTTCACCTAAGCCCAGGCTACGAAGGTAGTCCCCAATCAGTAAGGTTACTTCATCACCATTGACAACGAAGAACTCTGCAGGGATAGAAGGAGAAGCTGTACCTCTGGTGTCAGCTATGGTGTTCGACGGAGCAATTCTTTGTTGTATGAGGAGGTCCCATTCGCCCAGGTTGAAGGCAAATTCGGATGGTTTCGTGAACACTAGCCTTTCGGGTAAACCTAAAGGTCGGATCTCATTCGGGAATTCATCAATACCAGCGCCACCAATGTTACGGTCATAGCGAATCGTCCAGTTGGGCAAATCACAAGCACCAAAGTCATTAGTACTGTTACCGAAACTAGTCGTAAAACCGATTTGAGTCATCTGTCCAATTAGTGGGTTGCACTGGAAGACTGTTCCCAACCCGAAATCATCATCAGAGACGTAAAAACTTGGCTCATAGTTGATGAGTCGGAATTGATCAGTAATTGCATCTTTCTCTGTGTATACAAGACAAACTGCTACACTGTCTCCTTCCTCAAAAAGGAAGTTGGTTGGTAGGCCACAACCAAAATTATTGAGTGCATCTCTTGAGTAATCAACAATGATTCTCATGTTCGCATAATCAGGCGTCACGGGTACCGCCGTACATTCATACAGCATGTTGCCATCATCGGCATCATAAATAGCTACTCTTGCTGAAAGAGGAGTGAAGTTTTGATGAATGAATGGGTAGGTTACAAACCCGTGGGTAAAGTCCTGATCATCATCACCATCCCGAACAATGCCTTCCAAGGTGGCTTTGATCGTGTCGCCTGGCAAAAATCTATCAGATTCAACGCTGGCTGGATCAATTGCTCCGTCTGGAATTTGGTCGTTGTTTGTGTCCCCAATTCCGTAATTAATCCGTTCTATTGATAGATTGGAAAAAGTTATGCCATCACACTCACAGCCAGGATCTGTAGGAGGACAAACCAGCCGTAAATCAAGATCTAAGGGGTCCCATATCTTTTGGGTCGAACAATCAGCGGTGCACGTAGGGTCAATGGTGAAGTCGAACTGGGCATCAATCACTACATCAAAAAAAGCATTGCCACAAGCTGGTTCGGGTTTCTCTGTACAATCTACAGTAACGCAGAAGTCAAACTGAGCGCCACCCGCATAGTTGAAACCACTGGGCCTGCCAGCAGGAGCAAATGTTATCCTAAGTTCATCATCTACACCAGGACCATTGTCAACATATTCCTCACTTTCTACCGTAAATGTCATTCCGTCTCGATCAGTCCATTCGAATGATCCAAGCACGTAGTCTACACCACATGGAAGGGAGAAGATAGCTTCAAGCTCAGCGTCAGGGTAGTTCCCCTGTAACCAGTCAAGTTGCATGTCACTAGCATAATAAGTTATACAACCCTCCTCCTCAGAGAACAAACTTGTAGGGCCTTCCGGAAAGCCTGAAATAAAGGCATCAAAACGGCCTGAAGGGGTAATGTCTCGACGGTTCCCTAATGTTTCTAGACATCGGTCAAATACGGCATCAACACGAAACCGACCCCAATATTTATTGCGGATGTCACAGGAGTTACAGTCGCAGCTGGCGGTTAGCTGGTAAGTAAGGAGAACACTTTCTCCAGGGAGGAGATCCGCATCATCAAGGGTGAAACTAACGTCTCTAAGTCCTGGGGCACGGCAGTCTGTTGCTGCAGTCTGGAACCTTATGGAACTGGATATGGTAGAATTATCACTCTCTCTTACGGTGGTAATAGACGCTGGATCAACAACCATACCTCGGCCTCCGTTCCCGTCTGTGAAAATCCGGTAATTAATGTTCAGGGCCGGAGCAGTGCCTTCATTGGTCAGCCTGATGGTCACTTCCGTCGGTTCGTCTACGTAGCAAGCCGGTTCTGTTGCAGAAACAATCTCTGCTTCAATTCTAGGGGCTAGAAGAGCAAAGCTTACTCCCGTATCAATGTAGACGGATTGTGGTTTGTCCTGGCAGTCATCAGTTCCCTGGCAGCCATACTGTGCCCTGCGCATGATGTCATCGGGGTCATCAGTACAACCAACGGTCAACCAATTTTCTACCGGAAAGATGGATTCTCCACGACTGAAAGTTTCACCCAGGCCAGCCGCCATAATCGCCGCATTGGTGACGAGGTAACAATCTTGGGTAGCGGTCGAAGAAATTGGGCCACCTGCTGTAATGTCAATACCTCCAACAATAATACTTTGCACATCTATGTAACCAAGATTATTACTTACACAGTAGGTGAATTCTGCTAGCTCGCCAAAACCATTGTTTACAACCCGGGGGGTTGCTGTAGTGGCAAGCCCCAGATAAACAGGCATTATGGTTGGGGTCGTAGACGGAATGGAAAGATCCGCAAACAATACCTGTATGGCTTCACTTTCTACCATTCCGCTTGCTCCATTAATGATATTCATGATGAGTTCAAGGTCGTCACCCGTGAAATCACACCCAACCTGGTAGTCTACCGTGAAGGTGACAAACTCACCAACATCAATATCTCCAACACTGAACTGCCTACCGGAGAGGATTGCCGGAGCTGATGCTGACAAATAGGTAATACCCGTAACGGCTTCAAATTCAGCAATAACGTCTTCAGCATCTTCTGCGTCCATGCCTGGGCTATTGGTTATCGTAATTTCTAAGGAGTTAACTGGGCCACAGATGCTTGAAAAGTCAGGAGAAGTAATTTCTATGTCTAGTGCTTGTCCCGAAAGTATTCCGGACAACAAGAAGGCCAATAGAAAAGCACTTGGAATTTTCCAAATATTTGTAATCAGGGCGTTGACGCTCATGAGATTTCTTTATGAGACACTACTCCTCTTTTCGTTTGAGGTGAGAGAGAAACAAATAAAATCAAAACCGTTGTACGGTAAAAGGGAATGCGTAGTGTTGGGATTGTTGTTCTATTTCCCACAATAACAAGTAGTTATGCAGGGGTCGTTAATACAAAGTTACGTATAAAACAATACAGAGATAGGAAATTTGAAAGAAACTATCACTTCCCTTGTTTCTTCACCTTGATAAGGAGGTTAGTCCCCTCAAAGAAAGAAGTCATTGATGGTATTTTCCAGAAAATAACATCAATGACTGTTTGGTTCTTCGGAGTCCTACCCAAAAGGCACCTTATCTTCGCTCTATGCAAAAAGGCACAGTCACAAAATCCACCGGTTCATGGTATAACGTTCGCCTCGACGAAGAAAGCCCCGAAGGAGACATCGAGCTCCGCTGCCGCGTAGCGGGTCGTTTCCGCCTGCAGGATAAAGCTTTGACGAACCCGATCGCCGTTGGGGACCGTGTCTCCGTAGTTATTGAAGGAAGAGGAGGCGAAGAAACAGGAGCGATCCGTAAGATTGAGGATCGTACGAACTATGTCGTTCGCCAGAGCCCTCGCAAAAAACATGAATTGCACCTGCTGGCGAGCAACATCGATCAGGCGGTGCTCATCGTGACCCTACTCTATCCAGACGTAAAACTGGGATTCATTGATCGTTTTTTACTGATGACCGAACCCTTTGGTATCCCTACAACCATTGTCTTTAATAAATCTGACCTGCTGAAAGAAGATGACCTGCTAACCTACGAAGCCATCGCATCTATCTATAAAGACATAGGGTACAACGTATTGCTGGTTTCCGCAGAAAAGGGTACTAACCTTGCTCAGTTCAAGGCATTACTAAAAGACAAGCGCAGCCTTTTGAGTGGGCAAAGTGGGGTAGGGAAGAGTACACTTGTGAACGCCATTGCTCCCGAGCTCGACCTGCGTACTGGAGAAATATCGGACTACACCGGTAAAGGAACCCACACCACCACTTTCGCCGAACTCTTTGACTTGCCCTTTGGCGGAGAAATCATCGATCCCCCCGGTATTAAAAACCTCACCTTTAACTTCCTAAAACCAATTGATATCGCGTACTACTACCGTGAAATCTTCGCCTTGAGCCCGGAGTGTAAATTTGGTGGCTCCTGCTTGCACAAGACAGAACCCGGCTGCGCGGTCATCGCCTCCGTAGAGGCAGAAGATGACCGGGTTACGGACATCCGCTATCACTCCTACCTCACACTACTAGCGGAGACGGAAGATCAAAATTACTGGGAGCGGAAAAAGGTTTGATGGGGATGGGTACTCCGGCCATTGTGCGGGAGACCTAGTTGAGTAAATCCTCTTCACCGAATGGTGATTGAATATGGTTGATCAGTAAATTAACCGTTTCGGAAAAGAGATGGAAATAAAAACGGGGCACGAATCAATCGATTCGTGCCCCGCATTTTTTGGGATTATGATGGGAGGGTTACTTCAACGTCACGGAGCCTTCTCCTACGTAGAAACCCTTATTGTAAAGCTTGGCGGTGTAGGTTCCTTCATTGTACTGCTGGCTTTCTACAGTCCAGTCGGCACAATGACTTGCAGCGGCGCCGTCAAAAGCGAAAGTTACAGCCTTAGTATAAGGTACCTGTTCACCAGTGTCGGCAGTGGTGAGGACACCACTTCCTTCGGCGTCGATCTGGATTGTTTCTCCCGCAGGGTTGATGATGCGCAGCTGGAAGGTCTCTTCACCGGTCTTGGCAACAGCGTTGTCAAGACTATTAAAGCATACGTATAGGCGATCTACGTGGCTGGCATTCTTGCGGTCTGCGAACTTACCGTTGCTGCGAACTTTCTGGCCAACGATGGTTACGTTGTTGGTCTTTAGCGCGCTGGCAATGTTTACCTTACGGTTCAGTTCTTGGTTGGTACTTGTGAGTTGCTCACGCTCGCTTACCAAAACGGCGCGCTCAGTGTTGAGGCTCTCGTTTTGCTGGCGGCTTACCTGAAGGTCACTGCTAAGCAGATCACGCTCGGAGGTCAGGCGCTGGTTGTTCTCGGTAAGTTCGGCATTAGCGAGACGCATTTGCTCGAGTTCGGCGAGGTAGCCATCGGTTTGCGTACGGAGTTCCTTTAGCTCACGGCGAGCGGTTACCAGGTTACGGCTGTCGCGGGTGAGACTGGAAATTTTCTCTTTTTGGGTACGGAGGTCTTCTTTCTGTTGGTCGATCAGGGCGTTCAGCTCTTCGTTGCTGCCGCGCATTTCTTCCAGTTCGGCAAGCGATTCGTAGTACTGCTTCTCAGCGGTAGCTTTGAATTGCTCCATCTCTACTAAGTCCGCCGAGACCTGAGCGTTTTCGGTGCCGCGGTTGGCGTAGCCGATGCCGAGGCCCGCCAGGGCCAGCAATAAGACGGCAATGATGCCCGCAAGAAGGGGCGTTCTGTTCTTCTTTGGCGCAGGCGCAGCAGAGAACTTGGGTGAAGGTGTAGGATTATTCTGAATAGTAGCCATATGGCGTTGGTTTAGTGAAAGAGAATTATCCGCTGTGGCCGGTGCAACGGCCGGGAATAGCTCCCTTAAAAAAGGTTTCGTCCCCATAAAGCACAACGTGCGCTGTATGTTCGGAACGCGCTATTAACGCGCTTCCTAGCTAAAGTATTACGATGAAATGTTAAAGTTTTGATGTTTTTCTTAACATTCGAGTGTTTTTAAGGGCGCGGCCGCAGGTGCCAAGTTAGGTTTTGGAGTGCTAATCTAGGCCTTCCGGGGCGAGTATGACTTTAGACCAGGGGATGCTCCTAATTTCTTGTTTAACATTTTAAGCCCTATACCGCGCAGCGGTATAGGGCTTAAAATGTTAAACAAGATCGGGGATGAATCCTACTTAGTACGACGCTCCTTGATACGGGCCTTCTTACCAACGCGATCGCGTAGGTAGAAGAGACGGCTGCGGCGAACCTTACCGTGCTTAATGATGGTCAGGCCATCAATTGCAGGAGAGGAAAGTGGGAAGATACGCTCAACACCAACACCGTTAGAAATCTTGCGAACGGTAAAAGTCTTGGTCAGGCCTTCGCCTTTAATCTGGATAACGTCACCACGGAACTGCTGGATCCGTGACTTTTCGCCCTCCGTAATGCGGTAGTCAACAACTACGGTATCGCCAGCGCGGAAAGCTGGAAGGTTGGTCTCTTTAGTGACCTGCTCGTGAATGAAGGAAATTGCGTCCATGGCGGATAAAAATTTTTGAACTCGCTTCTTGCGGCCCGCAAAGGTACATCTTTGTTTTCTGTTGGGCAAGAGGTTGAAGAAAATAGTTGGTAGGAGTGTAAAACTGAAACCCTCTATGAATTCATGTAGAATTATAATACCACTGCTTTCATATACCTCTCTTCATTTTAATTCCGTAATTTTTGCACTTCTAAGGGGCTGCTGGAGTTTCACCGGCAGGCTCAAATAGTGGAAAGGAATAATCCTTTTCGTATCGCTTTATATTAAGGTCTACACTTTGCCATGCGTCATTCTCTCCTCCTGCTGGTCTGTATTTTATTCTCTTTAATGGCTTCGCCCCACTTAAAAGGGCAAACCGATAGCTTGTTGATCGAAGTAGTACAGCAGCGGAACGATACCTCAGACCTGAGTGCACTTTTAAAACTAGTGGTTGATACGCTGCGTAAAGATATGCCCCAGGCAAAGTCTTATGCGCGCAGGGCGGCAGGACTGGCTGATAGCAGAAAGATGCCC
>CAYPIM010000044.1:5338-6870 GCA_964410795.1 uncultured Lewinella sp. | reverse complement strand
CAGGAAAGACTAGATGTTTACGGAGAGGCCGCCGAGAAATTTCAGGCTAAGCTCCGGGAAGCAGAAATCGAGCGCCAGGAACTCATAATTGGCCAACAGCGCCAACAGTCTCAAATGTTGTGGCTGGGCATTGGCTTTCTCGTCTTGCTCTCAACGGGAATACTTTTGCTCCTGCGTTCGCGCCTGAAATTTCAAAAAAGTGAGGCCCTAAGGTTAGACTCGGAACGGAAGGCCGAAGTTCGTGCCCTAAAACAAGAAGCCGAGGTGAGCGGCCTACGCTCCATGATCGAAGGCCAGGAAGTAGAGCGAAAACGTGTAGCAAAAGACCTTCACGATGGTCTCGGCGGTCTGCTCGCTACCGTCAAGGCTCGCCTCTCTACCGAAGCCCCCATGGCGGTTGCCGCCAGTGAACTATTAGACCGGGCCTGTACTGAAGTTCGCCGAATCGCACACAATATGATGCCCCAAACACTAGCCTTGTCCGGCCTCTCCGGCTCAATTCGCGATATGGTCGATCAACTAAATATGCGCGGCCTGGATACCGAACTCGAAATTGTCGGACAACCAGACCTGCGTCTTAATGAAGATGGTGAGGCAATGATCCTTCGCATTCTGCAGGAACTAACGCACAACGTAGTAAAGCACGCTAAGGCCAGTAAACTTTTCTTACAGCTCATCGATCAGCCCAGCCAACTGATGCTCACCGTAGAGGATGATGGCGTCGGTTTTGATGCTTCCCCTAAAAAAAGCGAGGACGGAATTGGCCTGGGGAGCATCAACAGTAGGGTTACCTACCTGAAAGGAGAAATTCAATACGATAGTAGCCCCGGACATGGGACGACGGTTACCCTTACGGTCCCATTAAAATAATACGGAATAGACGAAAAACCATAAATAGCCCTCCTGGAAACACCCACCATTATGACCAACTTAGCGATAGTAGATGACCACGCCATTGTCCTCCAGGGCCTGGAACTGATGTTGGGCAAAGAGCCGGAAATATCACTCACCGGTCTGTACCAAAATGGTGCTCAACTATTGGCCGCTCTCCGCCAGGGAGAATCGATCAATACAATTTTGATGGACATTCACATGCCAGAACTCAATGGCGTAGAGCTCTGTAAAATGGTGAAAAAAGAATATCCTGACGTGGCGGTAATTGGCCTGTCGATGGTGAGTGAAATGAGCCTTGTACGGCTCATGATTAAAAACGGAGCCAGTGGCTACCTGCACAAAAACGCGGGAAAAGAAGAGGTGTTGATTGCCCTGGATCGTGCCCGCCGGGGCAAGAAGTATTTCAGTGAGGAAATCAACGATATGCTCATCGAAGGAACCAGCCGGGGCGAGAAAACCCGCAACCGAAGCCCCTTTCCCCGCCTGAGCCGCCGCGAAAAAGAAGTGCTCGCCCTCATCGTAGACGAATTTACCACCCAGGAGATTGCCGATAAGCTGTTCATCAGCTTCGGGACGGTGGAAACCCACCGACGGAATATTTTGTCCAAACTCGGTGCGCGCAATACCGCCGGGTTGGT
>CAYPIM010000044.1:0-5238 GCA_964410795.1 uncultured Lewinella sp. | reverse complement strand
ATAGCCAGGAAGTTAACCAGGTCATTCGTCATCCAGCTGAACCCTCCGACGAGTTCTTTGTCGGGCCCCGGTGCATCGCTCAGCGATCCAGTCGTAGTATTCCGGTATTTAGCTTGAAAGAGCGAGCCAAGCACGCTGTCCAGTAGCATCCCCAAAAAGCCAGCCGCTATGATCTGAATAGCAAATTGAACATCCATATAGGGCACGAGCCAGAAGCAGGTAGCTACAATAAAAGCTGCACCACCTAAGCCAGCTACAGTGCCAGGAAGACTCACTCCGCCGCTGAGCCCGGGGGGCACTTTGCGCCATTTTACCAAGTCATAGGTCGGCCGTTTGAAATACTGCCCGATTTCTGAAGACCAGGTATCAGCGGTTGCGATGGCCATGGCAACGAGAAGCCAGGCTTCCGTTACGGGCGTTATGAGGTAAAGAAGTCCCTCCTTCGGCCAGGCAAATGCAGCAAGCCAGCCATACACCGCCCCGTTGGCCAGCACTTGAGTAGCGTCCCGCGCTTGTTTTTGCTTCGCATCTCCCGCAGCGGTTTTGACCGGGAATATTTTACCAATGAGGCTGCTGCTGAGCAGAAACAAGAAGAGCGGGAGCAACCACTTTACGCTACCGCTACCGACCACAACAACAATACCTAACAACGCCGCCGTAAGTGCGCCCCCAGCCGTAAGGCTTTTACGCCGAACCATCAGCCAGCAAAAAGGGAGCGCAGTGATGACCAGGTACAAAAGGTGATTAGCCACTACCGGTGTTTCCCGCATTGGCGTGAGGAACCAGGCGGTGAGCAGTGGCACAATCAAATTGTCCAACCCCCGCGAGCCCAGCGCTTCCGCTGCGGTTAGTATCAGCCCTAGAGCAAGTAAATTACCCCAGCCTAGCCACAAGCCAAAGGGCAAGTGTATCCAGACAAGTAGGAGAAAGGCTGCGAAAAAAGCCGCGTTACCGAACAGAGATTTGGGATCACCCGTAAGCTGATAATTGTCTTTGGCCAACAATTTTCCCGCGACTGTTGCCGCAGGATCACAAACCGCCAGCACGAGCATGGAGAAGGCAATCACCTGTTCGTTTTCTACGCCAATGAGTAGCACGAGAAACGCTAGTGGGAACCAAACAATGCCCCAGGCCCGCCGCCCGGACTCTTCGCGCAACAACTGATTAGCAAAGATGAGACCGGCCAATAAAATTTCCGCTACAACAACGATGGTAACCAGAAGCATTCGCTCAATTTCTATCACCGCCACGGCACAAGCTCCAACGGCGATGAAATGGAGAATCTTCCGGGTAATCCAGTACGGGACCCATTGCTTGCGGGCCGCCGTTTCGCAGAGAATGGTGGTGAACAACACGGTAATGGCTAAGGGGAGTAGCATGGGGTAAAGATAGCACCTCGCTCCAGGCAATACTTCTTTATCTTGCGTCTTCATCCTTCCCAATTCTAAGACACATTGCGCCAACTTCCCTTCACCTTCTTCTTGCTACTACTGAGCTTTGGCCTAACGGGCCAAACCACCATTCAGGATCACATCCGCAATTTCACCCGCGATCCAGCACTTGCCGGAGCGGTCATTTCAATCAGTGTAATTGACACAGAGAGCGGCCGCATGATCGGTGGGCATCAGAGCCAGATGACGTGCATTCCCGCTTCGACCCAAAAACTACTCACCACGGCAGTTGCCATGGATGTTTTGGGGGAAGACCACCGCTTTACAACGAAACTCGTGATGGTCGGAACGGTAGATGGCGGAGTACTGAACGGGGACATTTATATCGTCGGTGGCGGAGACCCAAGCCTGGGAAGCCCGTATTTGAAAGGCGTACCGGGGAAGGACAAGATGATGGACCGCTGGCGGGCGGCGATAAGGGCGGCAGGCATCCGGAAGATTAATGGCCGCATCGTCGGAGATGGGAGCTACTTCGGTACCGATGGGGCACCCGGCGGGTGGCCCTGGAGTGACATCGGCAACTACTACGGCTCCGGTGCTTATGGGCTGAACCTCCACGAAAACTTTTACTTCCTCGATTTTTTGCAGCGCGGCAGGGTAGGCGATATTCCACCGATCCAGCGTACCCGACCGGAGGTGCCTGGCCTGAAACTGACCAACGAACTTAGGAGCGGACCACGCGGTAGCGGAGACCAGGCGTACATCTACGGCGCGCCTTTTGGCTATGACAACTTTGTGCGCGGTACCATCCCCATTGGCACCGGGCGTTTTACCATCAAGGGGGCTATCCCGGACCCTGCCCTGTTCGCCGCACAATTGCTTTGTCGGGAATTGGAAGCGACCGGCATTCCCGTCAACCTGCCTGCCGAAAGCGATCGATCAATTGGTGACGGACAGCTGGCGCGGGGCAAGGTGATCGATACCTACCAGTCTCCACCGCTGCGTGAGCTTGTTGATCGAACAAATCTCCGCAGTAATAACCTGTACGCCGAAGCGCTGCTTCGGGAAGTAAACAAGGCGCGGGGCATGGCAACGCACGAGCTGTCTTCCACCGAAACAATGAAAGAATGGCTCACAACAGCTGGCCTTCCGACCGGGACCATAAAAATAGAAGATGGTTCAGGCTTGGCAACCCGTAATTTCTTCTCGACTGAGTTCATGACTGCTTTTTTAAGGCACCAAAAAGAGGAGCTTCGTTGGCGACAAAGTATTCCTTTGGCGGGCCGCAGCGGTAGCATGCGGGGATTTCTGAAAGGAACAGCTGCCGAGGGGCGCTTGCGGGCAAAGAGTGGTTCCCTCGGAGCAGCACGTGCCTATGCCGGCTACGTAGACCGGGCGGACGGCCAGCAACTCGCCTTCGCCATTATGGTTAATAACTTCACCATCGAAAGCAAGGACATTCGTAAGAAAATGCACACGTTGATGCTAGAGCTCTGCCGCGCGGAACTTTGAGGCGGCGTACAACATTATATGTTTGACCGAAGCAGATTACACTATCTTCGGGCCCTGGACAAAGATCAAACCCTGACCTGATGCGCTACTGCTACCTCTTCGCCCCGCTCCTTTTGTTGTTCGTCGCTTGCGAAGACGAGCCAGCACCGGCAATTGATGAATCCATCTATGCTAAGGTAGACAAGGAGGCCGACGCGCGCTCCCGGATGATCTGGCAAAACCCCGGTGCAGTTATGGACGCTATGGGAGATATCCGCGAACGCGTGATCGCTGATATCGGTGCAGGGGAGGGCTTCTTTGCCGAAAAACTTGCTCCGATCGCCGACCGTGTTATCGCCGTCGAGATTGACCAGAAATACATCAACTACCTTGATACTTTGCGTAATTTTAGCCTGCCGAAAGAGTTCCGGCCGCGGCTAGAACCACGCCTCGCCAAGCCCGACGACCCGATGCTGGAAAAGAGTGAGGTCGACATCGTACTCATCGTCAATACCTTCATGCTCATCGAAGACAAGGTGGCTTACCTCAAAAAACTCTACCCCGCCCTCCGTTCCGATGGCCGCATCGTGATCGTGGATTGGAAGAAAAAAACCACCCCCATTGGTCCGGCAAAAGCAGACCGCCTCGCCATCGGAGAACTTCAGGACATCCTCAAGGAAGCAGGCCTGCACGAAGTCTCTAGCGACGATCATACCCTGGAGTACCAGTACATCGTTGTGGCGGATAAGAAGAAACCGGAGTAGGAACTAGCTTGATAGATTGATAGTGGGTAGCTTGATAGGTTATCCACGGCTTGGTAGTGCTGTGCCCTCATTCGTTAAGGTGCTTCAGATAGGGCTCACCAAAGGCGAACAAGTGAAGCGAAGTGAGTGGAAACAGCGGCAGCTCTATCAATCTATCAGACTATCAATCTGACTAAAAGGGCGCGGCCGCAGGTGCAAAGTATGGTTTTTAGGTCCGGTCAACGCAGCCTCCGGCTGCGAATGGACACCGTGTTCTCCGAAGGTGAGTTTGGTGGCAAAAAATCAGTGCTTCTCAAATAATTTCCGGAGAACTCCGTCAATATCTTCTATGACCGCCTGCTGGTCGTGATCATAGAGGACGTCACTACGTCGTTCTGCTGAATCCTCGGTTAGTGATGGGAGGCTCATCGGAATGATAGCACGTTTTCTACCTAAGAAAATAACATTCATGGGGTAGTCTGATATCCACCCGTTCGGAATAGAAGAAACTTTGGATATTTCTTCATCATCCGAAAAGTATGAAATGCTGACTAAGCTTAAGCGAGTAATAAAGATTAGCCCAAAATTGAACTCTCTCGTAGAGGCGCTAATTTGAAAGAGCTTGGTTGTACAAAAGAATTCCGATTCTAATGATTCGTTTTGTTGGTAAAATACGCAGAAAGAGTCGCGTTGAAGATAATAGGTCAGTTCACCTCCTTCTCGTTTATCAATGGCATAGTATTTCTTCGATAAATTTGGCCACAAATCGGAGAGGTTTATCGTTGAAAGGCGATTCGCTATTTCGTTAGGGGCCATTGAGTAAATAGTCCAGTCAACGTGCTGACGTTGAACCTTGTATTGCTGCTGGCATTCCTCAATCTCAGTTTCGTTCTCAATCGCAAAGCGGATTGCCTTTAGCACGGTCGCTACCGGTATTTGGTCGCTTATAACGCGGAGGTAGATCCTCGCTTTTTCCTTTGCCTTTGGCTTAAACGGAGAGCTGGCATACTGATCAATTATTTGCCACTTGTCTACAGAAATAAATACCGCTTCAGGATTTGGCGCAGACAGATATTCGTGCTCAAAGTCGATTCTAATCTTCTTCTTATAACCCAGGATTTTGCACAAATCCGCAACTTGGTTGGTAACCAATCTGCACTTATTTATTTCCTCAAATTCAAAACCAGTCAAGATCGTTAGTGTGACGTTGTCTGTTTTATGGGGAACGTAAAAATCCTGATGAGCAGACACGGAGAGGGCCAGCATGCAAATCAATAGAGATAAGAAAATGTGTAGCTGTTTCATAAGGTTTTAGCTATGTAATAAAGATACTGGCCAACAACAAAACTCTTCAAACTTAGGTGTAGGTATGCGTTACAAGTTGCACAAGCGGGAATTGACAAGCCAACTTTAATCCGGCTTCGCCATGCTGTGTTCTGAGAAAGCGCGCGAGGCTGTTCGTCTCTGCTCGGCGCACAGCTCTACGGTGAGCACACAAGTTTGCAGTGTCATAAAACCCTCTACCCAAACCCTGGGGTCAATGCATTATTCACCTTTGCTGACCTTTCCTGCCGGAGGCCTTCTTTTTCGCAAAAAAGGTGCCATGCTGTACT
>CAYPIM010000043.1:2881-34801 GCA_964410795.1 uncultured Lewinella sp. | reverse complement strand
GCTCACTCCGTGAGCGAGCGGTAGGAGCAGCCTCCGGCTGCGAGTTTTGGCGCACACGAAAAAAGCATTCACCAAAGACCACCCGGGGTAGCCGAGTCTGGTATCCTTAACTATTCGTTTTCACTAGGTGAAGATGTTGCAAAGTCTCACGCTCGGAGAGCGCTCGGACCGCTCGCAGCCAGAGGCTGCAGCGGCCGGGTCACCAATGCTTGGCCACGTAGGGGTACGTCATCTGGTACTCATCCTTCACCATCGCAACGAGCCGTGCCCGCAGCTTATCCATATTCTCCTTCGTGTGGGCGGAGATCAGTAGGGCCTCGTTCTGGAATTCACTCTCCAGGCTTTTACGGAGGCCTTCCTCCACTTCTTCGCGGCCTTCCTCGTCGAGGTAGAGGTCGTAGTTGCGCTCGCGGAACAGATCGATTTTGTTGAAGATGAGCACCGTCGGTTTTTGGTCAGCTCCAAGTTCTTTGAGTAGTTCCTGTACGGTTCTGATCTGGTCTTCGTGCGCGGGGTGGGCCACGTCTACTACGTGCAGGAGGATGTCGCTCTCGCGCACCTCGTCGAGGGTGGATTTGAAACTCTCCACCAGGTGGTGCGGCAGCTTGCGGATGAAGCCAACCGTATCCGTCAGTAAAAACGGGACGCCTTCGTAGGCGACCTTGCGCACGGTGGTGTCCAGAGTAGCGAAGAGTTTGTTCTCGGCGAACACGTCAGACTTGGTGATGAGGTTCATCAACGTTGATTTACCGACGTTGGTGTACCCCACTAGCGCTACCCGAACCATCGTATCCCGGCCTTTACGGCGGGTGGCAGCCTGGCGGTCTAACTTTTGAAGGTCTTTTTTTAGCTTGGATATCTTGTCGCGGATGATCCGGCGATCCGTCTCAATTTCTGTTTCACCCGGTCCGCGCATACCGATACCACCGCGCTGGCGTTCGAGGTGCGTCCAGAGGCCGCGCAGGCGGGGCAGCATGTACTGCATCTGGGCGAGTTCAACCTGAGTTTTGGCCTGCGCCGTTTGGGCGCGGTTGGCGAAGATGTCCAGAATGAGGGTAGAGCGGTCGATGATTTTAACCTTCATCCGCTCTTCGAGGACGCCGTTCTGCTTGCCGCTCAGGTCATCGTCGAAGATGACCATCGTTACCTCCTCGTGGTTCTTGACATATTCGGCAATCTCGGCGGCTTTGCCGCTACCTACGAAGGTCTTATTATCCGGACTGTCCAGTTTTTGGGTAAAGCGTTTAACGGTCACTGCACCTGCGGTGAGCGCCAAAAACTCGAGCTCATCCAGGTATTCTGCCACCTGTTCTTCGGTCTGCTTCCGCTTGATGAGGCCAACCGTGACCGCATACTCCGTTTCTTTCTTCAGGCCGGACTTCTTTTGCCCGAGGTTCCATTCGTTTGCCATATGGTGGTTTAAACGGTTTACAACTTGTCCAAGTTCTTACATTACTTGATGAGGTTGGGCGACTTCCGCCTTAAGGACAACGGTTTTACCCCCGCCCTAAGTTGCGCGTACCAAACTCTGGGGATCAAGCTGGCCTCCAAAAACACCCACTGCACCTGCGGCCGCGCCTACAATAGATTGATAGGATATAGATTAGTAGAGCGACCGCAAACTAGAACCTGCCTCAGAAAAGCATACAGCATTCAGGCTCATTTTGCCTGAATGCTGTATACTGAATGCTCTTACTGCGCAGCAGCCAGCAAGTTGCCCATATCGACCTTAGGGCCGATGAAGGCCGCGAGGTCTTCAATCTTCACCCGTGTCTGCTCCAGCGTATCGCGATCTCGTACGGTAACGGTGCCTTTGTTTTCGCCTTCCTCGATCGTGTCAAAATCGACAGTGATGCAGAAGGGCGTACCCACAGCATCCTGGCGGCGGTAGAGCTTACCGATAGCTCCGGTATCATCGTACTGGCAATCGAAGCGGAATCGGAGGTCGTTGAAGATGCCGCGGGCGACTTCCACAATCTCCGGCTTGTTGCGCTTCAGCGGCATAATGGCGGCTTTGATCGGCGCCAGGGCCGGATGTAGCTTCATTACATCACGAACGTTGGTTTCATCGTCTTGACCCGGAACGGTTTCCGTGCGCAGGGCGTGACTCATGGTTGCGAGGAAGAGGCGATCAGCACCTATGGAGGTTTCGAGTACGTAGGGAACGAACTTCTCATTTGTCTGCGGATCGTGGTAGGTCATCTTCTTGCCGGAGAGTTCCATGTGCGCGCCGAGGTCGAAGTCCGTGCGGCTGTGGATGCCTTCGAGTTCTTTGAATCCGAAGGGGAAGTCGAACTGGATGTCAACGGCTGCATCGGCGTAGTGCGCCAGGTTGTCGTGGTCGTGGAAGCGGAGTTTTTCGTCCGGGTGGCCAAGGGCTTTGTGCCACTTCAGGCGGGTTTCCTTCCACTTATTGTACCATTCAATCTGGGTACCGGGCTTGATGAAGAACTGCATCTCCATCTGTTCGAACTCCCGCATACGGAAGATGAACTGCCGGGCTACGATTTCATTCCGGAAAGCTTTACCGATCTGCGCGATACCGAAGGGCAGCTTCTGGCGGGTGCTCTTCTGCACGTTGAGGAAGTTCACAAAAATACCCTGGGCTGTTTCCGGACGCAGGTACAGCTTGCCTTCCTCGCCGGCGATGTTACCAAGCTGGGTGGAGAACATGAGGTTGAACTGGCGTACGTCCGTCCAGTCTGCCGCGCCAGATTCCGGGTCTTTGATTTCAAGGTCAACAAGGATCTGCCGTAGCTCCTCCATATTGCCATCCGTCATTGCAGTAGCGAGGCGTTTGTTGATCTCATCCATCTGGCCCAGGTAGCGCTTCACGTTGCCGTTCGTTGCCCGGAACTCCGCTTCGTCGAAGGCCTCACCAAAGCGCTTTTTCGCCTTTGCTACCTCTTTATTCAGCTTACCCTCTATTTTCGCTACGTGGTCTTCAATCAACACATCGGCGCGGTAGCGCTTTTTGCTGATCTTGTTGTCCACCAGCGGATCATTGAAGGCATCCACGTGGCCGGAGGCTTTCCAGGTCTTCGGGTGCATGAAGATGGAGGCATCGAGGCCAACGATGTTGTCGTGCAGTTGCACCATTGAGCGCCACCAGTACTCCTTCAGGTTGTTCTTTAGCAACACACCAAGGGGGCCATAATCGTAAGCGGCGGAGAGGCCGTCATAGATTTCAGAACTCTGAAAAACGAAGCCGTAGTCTTTGGCGTGGGCGGTTAGCTTTTTGAAGTCAGCGAAGGTGGTCATAAAATTTTGTCTGTTTGTCTGTTTGTCAATTAGTCTTTTCGAGCGCTTAGCGTCATCGGATGATTCAGCAAGACGCGTCTACTGAGCTATTTGGGCGGGCAAAGATAAACAGTACCTTTTTAGTACTTAGTTGCACCGGGCACCAACTAAAGATAGTATTTACTATAAGTAGGCTTTAATTTCCTCAATCAGCCACTCCCGGCTCGCCAGCGCATCCGTTCCTAAAACCTTCTCCAGTAGCTGTTTCATTCGTTTTTCAAATACAAGAGGATCCATGAAGCGCTGATTCGAAGCTAGTCTTACCAGTTCATTAAAGTACTTAAGGAAATAGAACGCGGAGCTTTTAAGAACTGCGCCTATTGTTTTTAGCCGGGTTACATAACCTTTGAAGCTTTTCGTTAGGCTAAGCACTCCTTCATACTCTTTCGCTTTATACATTGCTCGAAAAAGAATAAACCGCCCTCCCAAATAGTACGTAGTTTCTGAAATCGTAATCTGATCAAGCAGCTTAGTTGCCTCTTCTAATTTTCCAGTACTCATTTTAATGATGGCCATATTGTAGTACATTGAATTCTCTTGTCTTTCATTTGGCAGCCCAGGCAAGTAGGTTTTTAACACCGTCTCCGCAAGGCTTTCTTTCCGCATTCGACACAGAACAGTAATGAAATTTTTAAGCATCCACTCCGTAATCTTAATTTTAGGATAGTCAAGCAATGTTAAAACCAGTCTGAAATAATCATTTTGCAATTCGTTGTTACCGGTCATAATTTCATTAGCTATTCTGTTCGTCATCACCGCCAGTACAAATTCCACATCACGTGGTGCAAATTTTCTAAAGATGTCTCCTAACACACTAAAAATATATTGATAACTAGCATCACTTGTTTCCTTTACAATCAGGAATAGATTGTAATAGATTTTCTCAGCGAAAGAAAACGCCTCTCCTTTAGTATTTCCACCTCGGCTTTCGAAAAGTTCTGTAATCTCACGGCCCAGTCTCATTAAAATGAAACCTCCATCGTAAGTAATACTCGTAGCATCCAGGTATAGCTTACACTTCTCTATCAGAATGAATTCATTCAATTGTTGGTACAACACGAAGGTTTTATCAGAATGCACCCGATTGAATTTCTCTGCGTACCACTCATATATCACCCGATTAAACCGTAAGGAGTCATAGGAAGCAGACGTATTGTACAGCGCACTTTTTGTGACCAAGCGATCAACTTTTTTCTCCGCCCAGCTCACATAAGGTTCATTTTTCGTCTCAATTGCTTGCTCTAATGCGAGTAGAGCGCTCAAACCTGGCGTCGACCGCAAGCGTAAAATGGCCAAATACTCCTGATAAAAGGCAATTAGGTCCGATAGGCGGTTCCTCACCTGAGAGGGAGAAATTTCTAGTTTTTGGGCCAATTCAGCGTTTCCCGGTGCTGTAACTTTAGCCTTAAGCCTTGCCTGCACTACTCGCATGCATAGCCGCCAGAGTTGGTAGCCCTGGCTACTGCGTTTAGTTTGAGAAAGCAGGTATTTATCAAAACCAACAGCAGTTTTTTCCTCTACTGAACAAAGAACTTCTATAGAATTAAGGCTCAAAATTATGACATATTAAAGTCCTAAAATATTAATAATCAATATCTTACAATAAATATCATGAATATTTACTATTGCGTTTTGGTGAATTTAGTAAAATTGAGTGACTTCAAGCGATGCTAACTTACGTTTCGTTAAGATCAAACCTTACACCTAAGATCTTAGAACCCGTTATTGTTATAGTGTTCTCTCATTAAGTAAGCTGCCTCTTTTGCACAAAGAGGCAGCTTTTTTTGTCCGGTGTTCTACCTCATCCTAAGCCGGCCGGCCCTTCCTTTCCGGTAAACTTTCATAGATACAATCTACCACTTCCCGGATGAACACAAAGTGCTTGGTTGTATCGTCCGTCGGGTGGTTCTTAATGTTAGGAGGGAGGTCTAAAGTTTCGTCTTTCTGGTGTTCTCGGTAGCGAGCAAGAAGATCACTACCGGAATGCGCATAAATCAGAATGGGAACATCCATCAGCCGCTGGTTATGGGCTAGTTCTTCCGAAAAATGAATCCCGGCAATTCGATCTTTCTTCCCATCAATTATACGGGTTACGTCGGAGAGTACCAGGTTAATTCTTTCGTGGTCTTGCGCATTTTTACGGTTTTTGTGCAACAGCAAGGCACGCGCGTCGTCGGAATTTTGAACGGTGTAAGTATAAATATTAAGGCTATCGAGAATAGCGACGGGGAGACCGTAAGTAAAAGCATCGTCAATCCAGAGAAGCTTATAAGCTTCTTTGCGCTTGCGCAGGTACATTATTCGTTTCATGAGCCGCGAATCTTCATGAATACCGAAGTTGGCCAGCTTCTCGGTGAGCCCTTTTGAGCCGGAGAGTTCCCACATAAGGGGTTTCACCGTTTGCAGCAAACTGTTGCGGATCTGGTTTTTGTACTTAAGCCAACGGAAGCGCAGGAGGAAGTCTCGTGCCGCCTCTGCTCCCCGCTCGAAGAGGCGGAGCTTGTCTTCGTCGGAGATGGCAAAGTCCAGCCAGTTAAAATCGTCAACATTGATGTACTCGATCAACTCCTTATACTCGGGGTTCTTAACCAGGAATTCGTGGTCGCGTAGGTTGCGGACGCCGTCAAAAATATTGCCAATGAAGCTGGTCAGCCCCGTGGTCGGACGGCTGGTTTTACGGTCTGCCCCCAGCTTGACACCAATGGTTGGGCGGTTGGGTATTTGGTCTTCTTTATGAAACAGATCGATGGGAAAGTTACTCATCACTCCGCCGTCCACAAACAACACCTCTTCTGGTAATTCTCCACTATAGTTCGCCCGGTTTACCCAGTTCTGGCGGATGGACTCGTCACTCCGGTCAATCCAGTCAAGTTTAGCCCGAACGGGCTCAAAGAAAAAGGGAATTGACATAGAAGCCCGGACAAAATCCGCCGGATTTTGGTCCATCGGCTTTTGATAGTATAGGTCGGCCATATCGGGAAAATCCACCTTAGTCTGCGTAGTGATGTCAGCCGCAACGATGGCAATTTTAATGCCAAGATCTTCGGCGGTGAGCCGGCGGCGTTCGTTGCCATGGTTATCCATCAGGATGAGCTCTTTCTCCAGGCATTGAATATTGTTTTCCAACTCTCCCCAGCTTTTATGGAACAAGAGTTGGGATAGCCACCTGTGAAATTCATCTCCTGGATTGATGCCAAGGTCCTGAATCAGTTCACTGGCGTTGCGAGAGGCGTTGAAGAAAAGCCTTGGGCCCATCCCTTCGGCCATCGACCTTACCAACGCGCGCGCATCGTTACCGCCATCCACAAAATCCATAAAGTTCTTATCCGCAATTTTACCAATAATCTCCAGGCTCTTGCGGGAGCTTGGGTGGCCCGTATCGGCCATCAACAAGGTATTGATCGATCCTGCGCTGGTACCACCCAGGCTAAGAAACCGGATGTCCATTTCCTCCAAGACGTAGGTGAAGCCCGTAAGTGCGATGCCCAGTACGCCACCGCCTTCCTGCACCAGGTTCACATACTGATTGCCTTCTTCATCAAAAATATCACTAAACCGGAAGTCTTCGGGACATTCGGCGCGTTTCGCTTTTAGTTCAAGGACGATGTCCAGAACCCTGGAAGTATAATCGTGAGTAGTCATGTATGGGTTTTCTTCGGTTGGGTGAAGTTAAGGGACGGAAATTAAATAAACTATGATTCCTAAACACCTTATTTATTTCCCGTCCCTAAGAATTGTTACGGTTTGTTTTAGCGATTTTATCCTCTGCTATCTTCTTGACACATCGCGTGTTATATATAAACTTTAACTGCGAAGATTTGGGTTTACGCACCATAGTCCGTAGGCTTACATTTCGCTTTAAACTAATTAAACTCCTATCATATCATGAAGCTTTACTTTTTTCTGCTCACAGCTGTTTTCACGGCTGGCCTGAGCGCCCAAACCGTTTATGTCAATATTGACAACGCCACGCCGGGAGACGGCACTTCCTGGGCCACGGCCTACACCAACCTCAACGATGCGCTTCTGGGCGCGGCCGCAGGTGCAGAGGTGTGGATTGCGGCAGGGACCTACGTAACCCCCGACACCGCTTCTTTCTTCATTGATAAGGAACTCACCGTACGCGGAGGCTTCGCCGGCTCTGAAACCAGCGCTGATGCTGCGGACCCCGACGCGAACCCTACGCTTCTTAGTGGTGACGTGATGGGAAATGACGGAGACATGGGCTTCGACAGCGTCCTATACGTTGACAACAACCGCGTTCTCTTCATCACTGATACTTCCGATGCGGGTGCCTACACCGTCACCCTCGACGGGCTATCCATCGTACACGGAGCTATTTCTACCGAGATCGGAGACTTCAATGCTGACGCCGGTGGTGGACTTCGCTCCTACGCAAAACTCAACGCCAGCCGTCTGAAATTCAGCAGCAATTATGCGCGTGCCGGAGCAGCCATCTTCGTTCGCTTTCGCAACACCGACGGATCCGTTTTCGATGACATCGAGGTGGGTAACAACTTCTCTGCGGGGCAACGAACCATATACATTCGTGACAACTTCAATGTGGAATTTAAAAACTCTTCCTTCACGGGAGAGGGAACGGATGCCGCAGCCAATTCTGGTATGTTCCGTGGCTTCAACACCATCGGCCTCACTTTCTTGGATTGTGACTTCACTGACATCTGGTCCGGCAGCTCAGGTGGCGGTATTGCGATGTCTCGCTCAGACAGTACCCTGATTGATGGCTGTACCTTTGACAACGTCCGCACCAACGGCTGGGGAGGCGGTGTTAACTGTTTCAACACCACCATCTCCATTAGCAACAGCACCTTCGAACAAAACAATTCTGTTCGTAACGGAGCAGGGGTTTACTACGAGACCGGAGACGATGCTGACGTAGCCATCAGCTTGGACAACTGCACCTTCAATGAATGTGAAGGAGGCGCCTTCGGCGGAGCCGTTGGTCTACTCGGCTTTGGTCTTTCTGTCTTCGAAGCTAACTTCGATCACTGTACGTTCACCGATAATGTTTCCAATAGTGAGGGCCGGGGGGCAGCCTGTTATGTACAGGGCAATAACAACCCCATTACGCTGACCAATTCCTTGCTTCGGGGCAACGTAGCTCAGGGTGGAACCTTCGTTAATAATGGAGACGGGTCTCTAACGGTTCGGAACACACGCTTTCTCGAAAACGGAAACACCTCTAACTCCGGCCGAGGGGCTTTGGTCGCCTATATGACTACGGGCGAACCCCTGATTATTGACAGCTGCCTGTTTGAAAACAATCAAATTACCAGCCTTGCGGGTTACTTCTCAGCCGGCCCTGCCACCTACTTATTCGGCGGCGACCTGACGCCTACCCCATTAACGGTAACCAACACCCAGTTCATCAATAACGCAGCAAGTGACGAAACGCCCGGCGGTGGGCTTTATACAAGTCGTTCTTTCGATGTATCGGTAGACAACTGTGATTTCGACGGTAATACTTCCGGTTCTATCGGCGGTGCCATTCACAGTCGCACCTTCGAAACCAGTCGGGACACTTCAGACATGGGTGAAATCACCGTAACCTTTCAGCCGTTTACTGGCAAAATCACCAACAGCCGTTTCGTCAACAACCTGGCTGCCGGACAAGGCGGAGCGATCGGTACATTCCGTACGGCCTTTGATGTAAACAACTGTGTTTTTGTAAACAACCAGCTGTCTCCTGAAGGCGTGAGCGGGGGAGCCATCATCTTCAATGGCATCTCTCAATTCTTCGATGATGAGGGAGCACTAGAGTTTACCGGCGACCTGCCCCTCACTTCAACGATGATCAACAACACTTTCGTTAATAACCTCAAAGGAGATGCTGATGGTGCTGTCGGTAATGACATTGCGGTGTTCCAGGAGGGTAGCTCTGAAGACCTCAACGGCGGATCTATAAGCCTAACCTTACTTAACAATGCCTTTCTCCAATCGGAACAAGGAGAAAGTATCGCAATTGAAACAGGCAGAATGGAAGAGAGCATTACCTCGGTTGGTACAATTACCCTGGCCTCACTCGGCGGTAATTTCTACAACAACGAAATTGATGAGGATCTCGGCCTGATCGGCGACAATGATGTGGTTGACCTCATGATCGATGGCGAAGCCGGTGTTTCAGCACTCTTCGTTGACATTTTCGACGATTTGGGTGAAGGCGTCAACGCACAGCTCAATATTCCTGACGTCCCGGAAAACAACCCGCTTATCAATAGTGCCGTGGTAAGTGACCTGGTGCCGGAGACGGACATTGATGGCAACCCTCGTGGCAACGCCCCCGACATCGGTGCCTACGAAACTGACCAGAACGCTGTCTCTACCGGAGAGCCACTTGCCAACAGCGGCTTAGATATCGCTTTCTTCCCCAACCCAACAAAGGACGTACTCAACATCCGCAACAACGAGGCCAGCATCGAACGTTTCACCCTCATTGTATCCGACCAGCATGGCCGGGTACTGAAGGCGAATCAGTTTTCCGGTGGCAGCAACCAAGTTGACTTTACCAACGTTCCCGCCGGAGTTTACAACCTACAAGTGGTCGTGAAGGGCAAAATTTATAGTCAGCAAGTGGTGAAGCAGTAGTATTATTCGTACCACTGGATATTTCGCTTCGCGGCTTCTTCGCGGTTTGATTTTCGGCCTCTCCCCCCGCCCTCTCTCTCACGTCTCGCCTAGGGCTCGACGGACCGCCTCAGGCTTCCGCGCAGCGAAAGGGAGCCAAAAATGTCTAGTGGTATGAGAGATGACCCTTTCGTGGTCAGTACAACAGAAGCCAGTTTAGGAAGCCGCGCTACTCCATTCCCGGAGGAGCGCGGCTTCTTTTTTTACGATGCCCGAAACCTCTCTTTGCACCTGCGTCCGCGCCTAAAAAAGCTGCCAGATTTGTAAGAAAGTAAAAAATGCGCTTACCTTTGTAATGATGAAAGAGGTATCCCATATCATCCGTCGAGTCCGACGAAGGGTCGTGATGACCAAGTAAGCTTCCCGCCCGCGTGCCAGGAAGCGCCCGCCCTGGTCCTTATCGGGAAGCGGGCAGTTTCGATGCCTCTTTCTTTCCTATATCCACTTCCCCCATATTACCATGAAAATTCAAATTCACGTTGCTCAACCCGAGCACGCCGTCTACGCCCAACCTATTTGTGATCTCATGGCTGAATCCGCCAAAGCTCGCGGCACCGGCATTGCGACCCGTAAACCCGAATACATTGAAGAGAAACTGAGGTCCGGCAAGGCCATCGTCGCCCTTGTCGATGGAGAACTGGCTGGTTTCAGCTACATTGAAACCTGGAGTCACGGCAAGTACGTGGCCAACTCTGGCCTGATCGTAAACCCAAAATTTCGACGACACGGCCTGGCCCGTAAGATTAAAGCCGCCATTTTTAACCTATCGCGCACCAAATACCCGGACGCAAAAATATTCGGTATCACCACCAGCCTCCCGGTGATGAAGATCAACTCCGACCTCGGCTATAAACCCGTAACCTTTTCCGAGCTCACCCAGGACGACGCCTTCTGGGCTGGTTGTAATTCCTGCCCCAACGTAGACATCCTGGAGCGCAACCAAAGGCAAATGTGCCTCTGCACCGCCATGATGGCTGCCTCGGGCAACGAAGCCAAAAAATCTGCCATCGACCTTTCCGACATGATCATCGAAGGGTAAAATGTAGTTTGGTAGTATGATAGATTGATAGTCTGATAGTAAGTAGACTGATAGGGCTACCGCACGCTCACCCCTTCTTTCACAAAAGTAAAGACAAGACATACTCTGTCTCGACAAACACAAGCAATGAAAAAAATAGTATTAGCCTACTCAGGTGGCCTGGACACCAGCTACTGCATAAAGTACCTGACAAAAGAAAAAGGCTACGAAGTCCACGCCCTAACCGTAGATACCGGCGGCTTCGACGATGACGAAATAGCCGAAATGAAAGCCCGCGCGATAAAGCTCGGCGCAGCCAGTTACAAACGCGTAGAAGTAACCGAAAACTACTACCAAGAGTGTATCCGCTACCTCGTATATGGCAACTGCCTCCGTTACCAAACCTATCCGATGAGTGTGAGTGCCGAGCGGATGTTTCAAGCCATGAGCGTAGCCCGCTATTGCGTCGAGATCGACGCCGACGGCGTCGCACACGGCTCTACCGGAGCGGGTAATGACCAGGTCCGATTTGACCTTGCTTTTGAGCTCAGCGGCCGCGAACTGGAGATCATAACCCCCATCCGTGACCTCCAACTCTCCCGGCAAGAAGAAGTGGATTACCTGGCCGAGCACGACTTGGTCTGGCCCGAGAAGAAGGGGACTTACAGCATCAACGCTGGCCTTTGGGGCACCTCCGTTGGCGGTGCAGAGACGCTGACCAGTCACCAGTCCTTACCCGAAGACGCCTGGCCCGTCCCCGTAACAGAAAGCGAAGCTCGCAACATTGACCTCAACTTCGAAGCAGGAGAATTCGTCGGCTTCGACGGCAAGAAATTCAGCAGCAAGGTGGAGGCCATCAAGGCGCTGGAAGCCGTAGCCGCGCCCTTCGGCGTCGGGCGCGACATCCACGTGGGCGACACCATTATTGGCATCAAAGGCCGGGTCGGTTTCGCTGCAGCAGCAGCCGTACTCATCATCAAGAGTCACCATTTGCTGGAAAAGCACACCCTCGCCAAATGGCAACTATTCTGGAAGGAACAGCTCAGCAACTGGTACGGCATGATGCTGCACGAGGGGCAGTTCCTGGACCCCGTTATGCGTGACATCGAAGCTTTCCTCGAAAGCTCGCAGGGCAACGTCAACGGAACCGTCCACATCACGTTACACCCGCACCGCTACCAACTCAACGGCATTACCTCCCCCAACGATCTCCTCGGCGCAGGCTTCGGCGCTTACGGCGAAATGAATAAGGGGTGGAGTGGCGAAGATGTACGGGGCTTTACTAAGATCCTGAGTGTACCGGGCCGCATTCGTAATGCCGTTAATAAATAACTCGTCGGCCGAGCATTGCGCAGCTTTGCTCGTCCGCCGAGTGGGTCAAAACAACCCGGTCGGCCGACGAGTCAAGCTTCGCAAGCCTCGGCGGACGACCTAAAGAACCACCATGAAACAAACAATTGGCATTATCGGCGGAGGCGGCTACACCGCCGGCGAACTGCTCCGCATCCTGGTCCATCACCCTGAAGTGGAGATCGTTTTCGTCCAGAGCCAGAGCCAGGCGGGCAAGCCCCTCTACCATACCCACACCGATCTGCTGGGCGAGACGGAACTCACCTTCTCCGCCGAGGCGGGCGAAGCCGACGTGCTCTTCCTCTGTATGGGCCACGGTCGCTCACAAACATGGATGGAGGAAAACAAACCTTCAGCCAATACACTGGTAGTAGACCTCAGTACCGACTACCGCATGAACGACGACTGGGTTTACGGCTTGCCGGAGATCAATGCGGCGCGGACGCGGGATGCAAAGCGCGTTGCGAACCCAGGCTGCTTCGCCACTGCCATTCAGCTCGGACTATTGCCACTGGTCAAGGCCGGATTGGCGGACGGCGAAGTCCACATCAACGGAATGACCGGCGCCACCGGCGCGGGCCAGTCTCCCATGCCGACAACCCACTTCAGCTGGCGCAACAGCAACGTCTCCGTCTACAAAGCTTTCAGCCATCAGCACCTGAACGAGATCGGCCGGAACGTAAAACTCCTTGGCCGCAAAGACGCCAACGGGCTCAACTTCCTGCCCCTGCGCGGGCCTTTTGCCCGCGGCATCTTCGTGACTACTTACGTACAGACCGACGAGTCCGAAAGCCAACTCAAAGGCTTGTTCTATAACTTTTATTCCAAGTCAACTTTCACCCACGTCTCCGACCGTAACCCGGACCTGAAGCAAGTAGTAAATACCAACAAAGGCATCGTCTTCGTCGAGAAACACGGCGATAAAGCCCTGGTTATTTCCATGATCGACAACCTGCTGAAGGGGGCTTCGGGGCAGGCAGTACAGAACATGAATCTGGCACTGGGCTTTGCGGAAGATGCTGGGCTGGGGCTAAAAGCGGGGATGTTTTAACCGTTGGAGGAGTTGTACTCCGGCAGAATTTGGTCGGAGTACAACTCCTCCACCGATCAATCAAAATAATATGAAACTATTCGACGTCTACTCCCTCTACGATCTCCAACCGGTACGCGGCGAAGGAGCCTATGTGTATGACGAAAACGATCGTAAGATTCTCGACTTCTACGGCGGCCACGCAGTAATGTCCATCGGGCATTCGCACCCGCACTACGTGAAGACAATCTCCGATCAGCTCGGCCAGCTCGGTTTTTATAGCAACAGCGTTGTAAACCCATTACAGCAAGAATTGGCCGACAAACTCGGCGCGCTTTCGGGCATGGATGATTATAATTTATTCCTCGTCAGCAGCGGCGCAGAGGCCAACGAAAACGCGCTGAAACTTGCCAGTTTCCACACCAACCGCCGCCGCATTCTTGCCTTCGAGGGCGCTTTCCATGGCCGGACCTCTGCCGCCGTCAACGCAACGGACAACGAGAAGATCAAGGCCCCTATCAACCGCAATTACCCCATAACCTTCCTGCCGCTCAACGACCTGGCTGCGGTAAAGCGTGAGTTGGAAAAGGGCGACGTTGCCGCACTCATCATCGAAGGCGTTCAGGGGGTGCACGGCATTTACGTCCCTGATCCGGAATTTTTGGAGGCCCTACCCGAGCTGTGCCACGCCAACGGCGCGGTTCTGATTCTGGACGAAGTACAGTCTGGCTACGGGCGAACGGGCAAGTTCTTCGCCTTCCAGTACGCAAACGTACAGCCGGACATCATCTGCATGGCAAAAGGGATGGGCAACGGCTTTCCGCTGGGCGGCATCCTCGTCCATCCGTCCATCAAGCCGTGGAAAGGGATGCTGGGCACTACCTACGGTGGCAGTCACCTGGCCTGCGCAGCAGGCATTGCGGTGCTGGATGTCCTCAAAGAAGAAGACCTCCTCCGCAACGCCACCGAGCAGGGCACGTACCTGATGGAGCAAATGACCGCTACCGGTTTATTTACTGAGGTCCGCGGCTACGGGCTCATGATCGGGCTGCAAATGACAGAGCCGATTGCCCCACTGCGCAAGCGACTACTGTTTGAGCACAGCGTATTTACCGGATCAAGCAAAGACCCCAATACCATCAGGTTACTGCCTCCGCTTAACGTCACGCGAGCACAGTGTGATGATTTAATTGCGGCTTTTGAAGCGGCCCTTGCACCTGCGTGAGCGCCACTATCAAACACTCCAGCAACCTCACCCCAGCCCCTCTCCAGCAAGTCTCGACGGAGATGACTACCTGGGAAAAAATTCCGCATTAACTACAAATTCTCAACCTGCAACCTGCAACCTGTAACCTGTAACCTGTAACCTGTAACCTGTAACCTGTAACCTGCAACTTGTAACCTGCCCCATGGTTCTCGAACACGTCCACATCACCGTTGTACCCGCCAAAGTTGCGGCTTACCTCAAGGCTTTTGAGCAGGCGCGGCCGCAGGTGCAATGTCAGCCTGGGTGTCGTTCTTGCCGCCTTTTGCCGAAGGTTGATGCGCCGGGGGAGTTCTTGCTCCTGATTGAATGGGAGCGCAAGGCGGACCACACCGAAGGCTTCCGCAAGAGCCCGGAATATGAGGAGTGGTCGCGTTTATTGCATCCATTTTATGAGGTGTTTCCTACCGTGGAATACTATCACTTTTAAACTACTATGGGCGAGGGGCTGTGCCCCGAGAATGTTCGAGCGAAACGAGAAATTACTCACCGCTACGCTTTGGCTTTCTCGGGGCACAGCCCCTCGCCCACTCACCCATCATTCACCATGAAACAATTCCTATCCGCCGCCGACGTGCCCGACATCAATGCCCTGATCGCGAAAGCGCGCGCCCATAAAGCAAAGCCCTTCGGCAGCAATCATCTGGGCCAGCAAAAGATGGTCATCAACCTCTTTTTCAACGCTAGCCTCCGTACGCGGATGAGCACCGAAAAAGCCGCCCGTCAGCTGGGGTATGATGTGATCACCTACGATGCCTCCGGCGGCTGGGGCATCGAGTTTGAAGATGGCACCGTGATGAATGGGAACACCGCCGAGCACGTCCGCGAAGCCGCTGGCGTACTAAGCCAGTATTGCGATATCCTCTGCGTCCGCTCTTTTCCGACACTGACGGACAAGGACGCTGACTACGAAGACCGCATCATTAAAGCTTTCGTGAAGTACGCCTCCGTTCCCGTAGTAAGCATGGAATCCGCCACCCGCCACCCGCTACAAAGCCTTACGGATTGCCTCACCATCAGTGAGCACCGCACCACCGCCCGGCCGAAAGTGGTACTGACCTGGGCGCCGCACCCCCGGCGCTTACCTCAGTGCGTTTCCAACAGCTTCGCCGAATGGATGCTCGCCTGGGGCGAGGTGGACCTGACGATCTGCAACCCGGAGGGTTTTGACCTCGCGCCGGAGTTCACCAAGGGCGCAAAAGTTGTACACGACCAGGCGGAAGCCTTCGCCGGAGCAGACTTCGTCTACGCCAAAAACTGGTCTTCCTACGCGGACTACGGCGCCATTGGAAACTTTCCCGACTGGCAGGTGGACGAAGCCCAAATGGCCCTTACTAACAATGCTTACTTCATGCACTGTCTCCCCGTACGCCGCAATGTCGTAGTCTCCGACGGCGTGATTGAGAGCGACCGGTCTTTGGTGTTGCAGCAGGCGAATAACCGGACCTGGGCGGCGCAGGCGGTGCTTGGGGAGATGGAGTAAGGGGGTAAAGGAGTAAGGGAGTAAGGGAGTAAGGGAGTAAGGGAGTAAGGGGGTAAGGGACGCTACCGCTGTTACCGTTCACTTCGCTTTGCTCGTTCACCTCTGGTAAGTAAGTGTAGCACTGCGAACGGGATTAAACTCGCCTGTCGAGTTTAGTGATACGCTACGTGTGCCCTTACCGCACCACCACCTTCTATATCGCTTCCAGCCCCCTAACCGTTCGTACTCGTAACAGGTAAACTCCTGGCGGAACGGACGGAACAGCAAGCTCCCGCCCATTCGAAGGCATAAACCTATCGAAGAAAACCTCCTGGCCGGAGCGCAACCCCTACCTTCGTCCTCATGTTAGCAAAACGCATAATCCCCTGCCTGGACATAAAAGACGGACGCACCGTGAAGGGCGTAAACTTCGTGAACCTGCGTGATGCGGGCGACCCCGTTGAGCTGGGCGCAAAATATTCCCTCGCTGGCGCGGACGAGCTGGTGTTCCTGGACATCACGGCCACCAACGAGCGCCGCAAAACCCTATCTGATTTGGCGCGCGACATTGCCCGCCATCTCAACATCCCCTTCACCATCGGCGGCGGTATCAAGCACATCGACGATGTGGACGTACTACTGAACGCCGGGGCCGATAAGGTGAGCATCAACTCCGCCGCGGTGCGGCGGCCCGAACTGATTGATGAGTTGGCCTACGCTTTTGGCAATCAATTTGTGGTAGTGGCCATAGACGCGAAGAACATTGATGGAGAGTGGTTTGTCCACCTCAACGGCGGGCGCGTCAAGACGGAGCATAAGCTGTTCGACTGGGCCAAAGAAGCTCAGGAGCGTGGCGCGGGCGAAATCCTCTTCACCAGCATGGACCATGATGGCACCAAGGCAGGTTTTGCTAACAAAGCCCTCGCAGAAATGAGCGACCTGCTCAGCATACCCATCATCGCCAGCGGAGGTGCAGGGAATAAAGAACACTTCGCAGAAGTATTTACAGAGGGCAAGGCGGATGCAGGCCTGGCGGCCAGCATCTTTCACTTCGGCGAGGTGGGCATCAAGGAGTTGAAAGACTATTTGGCGGAGCAGCAGATTCCGGTGCGGCCGGTTTAGAAGTAAAGGGGAAAAGGAATAAAGGTAAAAGGGGAATGATATGCTTTTCACCTTGCTTCGTTCACCCCTTACTTTGCACCTGCGGCTGCGCCCTAAATACCTACCCCGATTAGAACCATGATTAGCAGAAAAATCAAAATCCAGATTATCAGCGAATTATTAAACCTAGACTTGAAGCGCTTTGCTTTTTCATATTCATTGGGGAGCTTATGTTTTGCTGCCGCCAGAGCATGCCTGGACGAGCTAAAGAGTAGGGAAAACAGTAAGACCCAACTTACGTAGAACGTAAAAATGAAACCGTAGCCAAGTATATCAATATTGATGAACGGCTTTTTCACCACTTGAATTCCTGTTCCTGGCGGAGGTCCCGTCGAAGCATAACTGTTCAAAACATCAAGCGCAATAATGTAAATAGGTAATACACTGGCGATGATAATAGCCGACAAGGAAATTACCAGATGCCAACGCGCAGAAGCGCGGATTTTCTGATAATCCTTTTCACTTAGCGTTTTAATTTCAGGTGGTTCGTTGTTTGTCGATGCGCTTTCTTCCATATTTTTAAACCGTACTTTTGCACCCAATTTAAGCCTTATGACCATCTCTTCCGACAACTTCAAAGAACTAGACTTCGGCAAAGCCCCCGACGGTCTCCTGCCCGCCATCATCCAGGATGCTGATACTCATGTAGTGCTGATGCAAGGCTATATGAACCAAGAAGCACTGGAAAAAACCCTGGACAGCAAGCGGGTCACCTTCTTCAGCCGTAGCAAACAACGTCTGTGGACAAAGGGAGAAACGAGCAAAAACTACCTCCACTTCGTCAGCGCCGCAGCTGATTGCGACAAGGACAGTATCCTGGTCCAAGTCCGACCTAAGGGCCCGACCTGCCATACTGGAGATGACACCTGCTGGGGCGAGATCAATCAGGGAGAATTCCTGAACCATCTGGAGCGCACCATTCAACACAGGCGCGATAACCCGAGTGAGAAGAGTTATACCAGCCAGTTACTGGCCCGCGGCATCAATAAAGTAGCCCAGAAAGTAGGCGAAGAAGCCGTTGAGCTCGTCATTGAAGCCAAGGACGACGACCGTGACCTGTTTTTAGGAGAAGCTGCGGATTTGATGTACCACTACATTGTGCTACTGGCAGCCAAGGGTTATAGCCTGGAGGATGTTCGGGAAGTGTTGAGGGCACGGCATAAGTGAGTTGGTAGTTGGTAGTAAGTAGTGCTACCACAAGTACTGTTCGCGGCGCTACGCTTGCGAACCTTAAACGAAGGAGCGTAGCGAAATGAGTGGAAGCAGCGGCAGCACTACCCACTACATTCTACCTACTATTCCTACTCCTCATCCGAAGGCAACGTAACCAATATCTCCTCCACCCTCCGCTTAGTGAGAGACATAACGCGGAAGCGATAGACCCCACAATTTATCTCCTGATCTTCTTCGGGGAACTGGCCGAGCATTTCGAGCAATAGCCCTGCGAGGGATTCAGCTTCTCCTTTCTCGTCATCAAAAGTATTGGTGGGGAGTTCCAGTACGCGACATACATCGTTTAGCAGGGTTTTGCCATCGAACACGAAATTGAGATCATCAATTTTTTCGAAGATGATCTCGTCGCCTTCGTCGAACTCGTCGTGGATGTCTCCAATGACTTCTTCCAGCACGTCTTCCAAGGTAACGATGCCTTCGGTGCCACCGTATTCGTCGACGACAATAGCGAGGTGCATTTTCTGCTGCTGAAACTCTCGGAGTAGATCGCTGACCTTTTTGTTTTCCGGCACGTAAAGCACTTCTGGCCGCACGAGCACAGACCAATTAAACTCCGGCCCTTCCCGCCGGTAACCGAGCAGGTCTTTTACGTAAAGAATACCCTTAACGGTATCAAAGTCTTCTTCGAAAACGGGGATTCGGCTGTAGCCATGTTCCCGGATCACGGCCAGTAGTTCGTGGTAATCGATCTTCTGGTCGGCAGCGATCACGTCTCCGCGGGAACGCATCACCTGGCGGACGGTCACGTTGGCGAATTGGACAATACGTTTCAGTATATCCACCTCCTGTCGGGGGCCTTCCTCACCGTTTTCTTCGTTATTGACCGTAAGCTCGATGGCTTCATCAATCTCTTCCTGGCTGGCGGCTGCGGAATCAATACTGTGCGTTTCCAAACGTTTTTCGACGATCGATGCTCCACTAACCAAAATAAAAGCGAGCGGCTTGAATAGGCTCATCATTGTCCTCACCGGGCGAGCCATCAGGGTTGCCAGTTTCAACTTATTGTAACGAGCATATACTTTGGGAGCGACTTCTCCGAAGAGAACAAGGAGAAAAGTAACACCGATCACGGTGATACTAAAGCGAACAATCGAAGCGCCTTGCTCGGCGGTAATGAACGTAGCCCAATCGTAGTCTTTCTGAAGCGCCTCAAGCCAGTCTACGAAGATACCGTCGGGAAATAAAGCCTGTAGCAGCAACGTCGAGATCAGGACAATTGCAATGTTGATGAAGTTATTGGCAATCAGTATGGTAGCCAACAACCTCCTCGGTTTATCCCGAAAGGAAAGAATAAGACGATGCGCCGGGCTTTCCTTGCTTTCAATCTCCTCGTAGTCATTCGGAGTCAGGGAAAAGAAAGCTACTTCAGATCCGGAGATCAAGCCCGATAAAAAGAGCAGGACGATAATGGCCAGTACGCCAAGGCCAAGCCCGGTGCTGCTAACAAGCAGAAAGAGATTTGGAAGGCATAAATGAAATAAGTCGGAGACGTCCAACAAGAGGATTACTGGTTATAAGACAAAGATAGGGTTTGCCCTCAAGATAGCTTATTAGGCTTTCCGTCAGAGCGTCTACAACTATTTTCCACTCTTCCAGATTTAAAATGGCAGGTCTTCTCCATCATCACTACCTCCTGTAGTTGCTGGTGCGGCAGCAGGGCTCGCCGGAGCGGCGGCCGTTGGGCTTTTCGGAGGTGGAGCGGCCATAGTAGATGCAGGTTCTTGGCTCGGCATATAATTACCACTTCCACCGGTACGGGAAGCTGTTGGCATCACGCGATAGTAAGAACCTACTACTTCGGTAGTCTTACGGTTGTTTCCGTCTTTATCCTGCCACTTGCGGTGGGTCAACTTGCCTTCAAGATAAATGAGGCTACCTTTCTTTAGGTATTCCTGCGCGCGCTCCGCCAAGGCTCTCCAAACCACTACGTCATGCCATTCTGTTTGCTCCTGCCATTCACCGGCTTTGTCCCGGTAATTTTCCGAGGTAGCCAAGCCGAATTTAGCGACCATTGCGCCATTCTCAAGGGTACGTACTTCAGGCTCCGCTCCTAGGCGGCCGACGAGGGTTACTTTATTGATCATTAGTACAAATTGAACTTAAGGTTAAAACAGGTCTAAAAGTAAGCTTTTCTCTTCTAAATACCGGGTAATCACACGGGGAAAAGCATATTTACTAAACATTTTGTTTTTTAAAATAACTTTCCCCTTCAGCTTCCTGGGCATCTGCTCCCAGGCAAAGTGATGGAATACTGTGATAATGGTTTGATGGGTGAGTTGGTGTTTAGAAGGAGCACTGCGTTTCAGGAATTTAAGTTCTCCTGCGGGCAGCCAGTCTGGCCAGTTACCTTCCATTGCCAATGCGTTTGTCTGGACGTCCTGCCTCTCGGTTTCAACCAAAGGAAATTGAAATAGACTTTGCCAGATATCTTTTTCAGATCGTTGTTCAATGAGTGTTTGTTCTTCCTCACCTGTTAGGATGAGAAAGTGAAAGTACCTGGTTCTACGCTTAAGCTTTTTTTCCTTGACCGGAAGATCATACACAGTTCCAGCAATGCGAGCCCCACATTTCTCTGCTAAAGGACAAGTAGTGCACGAGGCTCTTTTTGGCGTGCAAACCAGGGCGCCAAAATCCATGATTGCCTGGTTGAAAAGCTTGGCTTCAGCATCACCCAACGCTAAATCCACAAGTTCCTGATAGTGCTTACGGCCTTTGCCAGTATCAATCGCAAAAGCATCATTATGAAAGCGTGCCAGAATGCGAAAAACGTTGCCATCCAGCACAGCAATCTGTCGGCCAAAAGCGAAAGAGGCAATGGCTGCTGCTGTATACGGACCAACGCCCGGCAGTGCTCTGAGCCCAGTATAAGTATCCGGAAATTCGCCATCATGGTTAGCTGCAACCATTCGAGCCGCCTTCAAAAGGTTACGGGCGCGAGAATAATAGCCGAGGCCTTCCCAAAGTTTCATTACGGCCTCGTCTTCAGCTGTCGCAAGATCTTTTACGGTTGGATAGGCGGAGATAAATCGTTCAAAATACGGAAGGCCTTGCTCCACACGGGTTTGCTGCAAAATAATCTCACTCAACCAAATTTGATAAGGGTCGGCAATCGCTTTCCACGGCATTGGCCGGCGGTCGGGGTCGTACCATCTCAATAAAGCATCACGAAAAAAGAGATTGTTTTCGGCGTTCAGCATTTGGCAAAGTTGGTAAAAAAAACGCCGCGACACATATGCCGCGGCGGAATCGTTGATCTAAATTGATAAACGTTTGAATATAACCTTGAACAATACTCTTTAATAATTCTCACGTAACTTGCCGTACTGGCGGGCAATTTGAGATTTCAGATCTTTACGGGCAAAGAAAATTCTACTTTTTACCGTACCCAAAGGAAGACCAAGGTGATCTGCTATTTCCTGGTACTTAAACCCTTGATAATGCATCAAGAAAGGAATCCGGGTACTATCGTCTAGGAGCTCAATCATATCCTTTAACTCTCTGATCAGAATGTTACTGTCCGCAGTATTTTCAATCGAGTTACGGCCAGAGTTAATGTAATACAGATTATCCGTATTATCCATTATGGTATTAGCCTTCACCTTCTTCCGATAATTATTGATGAAGATGTTTTTCATGATCGTGAAGAGCCAAGCCTTTAAGTTTGTCCCCGGGCGGAACTTATCCCGGTTAGACATCGCCCGGAAGGCAGTCTCCTGATAAAGGTCCTTTGCGTCTTCCGAATTTTTCGTCAGCTTATAAGCAAAAGAATTCAGCAAAGTGGTCAAGCGGCTGAATTCGCCATTAAACTCGCGTTGTGTCATCACTTTCATTGGTTGATTAATTAGAACAGTCCAAAGTTAAGGGCAAGTACAAAAAGGTACAAATAAAAACCGGCGCCGTATTCCCCTTTTCATACTTTTAAAAACGCGTGAGATGTTCGGTTCGCATAGCAGAAATGCTTGTTTTAGGACAAGAAATAATCAAAACACCTCGAAATAATAGTATTTTCAGTAAAAACTGAAACTTTAAATGTCGCCTAAACTACCTACGAGTCTGAGAACAGGAATGCCACCAGAGATTATGATGGTGAAAAAATTCCTCTTTTCATGCTACTTTAAGAATTTCAGGTAGTTAGCTCCCTCGACCTTCAAGACAAATGTCTAAAGTTCAGTGATCTTTATCAGGCGCGGACGCAGGTGCAATGGGGGTATCAAGATGGCTTAGCGGTAAAGTATACGCTCTCCAAAGCAACATGATTCTCTTTTCCAAAGGCGTTCTCAGCTTAACGTTGCGCCTTAGCAACGAAGAACATGGCCGCTGCAAAAAAGACAATGTTCGGCATCCACATACCCAAGTAAACGGGAATGGCAGGGTTGCTAGTAATCGTGGAAGCAAAACGGCTGAGAAAGACGAACAGGGCACCAATGAAGATACCAAGAGCAAGCTGCCCCCCCATACCACCACGTGTTTTTCGTCCAGCAACCGCTACACCAATAAGCGTAAGAATGAAGATCGTAAACGGCTCTGCCGTCCGCCTGGCCAGTTCAACTTCGTAACGCCTGACGTTTCCTGAACCTCGTTCCCGTTGCTTACGCAAATGACCAAGTAGCTCAGGTGTACTCATTGCCGACTGCTGGTTGCCGTACTCAATAAAGTCGGTTGGGTTAAGATTGAGAATAGTATCCAGTGTATTTCGCCCTCCTAACTGAAGTCTTTCATTCTTGCCGTCAAAAGTTCGGATTTCATAATTAGATAATTGCCAGAAGGACGTGTCTCCTTTAATATAGCGGGCTGAGCGGGCTTTAGTCAGACTCGTAAGTTTATTATCCTGAAAGTATTCAATCCGGAAATTACGAGCACTACTGTCCCGCTTACTGAAATGCGTCATGAACACCTTCGTATTGGGGGCTACGAACATATGAACGTTTTGGGTCTTCCCCACATCCCGGTTTCGGTTAAAGTAGACCCGTTCCAGGTTTGTCCGGTGGGCGTTCGCCCAAGGAATCACGTAATGGATGCCTACTACGTAGAGTACCGAAAGGAACGCTGCTGAAATAAGGTAAGACCGTAGAAACCGCCAAAAGCTCACTCCCGCGTTTAGAATGCCAATAATCTCGGAGTTATTCGCCATTCGCCCGGTAAAGAAAATCACTGCAATCAACGTCAGCATTGGCCATAGAAAACCAAGAATGAACAACAAGAATGTGGGTGAATACTCGAAAGCAATCTCCATTTTGCTAATATCACTTTCAATGAAGCGTTCAATCTTATTGCTGAAATCGATAACCAGACTCACCATAGAGAAAATCAGCACCGTAAAGAAAAACGTGCTGAGGAATTTTCCGATGACGTACCAGTCAAGTTTTTTAAGCATAAGCGGGCAGGAGAAGTAAGGTATACGTTATTGACGTGTTCCGAAGGTCAAACGCTGCTTACATAAACATAACGCTTCTTGCTGGCCTGATCAGCGTCAGCGTTAGTTGGGAAACAAAATTGTAACGCCCATCGCCGTTGGGCAGGTTCACATCGTTGATTGAACCAGACTCTTCAATAAACAGTGCAGAGATTTTAGTGTAAGCATGGCCACTCACTGGCAGCGGAACACCATCAGTTATCAAGTTAGGCGCGGACGCAGGTGCAATGAGGGTTTTCACGATGGGTTAGCAGCAAAGCATACGCTCTCCGAAGTAACACGATTTCAATTTCCAAAGGCGTTCTCAGCTTAACGTTGCGCCTTAGCGACGAAGAACATGGCCGCCGCAAAAAAGACAATGTTCGGCATCCACATGCCCAGGTAAACAGGAATGGCAGGGCTGCTAGTAATGGTGGAAGCAAAACGGCTGAGAAAGACGAACAGGGCACCAATGAAAATACCAAGGGCGAGCTGCACCCCCATACCACCACGTGTTTTTCGTCCAGCGACCGCTACACCAATAAGCGTAAGAATGAAGATCGTAAACGGCTCTGCCGTCCGTCTGGCCAGTTCAACTTCGTAACGCCTAACGTTTCCTGAACCTCGTTCCCGTTGCTTACGCAAATGACCAAGTAGCTCAGGCGTACTCATCGCCGATTGCTGATTTCCGTACTCAATAAAGTCAGTTGGGTTAAGGTTGAGAATAGTATCCAGTGTATTTCGCCCTCCTAACTGAAGTGTTTCATTTTCGCCGTCAAAAGTTCGTATTTCGTAATTAGATAATTGCCAGAAGGACGTATCTCCTTTAATATAGCGGGCTGAGCGGGCTTTAGTCAGGCTCGTAAGTTTATTATCCTGAAAGTATTCAATCCGGAAATTACGGGCACTACTGTCCCGCTTACTGAAATGCGTCATGAATACCTTCGTATTGGGGGCTACGAACATATGAACGTTTTGGGTCTTCCCCACATCCCGATTTCGGTTAAAATAGACCCGTTCCAGGTTGGTTCGGTGGGCATTGCCCCACGGGATCACATAATGGATGCCTACTACGTAGAGTAACGAAAGGAACGCTGCTGAAATAAGGTAAGGCCGTAGAAACCGCCAAAAGCTCACTCCCGCATTAAGGATGCTGATAATCTCGGAATTATTCGCCATTCGCCCGGTAAAGAAAATAACCGCAATCAGCGTAAGCATTGGCCATAAAAAGCCAAGAATGAACAGCAAGAAGGTGGGGAAATACTCAAAAGCAATTTCCATCTTGCTAATGTCACTTTCTATGAAGCGTTCGATCTTCTCACTGAAATCAATAATCAGGCTAACCATGGAGAAGATCAGCACCGTAAAGAAAAACGTGCGGAGAAATTTTCCAATGATGTACCAGTCAAGTTTTTTCAGCATAAGCGGGCAGCAAAAGTAAGGTATACTTTATTGACGTGTTCCGAAGGCCAAACGTTGCTTACATAAACGAGCGAGGGGCTGCGCTCCGAGGGTGGCGGGGTGATAGCGAGGGAGCATTGTAATTACTCTTGAAACTATCACTCGGCCATCCTCGGGGCACAGCCCCTCGCTCGGAAAGGCTCTAATTCTTCACTACCCGGCGTACTGCACCGTCGATTCGGAGCAGATATACTCCAGCAGGAAGCATTGCTGTATTCAGGGCGGCAGATTTAGCTGCTCCAGCAACTCTCCGACTTTGGAGCAAACGACCGTTCAGGTCAAAAAGCTCCAGGCTTATGTCCCGATTGATCGCAACATCCCAACGGATACTCAGATCATCAGCAACCGGATTCGGGAACACCCGCAAGCCAGCATCAAGAACACTTTCATTACGGTTAGAAACCACTGCCCCCTCAAAGATCAGGATATCGTGATAAGCTACAGAAAGGTAGCCTCCATCGGCAGTCGTAACTACGTAGCCAAAGTCATCCATCTCCGCGTCACCATCTGTGTTTTCGTAGAAAAGGCCAAGACCATTGATGTCGGCTTGCTTGAATTCATCTCCTACCGCAAGTTCATTGCCGTAAAGTAGCAAACGACCAAAGTCCGGCAGATCCGTAAGCGTGTAAATTACTTCTCCGCTGCCAAATTCGTCGCTGGTAACGCTTAGTTTTTGCTTCTGGATCACGGCGCGCTCGAGAGGAGGAACTTCAGTAGCCGTATTGTTAATCCGGCTAAGCGCTGATGCGTTTACATCAGCACAGAATTCAATATCCCAGCTAACGATGGAGCCTGCACCGTTCCCGGTTTCACTAACTCCCACTTCCAGTACCCACTCACCGAAGGTATCTTCTCCGTTAAAATCAGCCAGAGATCCTTTCGGGATGAATACGCGCTCATCATCTGGGGGGCAGGCTACATCTACCGGTGCGTCGTCATCAAAGCCAAGGTCAAGGCGGTTGGTGGAGAAACACTTCTCTTCGTAGAGGATAACTCTTGTTCCCGCCGGGCTGATCAGCGTCAGTGTCAGCTTGGAAACAAAGTTGTAACGCACATTGACGTTTGGCAGGTTCACGTCGCTGATTGAACCGGACTCCTCAATGAACAGCGCTGACTCCCGGGTATAAGACGGGCCACTACCGGGTAGCGGAACATCATCGGTTGTCAAGTATGGTGCACAAGAACTATTCACTGTCCTAAAGCTATTTGGGGCCGTCCAGGCACCCGCGCCACAAATATTAACCGGCCGGATACGCCAGAAATAGAGTGTGTTGGCGTCGAAGAATTCGCGCGGCAGATAGTCCGTGTCCGTTAAGCCTTCGGAACGTTCAAACAATGAAGCGTCGCTGAAGGTCGGTGAGGTTGCGATTTCGATTTCGTAGGTATCAGCGTTTATCGCATCGGTCCAGTCAAAAGTAGTAGCCAGAATGATTCCAGTAGTTCCTTCTGCCGGAGACATTGTTGCCAGATCACTGAAATCATTATCCGTAACGTCTAGCAGAATAGTACGGCGAGCGGTATCCTGTCCTTCCGCAGCAGCAACAACCGTAATTTCCAGCGGGCCAGAGTAGCGGACCTCACTGAGATCTACCGTCAGCACACCATTGTTTCCTGGCACCAGCGTCTCGTCAGAAAAATTAGTGGTGATGCCCTCCGGTAAACCTTCGGCCTCTACCGAGAAGGAAATTGGCGCAACAAAGTCCAGGATGCTGCCCGTGTTCAAGCCAATGCTAACAACATCGGGAAGGCAAACCTCCTGGAAGCGGATGGAAGGCTCCAGGGTAAACACCGGTACTTCTGGTGCTAAAACACGGAAGTTCGTACTGTTTACATTCAGAAAAACATTGTCTGCGGCCTCAACCATAATACGGCCTTCCGTAGTGAGTACTCCTTCAGGAACGGTAACAAAAGCACTACCGATGTTCGGAGCATTCTCGGCCAGTACGACATCGAAACTGTCTCCTCCATTGGTAGACATCACGATGTTCACCCGTTTACAATTTACTGGAGCCTGGTCGGTATTGGCCACATCCCAGGTAATTTCGCGGTACTCACCTACCCGCAGGTCACCTCCTACGGGGTCATCTACTACGAAAGGGCCAGCATCAGCCGTTGTCTTGAATTTAAGCTCTTCCCAGTCTACGCCACCAGCCTCGGCGTTATTGTCGCGCGCGGTGAGGCGGAAAGTCATATCGCGGGTGTAAGTTGGTAGTACCTCCGCCAAGCTTTGGATGTTGCCAACAATTCGGGAAAGGTTAGGAAAGTAGCGTACGTTACCGTCCGCCAGAGGGGAAAGCGAGCGAAATAGGGGGGCATTACCCTGAGGGTTTCGAATGTCCGAGGCCGGGCCAAGGTCAAACTGTTCCCAGTTGTAAGTCAGGTCATCTCCGTTGGCATCCGTCGCTTCTCCCTTAAGGCGGAAGGGGGTGCTTACCGGAATGGTAAAGCCATCATCATAGTCAAAGATAACTTGAGGAGTGAAGTTGTCCGTTTCAATTACCGTAGCACAGTCGGCAGCACCGGTTACGCGCGTGAACGTAAGAAACTGCTGTATGCTGCCTACGTGGTAGTAAGCATCATCGCCACCAATATTCTGGCCTCCACAAGCTCCGGCGTAAGACATGATGGTCGTTCCTGACCCCGGCTCCAGGGCCGTTTCGCTGGCCCGCTGGCCTTCGCTGCCGGGGCAGTTGTTCCAGCTGTGGCTTACAGCAAACTGGTGGGCAACCTCATGCGCCATAATCCGCAGAGCTGCACCCACAACCGAACCGCCAACACAGGTAACTCCACGTGTTTTCCCATTATCGTTACAGGCACGGCCACTCACTACTCCGCCTACATCGGAGCAGCCGCCGGTAAGTATGTGGCCAAGGTCATAGGTAGAAACAGCTACACCTGCTCCCGTAAAGGCGGGAAGTACCTGACCAAGCAATGCACCGCCCATGCTGGAGTTTACGTAAGGGTCCGTTGCGGGGTCCAGGAAGATCAGGGTGTCCAGGATATTGAGTTGCATCCGGATGCCAATCTCATTTTCAAAGATAGCGTTGATCGTATTGGCTACCGTATTGTAAGCTTCACGAACAGCAGAATTCGTGCCACCTACACGCTGGGCGAACTCTCCGGTATTGGTAATGATCAGGTCGTAGACACGCAGTTCGCGCGCTTCGTTCCCTGCCTTTAAGAAATTCCCTGCACCTGCGACCGCGCCCCGCTCCAACATCTCTTCGGTAAGCTCAAGCTCGGCGTAGTGAGGCATGTGGTTCTCCTCGTAACCACAAGACATTTCACCTTCGTTTTCAGCAACCATAGACATGAAGTCGCTGTAGTTGGATACCCGGTAGACACCGTCGTTATCTTCCGTAGGCTCAATAACAAAGTAGCCATCAGGGCCGCGAAGTACCGCAGACATCTTATCCGGTGAAGTCGCCATCCGGCCACCACCCCAAGGGCCGGTCACGCGGTAACCGCCAAGCTCCGCATCGTCCACCATCGGGCTATTGTATACTGTAAAGTCAGCAAATCCACCTCCGGGAAGGGGTAGGCTCACCGTCGTGTTGCTCTTAATTCCCTGAAATTCGGCAGGAGCGTGTTTGAGCTCATTCCGCAGCAAAGACATGTCAACCGTCACGGTCTTTACGTCCTGAATATCTGCGGTAACGGCTATTGAACCATTAAACTCGAAGGGAGAAGTCTGGGCCGTAAGGCCGATGGTGGCAGCAAGCGCCAACGCAAGAGATAGCAGTCTGATCATAAGTAGGTTTATACTTGGCCGACAAAGATACATAGTGGCAACGGGAGGTGAGCGTCGCCTAGGTTACTTAGTGCTTAGTTGGTAGTCTTGTAGTGGGTAGTAGATAGTGCTGCCGCTATATCCACTCACTTCGCTACGCTCGTTCGCTTTTAGTGAGCAAGCGCAGCGAACGGTACTTGCAGCAGCACTACCCACTACATTCTACCTACTAATACTTAGCCGATTTCGTCCCGGGTAAACTACCTTTAATAAAATCCCGAACGTGGCCGTTGGCATTCTTCAGGTCTTCCCGCCGCAGGTACATCATATGCCCGGAGTAGTAGCCTTTGAAGCTAAGCCGATCCTTCATCCGTCCGCTGGGGTCGAGGTGCCAGAGGTTGTACTTGGCGTCGTAGTAATTGGTGGCTCCGTCAAAGTAACCGGACTGGATCATTACGTTCAGATAGGGGTTCATGGCCATGGCCTTGCGTAGGTTGGGTCCGGTTTCGTCGCCAGAGCGATCCCATGGGCGAACGGGGCCAAACATATTGTACTGCAGGTCGGTCTTGAAGTTCAATTCTTCGCGGAGGTAGTAATTGATGGCTGGCGTGAAGGAGTGCAGCCAGCTGGTGAGTTCGGAATTATAGTCCGGCCCGTCGCCAGCGGCCATCCCGTCGATGCCCGTGTAACGAGAGTCTAGCCGGCCGACGGTAAAGTTACCGCGGTCTTCGCCACGCAGGAGGTGCTTCCAGAAGTAACTGGTAGCGGGCATCAGGTTGTTGTCCAGCCATTCATCGGCCCCCAGGCCTGAAAGACGGGCAGCTTTTTCGGCGATCTTCATCCGCTCGGTATCGGACAAGCTCATACCACGGGCCAGGGCGGGGAGCAATTCATTCTGAGTAAAGGATTCCGCTTCGGGCAGGATGTCGACAAGGTCTTTGCTCTGCAAATCCGTAGGCAGTTGCTTGTGGTACCACGCGGCGGCCGTGAAGTAAGGCAGGCGGTTAGCAGCCTTCACGATACCATTGCGTTCAATGCCAATGTCCGTTGGGGAAACAAGGATGACGCCGTTGAGGTACATCCAGCGGCGCTCCTGCAACTCCAGCGCGAGGCCAGAAACGCGGGTGGTGCCGTAGCTTTCACCGATCAGGAATTTCGGACTGCGCCAACGGTTATTACGGCTGACGAAGTTGCTGAGCCAGTCGGCCAGGTAAGTAACATCCTGGCGAACACCGAAGAACTGTTCGCGATCCGCCCCTTCCACCATACGGCTGAAGCCGGTGTTGACGGGGTTGACGTATACGATGTCAGCTACGTCTAGCACCGAATAAGGGTTATCGCTCACGCCGTAGGGCTGCACGGGGTAGCCTTCTTCATCGATGTTCAACACCTTAGGGCCGGTATACGCCAGGTGCATCCAAACGGAGCCGGAGCCCGGGCCGCCGTTGAAACTGATGAGCAGCGGTCGGTTTGGGTCCTCTACACCGGTACGTACATAGTAAGTGTAGTGTAGGCCGGCAACCACCTCGTTTTTGGCATTATATACGGGCTGCACGCCAATGGTGGCTTCGTACGGCACAACTTTCCCGTTGATCTTCACGGAGTTGCGGTTCGTCTGCTTCATGTCCATGTTCAGCTCCCGGGTCAGGGGGGCGTCCTTCATCATTTTATCCTGGGCGCGGGCGCAGGTGCAAAGGAGGGTTATTAGGAGCAAGGTAAGTAGGTAGTTTGGTCTCATGATAGGCTAGTTTAGTTGGCAAGAGGGTAAGATAGTAAGCCTTATATTGTCTTCCGAAGTTTAACCTCTAAAACCTTGCCTATGACCTCCCCCAGCGTTTTATCTCTTCAGTCCCAAATTGAAGAAGAATTAGCTAGAATCTCTAAATCCAGTATTGAAAAAGAATTGCAGGACGAAATCGCTTCGCTAAAAAAAGATATTGCTTCCGGCGAAGAAGATTTAGACGAATTCCTGAAACAACTTCTCTATTTTAAACAACACCCGGAAGAAATCAGGAAACACATCTCCGCCGCCGAAGACAATGCTGTTACGTACAACGATAGCTTTTTTCCAAATTTCTTTGCTGCTATTAAAGATCAACTGACGAAAGGCATCGTTGAAAAAGCAAACGTAGTCATCATTCGGTATTCCGAAGCGGAAATCATTCACCTCGACTTTCACCGTCTTCCACCGGAAGAGTCCATCATTAAAGAGATTCCCTACGGTTATGAAATCAACGGGGAAGAGATTTCTTTGTATGAGATTGGTAAATCATCCATCACATCGGTCAAGCTTTACGACCACCCAATTGATGTTGAAGAAGTTTTCATGTCTATCTCTAACGAATATTTTTGGTCTGTAATGGGCTTACGTAAAGGCCAGATACTACAGTCTATCTACCGGAAAACGCGTGAGTTCCTGGTTCAAAATTATCCCATGACTGATTACCAGTTTTACATCGGGGATTATGGAGAAGGGCTTTACGTAGCAGGATAGGCGATGCCAAAATGCGATATCGAGGTTTGCGGCCTTCGTGCAACCTCCTCTTGATATTTTTGGTTTACCTTACAGTATATAAACTGGCGCAAATGATAACCCGCGTAGAAATCTCTGGTTTTAAATCCTTTACGGGCTTCGCCGTGGACTTAGCCCCGCTTAGCGTGATTGCAGGTGCTAATGCTTCAGGGAAGAGTAATTTTCTGGACGCACTACAAATCATTAAAGGCCTTGCTACGGGAAAAACTCTGGAAGAGGCCAATGGGCGAAGAGGAAATGCTGCCGATTTATTTACTAACTACGGGCAGAATAAACAAGCGGAGAAAATGTCCTTCGCCGTTGAACTGCTGCTTCCACTCAATAAAAATGAGGACAACGAC